>URCU01000119.1:0-6541 GCA_900546425.1 uncultured Collinsella sp. | reverse complement strand
CGTCCGCAACCACCCGCTCACCACGCGTCGCTACTACCACCAGATGAACTACTAATCCTTTCAAATTGCTGCTGTTGCCTGCAGGCGAGCTGTTCTGAACGTCTCGCCTGCAGGCTTATTTCTGGGGTTAATCAGAATAGTTGCCCAGTACCTCCTAGTTGCGCTGGTCGCATTATGGCGTCTATGAACGAGCAAGCATTTGGCATTACGATGCTTGGTCGTCCGCTGTTTACGAGCCTGTTTGTCGGCTTGATCCTTGGCGATGTCCAGCAGGGAGTTATCGTCGGCGCTGCTTTGGAGTCCATGTTCATGGGCGCTATCATGGTCGGCGCGGCGGTTCCTCCCGAGGTCTATGCCTCCGGCGTGCTTGGCTGCGCGTTTGCCGTCATTACGGGTACGGGCACGGCAACTGCCGTCGCGCTCGCCCTTCCCGTCTCCGTCTTCCTTCAGGTGTGGCGCAACTTCTGCTACGCCGTTCCGGGTGCCTTTGCCTGCAAGAAGATTGAGACCGCTCTGGCAAATCGCGATCTTGCCAAGGCGAACCTGTACCATCTGACCGTCGTGCCGCTGTCGATTGGCATTCCGTCTGCACTGCTGGTGTTTTGCTCGCTGTTCTTTGGTGCCGACCTCATCAACAATGCGCTCAACGCGATTCCGCAGTTTGTGATGGACGGCCTCAACGTTGCATCCGGCGTCATGGTCTGCATCGGCTTCGCACTTCTTATTAGGACCATGGGCGATAACAAGCTGCTTCCTTGGCTGTTCCTGGGATTCATTATGGTCATCTACCTCAAGATGGACGTTATCGGCGTCGCCGCAGCTGCCATTTGCGTCGCACTGCTCCTGGCCTTCCGCGAGGGCTCGTCCGGTCCGCAGACGGTTGCTGCAGATGAAGAGGAGGACTTCTAATGGCTACCCAGAACACCGACCTCAAAGAGGCCAAGAAGGACGCGATTATGAGCCCCGATATGTATCGGAGCATGTTCCTTCGCCAGTTTACGAGCCAGTGCTCGCAGTCGTACGACAAGATGATGGCAATGGGCTTCATGTACACCATTCAGAAGCCCCTGCGAAAGATCTATCCCAACGACGACGATTACTATGCGGCGCTCGATCGCCATACCGAGTTCTTTAACATCACGCCTCATGTGCTTCCGTTTGTAGCCGGCCTAACGGTTTCGATGGAAGAGCAGGCGGCTGCCGATAAGAACTTTGACACGTCCTCGATTAACGCCATGAAGGTCGGCCTCATGGGACCGCTTTCCGGCATCGGCGATTCGTTCTACTGGGGTACGTTCCGCGTGGTCGCCGCCGGCATTGGTATCGGCATCGCTTCGACGGGCAACCCGCTCGGCCCCATCGTGTACGCGCTCATCTACTCTGTGATTAACTTTGCAACGCGTATCGTCGCCGCTCATCTGGGATACGACCTGGGAACCAAGTTCCTGCAGCAGTCCGAAGAGAACAACCTTATGTCTCGCATGACGCATGCTGCCGGTGTCCTCGGAATGACCGTTATCGGCGCCATGATTGCGGCACAGGTCTCACTGTCCACTGCTTTGACCTTTGACGTGGGTGGTTCGGAGATTGTCCTGCAGGATCTGTTCGATTCGATCTTCCCCGGTCTGCTGCCCTTGCTGGCAACCTTTGCCTGCGTCGCCCTGTACAAAAAGGGCGTCAAGACCATTTGGATCATCTTGGGCATCTTTGCGATCTGCATCATCGGAACGGGCTTGGGAGTGTTCGCGGCGGCGTAATGTTGACTGCTATGCTCGCGCGTTGGATAACTAACTGACCGTTTGAAAACGGGGCTCGGCGTAAGGCCAGCCCCGTTTTTTTGTTTGAGGGATTTTCCGATTGTCCAATAGTCCAGGCTCATGCATCACTCACGTATCTCTCATCTCTCATTCGTCACTAATACGAGAGATAACTGAAAGACGAGAGATAAATATGAGAGATAACTGAGCAGCAAGGAGACAAGCAATCATGGTGTTGTCTCAATACTGATTGTTCTACCAGCAAAAACATGTTTAAATGAAACAGATGGCAGACATCTTTTCTTTCATCTCTCACTTATCTCTAATATGAGAGATAGCAGAAAGATGAGAGATAATTACGAGAGATAACTGAGAGACGAAGGAAATCTATTCGTGGCATTCTCCGCCGGGCCGAGCGAAAGGACATGCAGATGAACGAAAACGAGCTGACCGGTCTGCTCGAGTCTTTAAGGCGCATGGGCTCGGACGATCTTAACGTCGAGGTCAAGGAGAGCGCCACGACGCTTTCCCGCGACGTATGGGAAACGGTTAGCGCATTCGCGAATACCGCTGGCGGAATTATCGTGCTCGGCGTGAGCGAGCGCGCGGGCTTTGTCCCGGTTGAGAACTTTGAGACCGAGAAGGTGCTCAACCAATTCGTAGCGGGCATGGGTGATGCCGGCGGTCGCGGAAAACTGGCCAATCCGCCCAAATACACCATTGAACGCGTGGAGCTTCGGGGCACCGTGGTTCTCGTTATCACGATTGAGGAGCTCGACCCGTCGAGCAAGCCTTGTTATGTCATAGAGCGGGGCGCTCAAGGCGGCAGCTACAAACGCATCGATGACAAAGATGTCCCGCTTTCGTCGACCGAGGTGCTCGCATTGGCGTCATACGGTCGAGCGACTCCGAGCGATCGCGACGCGGTGGCGGGCGCGGGCGCGGACGATCTCGACGAGGCGCTGGTCGACCGTACGATAGATCGGGCTTTCTCGTTGACGCCTCGGGCAATGCGCGGCGCGCCGGACAAACAAACGAAGCTGGA
Source organism: uncultured Collinsella sp. (assembly GCA_900546425.1). Taxonomy (GTDB): domain Bacteria; phylum Actinomycetota; class Coriobacteriia; order Coriobacteriales; family Coriobacteriaceae; genus Collinsella. The sequence goes on along the minus strand of URCU01000119.1, from coordinate 3,739 downwards.
GCGCCTAAATTTCCTTGATTCCCAGGGCAATGTCACCAAGGCTGGACTACTAGTTGCGGGCACCTACCCTCAGCAGTTTTATCCCAAGCTCTTTATCGACATGGCTGTCTATGCGGGGACCCGGAAAGGCACGGCGGGGTCGCTGAGGTTCATGGACCGCACAATCTGTGAGGGAACGTTGGGCGAGATGATTTCGGATGCTGTCGCGGCCGTCGCCAAGAATTTGCGGCGAACCTCGACCGTCCAAGGCGTCTCGCGTGTCGACTCGCTGGAGATTCCTGAGGAGGTTCTGCGCGAGGCAATCGCCAACGCCGTAATCCATCGAGAATACGGGGATCGGTTCTGTGGACAATCGATTGCCGTCGACGTCTTTGACGATCGTGTCGAGGTGACGAATCCTGGCGGCCTTTACGGGGGAAAGACTCGCGAGAACTTGTTTGACGGCAGCTCCCGATGCCGTAACGCGACGCTCGTGAAACTCATGTCGATTGTCCCGCTGCCGGATGGCGCAGGTTCGCCGGCTGAGGGCAATGGCTCGGGCATCCCGATGATGATCGATGCCATGCGCGCGCATGGTCTGGCCGAGCCCCTGTTCTGCCCGGGGTTCGATCGGTTCAAGGTCGTACTTTACCGTTCAAAGATCGAGCCGGTCGATCATGGCGGGGGCTTAATTGTGACGGCACTCAAACACTACGGCGAGCTGGGGACGCGTGAGCTGGCAGAACGCACGGGGCTTACAATTTCCCAGGTTAGGTCGCGCGTCAACGCGCTCATTGCTCAAGGCGAGCTTGAGCCCACGGCGCCGGCGACGAGCCGCAACCGCAAGTATCGACTGTCAGAGCGCGTGGAATAAATGCGTTAGTGGACGAGGCGACCCAATAATCGACCCTCAATTGGCGCCCACTAAGGTAAAGCGGTTGTTGCTCAGTCGACGGTGATGCTGAAGACTCGGCTTACGCCGGCATGGCCCCGAACCCGTCCATCAAGAACAGCCTAAGAACCAGCTTGATGACATATCCCGGTTTGACTTCTGCCGCGTCAAAGACGTGGCGCTCGGCGAGCTCGCTGCAGTATGCATAGATGTCGCGGATAAGGTCCGCGCCCGAAAGCGTAAACATGTAGCCTGCGTCCGAAAGCGCATTGGGCGCGGCGGGCAACTTGGCCATGTGGCAGAACGTTTGCAGGTCGGGCGCCATAACATTCTGGTAGTCGAGGTGGCCGTTGGCATCCTGTTCGGCAAGCTCCAATTGGCGCACAAAATCCAGCGCCGCTGCTAACACAAAGCTCGGTGTAGGCGCATTGACGTCCTGAGTGGTCGCCACAAGCCTGCCCGCCGCCTGCGTGACAAGCCAAGCGACCTCGCGCTGGCAGCGCACGGCCTTGCGCGTAACCGGCTTGATGGACGAAGAAGAAACGCTCCCCTTAGGCGGATTCGAAGCAGCCATAAGACCCTCCCATGAACAATCCGGTCCAACAAGCCCGGATGAAACACGTGCTACATCAGTATACAGGGGAGTGGGGTAGCGGGGTACGAGCGCGCCAGCGGCAAACCGAGAGCATCAACGATGTGCCGATCGCGGAATGAGATCTCGTAATAATTGACTCTCGGTCATATTATTGAGGGGCATGACTCGCGTTCGTATGGTTGTAGGTGCTGGCGATGAACGACATTGACCTTGCTGTTCCGTTGATGGATGGACCAAGCTATGACCGTGCCTGCAGTCTCGTGCCTTCTGAATACGTTGAGGCATGGGAGTGGTTTCTGGGTGAGGAGCAGCGCGGCGGCGTTTGGACCAGCCTTCCGCACCACACCAAGGAAGATAGCCCTCAGTATCAGTATCGTTTGAGAATTGGCTCGGACTTCTTTCCCGTAACGCGGGATTCAGGGATCTTCTGGCCGGGCCAGGATCGGGTGAAGCAAGATCCCAATAAGATCTTTGCGCTTTCGGTCCATAACTCTAAAAAGAGCTTCTACACCGATGTGCCTCCGCTCTATTTGGACGATGGTACGTGGGTCATTAAGTACTCGGTTCAAGCGCCGGGTACCGTTGGTTTTCGAGACCAGAATTACAACCGTAAAATGCTCAACTGCATGGAATGCGGCGTTCCAGTCGGAGTCATATTTGCAACCGAGGTGGGCTATAAGGTGCTCGGCCTTGCGTTTGTTGAGCGGTTCGAGCCCGAAAACGGATGGTTTGTTCTGCACGGTCCTGTTCATAAAGGCGGGCCGGACCCTCGTTTTGCGCCCGACATGAGTTATCTGAAGCGCATGCCCGTCGATATTGAGTTTGCCGGACAGGGTGCGACCGACGGCGAAAAGGTCCGCTATGCGTTAAGGCGCGAGCGATTGGGGCAACAATGGTTCCGCAAACAGCTCGTTGCCGCCTATGACGGCCGTTGCGCGGTGTCGGACTGCGGCGTCAGCGAAGCTCTGGAGGCTGCGCATATCGAGAATTACTCGGGACCCAAATCGCAGGTTGCCAGCAACGGCATTCTGCTTCGGCGCGACCTTCATTCCCTATTTGATGCTCACCTGATTTCGTTTGAGCCTGTTTGCGGCGAATATCGGCTGTGCGGATCGTACCTGCTGGATAAGACTGACTACGCTTCCTTTGCGGGTGCGACGCTAAGGCAGCCGAATGAGCGTCAGTGGCGACCCAATACGGTGTTTCTTGAGGCCCATCGCATTGAGTTCGATCGCTCGGAAAAGAAGCGTGAAAAGGCGGGGCTTCTGCCGTATTAGCGTATTTGGCTTTGGCATTCTTTGACGATCGTGTTGTTTGATCGGATCGCGTGGCGATGCAATCTCGCGCACGCCCGCCGGTGCATGCTCTTCCTGATTTGTATAGCGAGAGGGGAGCGTGTATGAGCTGGCGAGGCGATATTGCGATGGGGAAGTACGGAAAACTGCCGTGTGCCCTTATCGACAACAATATGTTTCCGAGCGTAGAGGTTGATCGCGGGTCGTTTGTCGTCGCCTGCCCTTGCTGCGGCTCGCAAATACCGTGTCTCGACATTCGGTTCATCGATGCGCGCGACAGGCTCAGCGACGAAGTGAGAAAACGGACAGGCGTTCATATGCCGGTGTATCCGGAGAAATGCCCTGTTTGTGGCCTCGATATCGTGTACGACGCCGGCGACGAGGGATAGGTGATGCGGAGGAGCTGACTGTGAAGGCCTCTCCGTCCCTACAAATAAATCCCCTCACCGAGCTGCTTGTGGAACTCGGCGTGATGGTCGCGTGCCCAGGTAAAGAGCGCCTGGTCAAAGTCGGTGCGCGTGGCCGGGACGCCAAAGACGCCGGCAACCTCGACGCGCACAAACTCCAGTGCCGGCAGCTTGTTGATGGCAGTGAGGGCAAACGGGGACGAGGGCTCCTCGAACAGATAGCGGCTGCCTTGCAGCGCGTCGCAACTGGTGCACGTGTTGCCGAGCGACGGGGCTTTGGAGGCTCGCGCGCCTACGGGCTTGTAGCCGCAGCGCTTAGAAAGATAGTCGCGGATCTCGCCCGGCACGCAGCCAACAGCGGGCACGATGGCGAGCGCGTTGGCGTTGGCCGTGTCGATGACAATGTGCCCGGCTTCGTTGGGCGCGTGCACGATGGCGATGCTCTCGTCGTTATCGGTTCGATAGGGAATGCCAAAGGCCGCGACCGAGGTCTCTTTGTGACACTTCCAGCACTCGCGCTTGCCCAGTACTAGATATATATACGGCGCTGAGGGGTCGGATCGGTCAACAC
>URCU01000118.1:0-6567 GCA_900546425.1 uncultured Collinsella sp. | reverse complement strand
TTACTACGCGTCTCGTGGGCTCGGAGATGTGTATAAGAGACAGGTATCTGGATGCTGACGGCAACCTTGCCTGGAGCTACAACAAGGCAACGACCGATTCGACCGACTTGGGCGTCGTGCCGGTCGATCTGCCTGGCTATGACGCGATGTCCGGGCAGGATTGGCGTCTGTTTAAGTCGAGCAACAGCTCTATTGTCTCCGCAGAGAATCTCAAGGTCACACAGCCGCAGTACAACACGAAGGTTGTCGTTTCCTCGCGCCTGACGAGCGAGAAGTACGCTCGCTATGCTGAGCGCTATCCCGACAATGCCACGTACGCCAAGCTTGCCAACCAGGACGTATCGGCAACGTTGACGGTCGTGGGCACGAGTGGTCAAAACAGCCCCGAGGTCACAGCGACGTGCTCCGTCATTGGCATCGATGCCAAGGGCAAGCAGCAGACGTGGGCTGCCGCTTCGCAGTACACGCTCAAGAACGGCTCGACTGCCGCCGATGTTTCCGAGGAGCTCTTTAAGCAGGCCGGCCTCAAGGCCGACTATGACCCCAACGGCTCTTGGGGTTGGGTGCTCAATTCCATTACGTCGCCTTTCGATGCCGATCGCACCCTTGCATACGACCATGCTACGGGCGCCTATTGGCAGCTGTTCATCAACGGCGCCGCTGCATCGGTGGGCGCTGGCAACTACAAGCTCGAGGCGGGCGACTCTGTCGTCTGGTGCTACTCCAAGTACGGCGACCCGGCGCCCACCGACCGGCTTTCCGTAAGCTGCACCGTTATCGGCCAGGACGCTTCGGGTGCTCAGCAAACGTGGGCTCAGCCTACGACCGCGCTGGTGGAAGAGGGCACAACTGCCGCCGATCTTTCCGAGCAGGTCTTTAAGCAGGCCGGTATTGGCGCCGACACGGGCAAGGGCTCGTACGGTTGGTTCCTCAATTCTCTGACGTCACCGTTCAATAAGAACGTGACGCTTTCGACCGAGCAGGTTAACGAGAGTACCTGGAAATACTGGCAGTTCTTTGTCAACGGCAAGAAGGCCAATGTCGGCGCAGGCAACTACACGCTCAAGGCCGGCGATGAGATTACCTGGGTCTATGGTTCCGATGGCACCATGCCCGGTCAAGTTTCTGTCTCGATGGAGATCATCGGCAAGAAGGGCGATAAGGCACAGCGCTGGACCGATCCTTCGACGCAGGTGTTTGTTGAGGGCACGACGATCAAGGACGCCACTGCCGCCTACTTTGATGCTTTGGGCATTGAGTCCGTGATGCTCAATGATGGGGGCTATTGGAATGTCCATAGTCTCGTGTCCCCGCTTGATGGCACCAAACTGACGGGCTCCTGGTCGTTCTTTGTTAACGGTGTTCCCGGACCCCAACTCGATAGTGACTACGTTGTCAAATCGGGCGACACGATTGTCTGGGCTTATGCTGCTGGCGATACGGTTCCCAATCCCGACGAGGTCGTAGTCAATCCGAGCGCCCCGCGTCCGTCCGGTTGGAAGTCCGATTGGGATGGCAAGTCCAATGCGGCGGTCGAGAACGTTTCGACGCCTACGGGTGCGCTAGCGAGCTCTTGGACGTTCGATTGGAAGGCGTATTCTGGTTCGGCGTATCCCAACGCGAGTGAACCTATCGTCGTGAACGGTAACGTGTATCTTGCCGTCAACAACCGTTTGCTAAAGATTGACGCCGAGTCGGGCAAGGTCCTTGACGAGTCGAATCTTAAGAAAGCGGTCGGTTACACCTCGCGCCCGATTTATGCGAACGGTTTGGTTATCGTTCCGCTTGACGGCGGTGCGGTCCAGGCCCTGACGGCTGACACGCTCACAACGGTTTGGGTCACTGACTCCGTGAACAAGACTGCTCAGTCGAATTCTCAGCTGACGGTTGATGGCAATTACCTTTATGTCGGCACCGTTGATGTCGACTATGGAAAGGGTACGTACAATAACGGCCACCTGACGCGCATTAACATGCTGACAGGTGCTGTTTCCTGGCAGCATGTCAATGCCAATGAGGGCTATTACTGGACAGGCGCGACGGTGGGTGATGACTTTGTCTTGGTTCCCACCAGTGCCGGTACCGTCGAGATGCTCAGCAAGTCTTCGGGCGATGTGCTCGGAAGTGTTTCGGTTGGATCGATTGTCAACTCCACTTGCGTGCTTTCGGCTGACGGCAGCCATGCCTATCTCATCTCGCGCGACGGCAAGCTGCACGTGTTGGCGATTTCTGATGGCGACTCACGTGATGCGGATGCCGCTTCGCGTATTACCGAGGAGCGTGTAGTTGACCTTGGCCTTACTGGCTGCGCGTGTGTGCCTACGACGTATGATGGCAAGCTGATTGTTGGCGGCGAGGTTGCTGGCGGCTCTGCGCTAGCGATTATTGATCCGGCCAGCGACTTTGAAACGACGCTGGTTTCGTCTGCTGATGGCACTGCGCTTCCCACTGGTGGCATCAAGGGCGCTCCGCTGGTGAGCGTCCAGGGCGAAGACGCGTATGTCTACTTCACGGTTAACTACGGCGAGAGCCCTGATTTCGTTAACTACACCTCGGGCGGTGGCGTATATCGTTACGAGTTGGGTGACGCTGGGGCTTCTGGTGTGTTTAGCGCAACAGGCCACAACAACTACTGTGACTCGCCAATCGCTTGTGATGCCCAGGGCAACTTGTACTACATCAACGACTCTGGCACGCTGTTCAAGCTGAATGCTGGCGTTAAGGTTTCGTTTAGCGCTGGCGAGGGGTCCAAGGTCGATTTTCAGACTACGGCCGCCAACGGCTCTATCGCCAAGCCTGCCGATCCGACACGCGAGGGCTATACCTTCGCTGGTTGGTATACCGACGAGGCTTGTACGGAGGCGTATGACTTTAGCGCTGCGGTGACGGCCGATATGACGCTGTATGCCAAGTGGGTCAAGAATGCCGTTAACCCTGGCGGTAACGGTGGCTCTGGCTCCAATGGTGGCTCGGGTAATGCCGGTGCTGGTTCTGGCTCCGGTAACGGCACAAACGGCCAGCAGACTGGCGGTGCTGTTGCTCCGGGCCAAAAGCCGGTGTCCACCACGACCAAGACCGAGACCAAGGACGGCAAGGATTCCAAGAAGGATTCCGACAAGTCCGACAAGAAGGACAGCGAGAAGTCTGATAAGAAGTCCAGCAAGTCCGGCTCCAAGTCCGATACGGGCGCGGCCGCCGCGACTACCGCTAAGAAGTCCGCTGAGGCTCCCGCGCAGCAGTCTGGCTTCAATCCGCTTGCCATCGTCGGCGTTGCGGCTGGCGTGATCGGTCTTGCCGTCATCGGCGTGTTCGTATTCACCAAGCGTCGGTAGGTGAGGGCTATGTCCAATAAGCCGCAGGACGCCGACTCCAAACAACCCGACTCGTCGTTCATTCAGCTCGACGATGCAAAGCAAAAGGGCGCCGCTTCGGCGGCGTCCGCCCCTCGGCGCAAGGCACTGCTTGGCGCTCTGACGGCCGGCTGCATCGTTTTGATCGTTGTGTCGCTGGGTTTTGTCTATCCCTCTGACGGCAGTGCATGGTCCATCGATTGGATCGCGCGGGCTGTGACAGGGGAGAGCGTCGTTGCCAAGGATGCGTCGGTTTCCGGCTCGACTACCGCTTCGGGCAAGGCTGCGCCCAAGGACTCCAAATCTTCGGACAATGCGAAGGACGGGTCGAAGGATTCGGATGAATCTGATTCCAAGGACAAGTCTGAATCTTCGGACAAGAAGTCTGACAAGGATTCGAAGGAGAAGAAGTCCGAAGGCAAGGGCGGCAAGAAGTCCAGCAGCACGTCTGCCGGACAGGGCTCGGAATCCGCTGGTGGATCGAGTTCTTCTTCGGGCAGCGGCTCGGCGTCCGGCGGTGGGTCTGCATCCAACAGCGGCAACGCCTCTGCGGGCAATCAGGGCGGCTCGCAGCAGTCTGGCTATGTCACGGTGGCTGTTTCGGTCACATCGAGCGCTGTGGGCAATCCTGTGTCTTCTGGCGGTACGTTCACCTTCAACGAGGGTGCCACGGTCTACGACGCTCTGTGCGCCCTAGGGCTTTCCGTCAATGCGCACGGCTCGTCGTACGGCACGTATGTCGCCGCTATCGGCGGCCTGGCCGAGAAGGAGCACGGCGGCACGAGCGGCTGGATGTACTCTGTCAACGGCGTAACGCCCAATACGGCCTGCAGCAATTACATTCTCAAGAATGGCGACACCGTCGTGTGGTATTACGTAACGGGCTAGAGGCCTCGACATAGCACGCCAAACGGGCGGTTCGGACAAACATCCGGGCCGCCCGTTTTTCATGCGAATGGGACTGGCTCGCCCGGTCTCTCTGCAAACAAAAAACCGGCTGGAACGAGAATTCCAACCGGTTATACATTCAAGCAAATGTCGCACAAACTACGACTGCGCGCCCTCGAGGAAAAAGCGACGGCTAAAGTAGTTGTACCAGGTGACCAGGAACGTGGCGATGGCCTTCATGGCCTGGTAGCCGATGCTCAAAAACGTGACGCCCACGAACATGTACAGGTCGTTGAGGCCCAAACCAATTACCGACAGGATGGTGAAGATCGTGAACTCGCGCTTGCGGCTCATGCCCTCGCGATGGTCGAACACGTACTTCATGCTGAGCCAGTAGTTAACCACGACGGACGTGATAAACGAGATCGTGGTGCTCATCAAAAAGTCGAGGTGGAACAGCTCGACGAGTGCAATGAGCATGCCCCAGTCGATGCCAAAGGAGATAAGACCCACGACAGCGAACTTGAGGAACTGCTTGGTATGAGGTTGTGCCAGTGCCTTGCGCACGTAATCACATCCAATGCGTTGACGAATCGAGCAGAGGATACTTTACGGCTTTTGCAAGGGAAACGTAAGGGCTTTGCCAAGAACTATACGAACTCGCCAAATTTGCAAGAGACAATCCGCAAACGACGCAAATCCTTCCGTAAACGAGCGGGGCCCACGAACAACGCAGCGCTCGACGCACGTCGTCCGTGGGCCCCGTGGTGCAACGAGGGGGCCGAGCTACTTGGTCTCCTCGCCCTCCAGGAAGATCTTTCGGGTCACAAAGTTGTAGACCATGACCAGTGCGGTGGCGCAAATCTTGGCGATATTGGCCTCGAGCCCCAGGCCGGCGTTGAGGGCCAGCACGATACCGTCGTTGAGAGCCAAGCCGATCACGGACAGCACGACAAAGATGATGAACTCGCGGCGGCGGCTCATGCCCTCCTTGTGCGCAAACACGTACTTCATGCTCGCGACGTAGTTAAAGATGAGCGAGACGATAAAGCCGCTGGTATTGGCGATCAGGATGTTAAGGCTCAGGCCGTAGTGGAGCAGATTCATGATGCCAAAGTCGATGACCGTGGCGACGACGCCGACGACGCCAAACTTCATGATCTGCGCAAGGAGCTTTTGCATGGTACCTGCCTTAGGGTGGCGCCGGAGCGCCGTGGGGATGACGAACTCAGCAAGTTTAGCCAATCCCCGCAGGCGGGGCTAGGCGCGCTCCTCGATAGCACCGTTTCTATATGCATCGAGCAGTTGGCGTAGGTCCTGGATCTGGCTGCGGATCTTGGCACCGGTATCGGTGTCGCTCACCATGCGGCGACGGTCGGCCTGGTCAAAACGGTTGGTCTCGCTCTCGATGTCCACGTTGCGGGTAAGTGCCTCGGCAACCGTGGTAAAGGCCCGGTGTGACTTGAGGCGGCAGCCGCGTGAGCTCGAGATAAGGGTGTAGCCGGCGATGCCCGTCTTGGGATGGTAGGCGCGGCAGAAGCCGCCATCGATGACCAGCAGCTTGCCCTCGGCGCGGATGGGCTGCTCGCCCTTGGTGGTCTTGACGGGCGTATGGCCGTTGATGATGTGTCCGGTCGGCGAGCAGGCCATGGGGGCAACGCCGAACTCGCGCATGATGTCGTCGCAGACCGAGGGCGACTTGGTAAGCGTAAAGTACGGGTCCATCGGCTCGGCCCAGGTGCTCTTATCGGCGATGTAGGCGCGCTCAAAGGTACGCACCAGGCGTCCGCTGGCGGGTGAGTTAAAGCCGATCCACAGGTACCACATCCAGTCGAGGGCGTCGCGGTCGCCCACGCGCCAGGCGCGGCGGGCGATGCGGTCGCAAAAATCGAGATAATCGCGGCCGGCGTGCCAGGTACCCAGGCAGTTCATGCTGCTAAAGGTGCCGTCTTCGTTGAGCGGCACGCAGCCGTGGAACAGCAGATTGCCGTTGGCGACCTTATACATGGAGCCGTGGGTATAGAGGAAATCGATATGGCGATGCAGGTGATCGGCGGTGACAAACTCGGACACGAGCTTGTCGATGATGTGTTGCTCCTGGGGCGTGAGCGTGTAGGGGTCCGTCGGGTCGACGGTGGGGAAGTCGTTGGTCGTGAGCGGCCACACGCTGCCGTCGGCAAGCGTGACCGTGCCGGCGTCGTGGTCGATCTTGTCGAGCAGCAGGCGGTCGGTCATGTCGAACTCGGGGTGGCGCTGGATAATCTGGCCCTCGAGTTTAAAGAGCAGTACGTTGATCTGTCTCTTATACACATCTCCGAGCCCACGAGAC
>URCU01000117.1:0-6611 GCA_900546425.1 uncultured Collinsella sp. | reverse complement strand
GATTCAATCTCGAAAACAGCATTGCCCAGTTGACAAAACTATAGGAACACCCCCCACATGCTAATGGCGGGCACGCATCCTCACCAAACGTACCATGGCGAGCGCAAAACCCACAGCGGCCACAGCCATAAGCACGTAGAACACCGAGCGAAAGCCAAACAGGAACACATCCGGACGACCTGCAACAATACTGGTCACGGCCTCGCCCATCGCCACGCTCATCTGCCCATACAGGACATTCGACGCCACCGTAATGCCGAGTGCCATGCCGGCATAGCGCGCCAAGCTGCCCAGGCTGCCCGCAAAGCCGAGCGCTTCGCGCGGAGCCGAGCCCATATACAACGAGTTATTGGGGCTCTGGAAAATCGACGTACCGCAGGACATAAATGCGACGCAGCACACGATCACAGGGATAGAAGAGTGCTCGTCGAGCGTGCTTACCGCAAAGAGACCGCACACGTACACGCCCAGGCCAACCGCCGTAGGACCCTCGCAGCCGACACGGTCCGAAACCGTACCCGAAAGCGGGCCGATGAAGGCATTCACCATCGGTAGTGCCAAAAAGAGCAGTCCAGAGATGTCGGAACCAAAACCATGGGCGTCCTGAAAATAGAACGGCAGGATAAACTCGGATGCGCCGATGCCAACGAACACGATGAGCATACAGGCAAGGTTGATGGTGAAGGCAGAATTGGCAAAGCAGCGACGCGCGGCCTCCGCCAGCGACATGGGGCGCTCGCCGGCCTCCGGCTTAACATGCGGCAGTGTGTAAAGCCCCACGATAAACGAGATGACGCCAATGGGCAGGTTGATGAGGAAGATGCTCTCCCAGGGAAAGCGTGCCACCAGCATGCCGCCGAGCACGGGGCCACACATCATGCCGAGGGCCACGAAGGTCGCGAGAATACCCATGGCACGACCGCGCTCGCGCGCCGGAAACGACTCGGTGATGATGCCCATGTTGTTGGCCATGGCCGCCGCGCAACCGACGCCCTGAACAATGCGTGCCAGGATAAGAACCTCGAGCGAACCCGACAGGCCGCAAAGCAGCGAACCGACCGTAAAGACGATAACGCCCAGCTGGAATACGCCCACCTTGCCGCGCACGTCGCCCAGGCGGCCAAACGGCAACATGGCCACGCACGTCGCGAGCAAATACACCGAGCTCACCAGCTGGATGCGGTCGAGGCCCACGCCCAGCTCCTTTTGCATCACGGGCAACGCCACGGTCACGACGGTCGAATCCAGGCACGCCATAAACGTCATGATGAGCACGGTAAACAGAATCGCCCATTTGTTCTTGCCATGGGTGTCGCCCTCTAGGGCAATGTGCTCGCGGCGCAGCTGCTCTGCAGTTTTGTCCATATCCATCCTTTCGAGTGGCCCAACGCAAAAAAACGGGGCCCCAATCGCCTGCAAACAGCCGCGATTGGGGTCCCGCCTACGGAATCGGAACGAAAGGTCGCCGAAGCTTTCTGCCAGCATCGGCGCCTTATGCGAACGCTAGCCTAGCACTGCTCGAGTGCCTGCTCAAGGTCGGCAATCAGGTCGGCCGTGTCCTCGAGGCCGCACGACAGGCGCACCATGTCGGCGGAGATGCCACAGGCGATGAGTTCCTCGTCGTTCATCTGGCGATGGGTGGCGTTTGCCGGATGCAAGCAGCAGGTGCGCGCATCGGCCACGTGCGTAGCGATCTGGGCGAGCTTAAGGCTCTTCATAAAGGTCTCAGCCGCCGCGCGACCACCGTTAAAGCCAAAGCTCACGACGCCGCAAGTACCGTTGGGCATGTACTTCTGAGCCATGTCGTAGTACTTGTCACCCTCCAGGCCCGGATAGCTCACGAAGCGCACCTTGGGGTGGCTCTGCAGGAACTTGGCAACGGCCAGGCCGTTCTCACAATGACGCGGCATGCGCACATGCAGGCTCTCGAGCGAGCTGTTCAGGAAGAAGGCCGCCTGAGGGTTCTGCATGGGGCCGAGGTCGCGCATGAGCTGCGCGGTGGCCTTGGTAATGAAGGCACCCTCGCGACCGAACTTCTCGGCATAGGTCACGCCGTGGTAGCTCTCGTCGGGCGTGGTGAGACCCGGGAACTTGTCCGCATGAGCCATCCAGTCAAACTGACCGTGGTCGACGATCACACCACCCAGGTAGGCCGCATGGCCATCCATGTACTTGGTGGTGGAGTGCGTGACGATGTCGGCGCCCCACTCAAAGGGACGGCACATCACGGGCGTCGGGAAGGTGTTGTCGACCATCAGCGGCACGCCGTGGTCGTGCGCGGCCTTGGCAAAGCGCTCAATATCGAGCACGGCAAGGGCGGGGTTGGCGATGGTCTCGCCAAAGACGAGCTTGGTGTTGGGCTGGAAGGCTGCCTCGAGCTCCTCATCGGTGCAGTCGGGAGCAACGAAGGTGCAGGTCAGCCCCATGCGGCCCATGGTATGGGCAAGCAGGTTGTAGGTACCGCCGTAGATGGCAGAGCTTGCGACCACGTGATCGCCGGCACCGGCAACGTTAAAGATCGCGAGGAAGTTCGCGGCCATGCCCGAGCTCGTGAGCATCGCAGCGGTGCCGCCCTCCATCTCGCAGATCTTGGCGGCAACGAGATCGCACGTGGGGTTCTGCAGACGGCTGTAGAAGTAGCCAGACTCCTCTAGGTCAAACAGCTTGCCCATGTGCTCGGACGTGTCGTACTTCCACGTGGTGGACTGGTAGATGGGCACCTGGCGCGGCTCGGCATCTCCCGGGTGATAGCCGCCCTGAACACATGTGGTACCGATGGTCTGCTCGCTCATATCTAGCTCCCTTGCCTGGGTTTTAGTTTTATTCGGTTCACGATACCGCTACCCTGCACCCCTCTCAACCCATCCCCAAGGTAGGTTATGGGACAAATTGATCAGGGGAATTTATCTCAAGCCTTGGGCATTTGCTCGATAGATAAAAACTAGACATACATGAAGCTCTCGATGATTACATGCCCCGTCACGGGTACCATAGGCGGGTACACCGTGACCAAGGAGACAACGATGAAGCAAATCGATACGGCCCAGCTCGACATCACCGCCTGTCAGGCTCAAGCTGCCGAATACCACGCCCGTGGCTTTAACTGCGCCCAGGCCGTTGCCTGCACGCTCGCGCCTGCCGTCGGACTCGACCCCCAGACCGCCTTCACCCTCACCGAGGGCTTTGGCGCCGGCATGGGTGGCATGACCGAGACCTGCGGCGCCATCTCGGGCGCCGTTGCCATCATGGGGTTTGTAATGAGCGACGGCATGGAAAACCCCAAGACCAAGGGCCAAACCTACAAGCTGTCGCGCGAGATCGCCAAGCGTTTTGGCGAGAAGAACACAACAACCGTCTGCGGCACGCTCAAGGGCATCGGATCGGACAAGGGTCCGCTCCGCAGCTGCCCCGGCTGCATCGACGATGCCGTCGAGATCGCCTGTGATGTGCTAAAGCAGCTCGCCGAGTAAACGGCAGCAACAGAAAAACGACGGCCGGCGCGCTTGGGATCCATCCAAAAGCACGCCGGCCGTCGCCGTTAGAACTCGGCAAATTCGGGAGCGCCGACCTCAATCTCCTCGCGCCCCGCCATAAGCTCGCGCATCTTAGCGCAAAACGGCTCCTGCTCCCCCGCTTTAAACACTAAATGAATCGTCACGGCATCCGCGTAATCGGTATCCGAAACCTTGGCACCCGAATCCTGCGCCAAACGAAGCACCTGCTCATACTGCGGATAGGCCACATGCACGTCAACAGGCACGACACTCGTCATCTCGACAATCTGCCCGGCCTCCCGAGCAGCTGCCACCGCCGCCTGCGTCGCCGCAGTATAGGCGCGCACCAAGCCACCAGGTCCCAACAGCGTGCCACCAAAATAGCGCGTCACCACGCAGCAAACATTTTTGAGCCCCGCACCGCGCAACACCTCGAGCGTCGGCATACCGCTCGTGCGGCTCGGCTCACCATCATCGCTCTGGCGCTCGCGTCCATCGACTAAAATCCACGCGGGAACATTGTGCCGAGTGTCGTAATGACGCTTGCGAACCATCTCGATAAAGGCATTCGCCTCGTCCTCGGACTCAATATGGACCAGCTGGGCAATAAACCGGCTCTTGCGGTCCACAAACTCGCCCGAAGCCTCAATATTCGATTGCAGAGTAAAATAGCTGTCCAACAAAGCCCCTCAACAACAAGCAAAGCAACAAACAGCCTCAATAATACGGCAAAGGCCGTACCGATAATCCCGGTAAATAGAACGGCAACGCCAATGACCTGGCAAAAACAGCGAGATGCCAAGAACGGAACCGCCGATGATTCCGTCAACGAAAGCGAGAACCCGTCAGCGCGAGCAAGGTGCCTTGAAAGACGAGGGCATTGACCTTATGGTCATGCCCGAAGGCTTGAAAGGCAGATTGCCGCGCTTACGGGTTCGCAGCGTCAACAAAGTGCCAAGTGGGCCTGTAAGCCGGGTTCTGTCGTGAACGGTCATTTATCTTGTCTGCACGTTACCGTGCAGCTCCACGCACGCTACCCGAACGCGGACCGGGCCGGCCCATAGCGTTCCTATTCGCGCTTGCTCCGGATGGGGCTTGCCAAGCCGCCGTGTTGCCACGACGCTGGTGGTCTCTTACACCACCGTTTCAGCTTTTCCCTTTACGCCTTGCGGCGCAGGTGGGAGTCTTCTTTTCTGCGGCGCTTTCCGTCGGATCACTCCGCCCGGCCGTTAGCCGGCATCCCGCCCTCTGGAGCCCGGACTTTCCTCACGCGTGCCGCAAGCAGCACATCGCGCGACCGTCTGGCCCACTCAGCAGTGCAAGAGTGTAGCACACCGTTGTCACAGGCAATGGCACAACACAAGCGTTCGACACGATAAACCAAGAACCACGCTATGCAGTACAATAGTATCGTCGATGGGCAACGTCGTCAGTCGAGACGCGACCGCGCTCCGCACCCCTCCGTCTACTCGGTGCGTTCCCGCCTCCTCCCCGAGGCGGGATGTCGGCATTTTTCATGCACCAACAACCCAATAGCCCGTGAACAGCCTAGGCGGCATTGCACACGGGCAGCATCGCGCACCTCAACAACAAATGCAAAAAGGGACCCGTCCATTGCGGACGGATCCCTTAAAACAAGTGATCGTCAAACCGATTTACTCGGCGTCGGTCTCCTCGTCCTTCTTCTCGGAAGGCAGCGGGGTGACCTCGATCTCGACGCCCAGAGTCTCAGCAGCAGACTTCATGGACAGGGAGATACGACGACGGTCGAGGTCGATCTCCATGACCTTGACCTGAACCTTGTCGCCCACGTGGGTGACCTGAGAAGGCTGGTCGACGTGCTTGTTGGCCATCTCGGAGATGTGCACCAGGCCCTCGATGCCCTCGCCCAGGTCGACGAAAGCGCCGAACGGGACAAGCTTGGTCACAGTGCCCTCGACGATAGCGCCGACGGGGTACTTCTTGACCAGTGCGCGCCACGGATCCTCGGTGGTCTGCTTGAGACCCAGGGAGATGCGCTCGCGGTTGAGATCGACGTCGAGAACCTCGACCTCGACCTCCTGGCCGACCTTGACAACCTCGGAAGGATGGTTGACGTGGTTCCAGGAGAGCTCGGAGATGTGGATGAGGCCGTCGATACCGCCGAGGTCGACGAAGGCGCCGAAGTCGACGATGGAGGAAACGGTGCCCTGGAGACGCATGCCAGACTTGAGCTTGGACAGGATCTCGGAGCGCTCGGCCTTACGAGACTCCTCGAGCACGACGCGACGGGAGAGGACGACGTTGTTGCGGTTGCGGTCCATCTCGATGACGCGGGCCTCGATGCGGGTGCCCATGTAGGAGGTGAGGTCCTTGACGCGACGGAGGTCGACGAGGGAAGCGGGCAGGAAGCCACGCAGGCCGATGTCGAGGATCAGGCCGCCCTTGACAACCTCGATAACCTCGCCCTCGACGTTCTCGCCGGAGTTGAACTTCTCCTCGATGCGGTTCCAAGCACGCTCGTACTCGGCACGCTTCTTGGACAGGACCAGACGACCGTCCTTGTCCTCCTTCTGGAGAACCAGGGCCTCGATGGGATCACCGAGTGCAACGATGTCTGCAGGGTTAGCGTCCTTGCGGATGGACAGCTCGCGGACCGGGATAACGCCCTCGGACTTGAATCCGATGTCAACGAGCACCTCGTCATGCTCGATCTTAACGACAGTGCCGTTAACGAGATCGCCCTCATCAAAGTCGGTAATCGTACCGTCGATGAGGTTGTTCATCTCCTCCTCGTTGACATCGTCAAGAGAGAAAATGGACGAGTTCTGAATCTCACTCAAAGGTGGACCCCTTTCGAACTACGGGGCCCCGATTGCTAGGACCTACAGAAGGGTGCGACAAGCACACAACGTTTAGGAACACTCGGGAGCCGACAGATACTAATGTGACGCTTATGCAATCACGTTCGTATAGGTTACGGGGAAATGGGTTCGATTTCAAGCGTGAACTGCGTTTTTTTACTCGTGTGAAGACTTTTTCGTAATCTTATGGACAGCTGTCTCCACAACTTGACGATAAGCAGTTTGCCCTGTCTCTTATACACATCTCCGAGCCCACGAGACGCGTAGTAATCTC
>URCU01000116.1:0-6646 GCA_900546425.1 uncultured Collinsella sp. | reverse complement strand
TAAGTGGCGAAGAATACCTGTTCTAGAAAATACGAACAGATGTACGGTATAATAGAGATGTAAGTCTATAGAAACGTTTGACGTTATTAACGTAAGGCGATACTATGATTGCATCGTAACGAGCGCTATCGGGTCTGTTTTGAGTGGAGACAGGGGATGGCTTGGAATGTCGAAATCGTCGATTATCACAAGTGATGAGACTGCGCCCGATTTGCTGTCACCGGTGACTCCTGGTGAGCTTCTCAAAGAGGAATTTCTTATCCCTATGGGCATTTCTCAATATCGCCTTGCTAAGGAGACCGGGATTCCGGCCCAACGCATTGGGCAGATTATCCTGGGAAGGCGTCGCGTGACGGCCGACACCGACCTTCGCCTTTGCCGCTACTTTGGCCTGACGGATGGTTATTGGCTGCGCGCCCAGATAGCGTTTGACCTCGAGGCGGAAAAGAGGCGCATCGAACCGGAACTGGATAAGATCGTTCCTGTCCAGCGGGCTATCGCATTGTAGTGCTCAAAGATGTTGGGGTTGGAGTGACGATGAGGCGATGCCGACAGATTGCCGTTTATAGTCCCGGTGGGTGTGGATGCGGCTTGTTGTTGCTTCCGGTTATTGCTGTGAGCATTGGTGTTATGTTTGCGCTTGCCGGGTTGGCGGCAGCGGCACTCGTGTTGCTGATCGTGGCCATTGGCGTGACGATTTGGCTCTGCCGCAATCGCGAGCAACGTCGTGCCGACGGTAAAACCAATGTCGGCTGGGCCGTCTTCCTAGTCATTGCGTACCCACTGAGTGTCAGCTACCTGGTGTTCTTTGTTCTGCTGATGATCAGTACCTTTACCGGGGAATCCGTCACGGTGGGTTGATGCACTGCCAGCAGACGGTCGCGCAAAGTGCGTTTGCTCGGCGTTTGGATAACTGTATTGGCCGTTTACCGCAACCTTAGCTCCCAGCTAATGAATTTGAGCTCGCTGCCTTCTACGATGTGCTGTGTGCCGGCGCGGTAGCCGGATCGTAGGAAGGATGCATGATGAATAAGCTCGAAAACGAAGTGCTGCTGAGCCGTCGCGCTGCACTTGGCGCATTCGCCACTGTTGCCTTGGGGACTGCCGGTCTTCTTGCCGGTTGCGGTAGCGATAAGGCGACCGTCACCGAGGATGCCGGCGATGGCGACAAGAAGGAAGAGACGAAGAAGGAAGAGCAGCCTACGACTGACCTGGCTGTTGGCACGACGGTGACCACGACTGCTGGCCTTTCCGTCGTCGTCGATTCCGTCCAGCCCGGCCTTACAAATTATGACGGTTCGACCATGACGGGTATTCACGTCACGTACGTCAACAATGGCGATGAGGGCGCAGATTACAATATCTACGACTGGAAGGGCGAGGACGCCAACGGTGCGCAGCAGAACCAGGGTTATTACAGCGAGGGTTCCGATGAGCTGCAGTCTGGTACCCTTGCCGCCGGTGGCTCCGTGGCGGGCAATATCTACTTTGATGGTGACATCAAGAAGGCTCTCTATTTTGCCAACGTGTTTGATAAGTCTGCTGCTGCAAGCTGGGTGCTGGCCTAACATGTCGCTACCGTTGCGCCGTATGGGAGGTGAGGTCGTATGCCCAATAAAAAGCTGACGGACGAGTTACTCAATGAACTCCTCGACGCGCCAAACATCGATGGCTATATCAAAGAGCACGACTTTGCCGCCCCGTCGCTTTCGGATTACTTAAAGCAGTTGCTGCAAGAGAAGGGGCTCGAGCGCTCGCGTGTGGTGCGTATGGCCGACCTCAACGAGACCTTTGGCTATCAGATTTTTACCGGTGCGCGGCATCCGAGTCGCAATAAGGTGCTGCAGATTGCCTTTGCAATGGCGCTGTCGATGAAGGAGACCAACCGCGCTCTGACGGCTGCCGGAGTGAGCGTCCTCAACTGTAAGGACCGTCGCGATGCAATCATTATCTTTTGCATCGACCGTGGCTGTAGCCTCCAAAAGGTCAATGAAGAGCTATATCGCTTTGGCGAGGAAACGGTGAGTTAGTGGTCGATGGCTGAGCCGGCGGTGTCACCAGAGCAGCCATGCAAACGATCGGGGTGCGGACACCATGGGGTGTCCGCACCCTGCGTTATGATGGGCACCATGGATACTCAGAGCCCAACATATTCCGATGACGAGCTGACTGCTTCACTTGTCGAGCATTTGGCGTCGCTCGACCGCGATGACAGCTATCGTGTGGAGCGCGTGCTCAAGTGCTCGGATGTCGAGACGACCGAACTCGTCTATTTTGAGGGCTCTGGCGGCGGGTCTCTCGGTCCCTTTGTCCGCAAGCGCATCGATGCTTCGGTGCAGATTGGCGGAGCATATGAGCGCCTGTTTGCGGCCCAGCGCGCCGGTCGTCGTTTTGAGCACTTGCCCCGAATCGTCGATTGCCGCCGTGTGGGCGACGAGCTTGACGTGGTGATGGAGTATGTCGAAGGCGAGACACTCGAGGCCCTGGTGGGACGCTTGGGGACGACGCCCGATTATGCCCGCGGGCTGTATCCCGTTCTGTGTGAAGCGGTGGGCGAGCTGCATGCTGGTTTTGCAGCTGCGGGGGAGCCGGGGATGCCGGTAATCCACCGCGACCTTAAACCCTCGAACATCATCGTATCGGGCGTGAGATACGCGACCGATGCCGGCATGACCTTTTCCTCGCTGGTGATTATTGACCTGGGAATTGCGCGCGTTTGGCGCGATGGCGCCGACGCCGACACCGTCAAGTTTGGCACGCGTTCCTATGCGCCGCCCGAGCAGTTTGGGTTTGGGCAAACGAGCGTCCGCAGCGATATTTACGCGCTTGGCGCGCTGCTGTTCTTTTGCCTGACGGGAACTGACCCCAAGCCTGGGCGTGACATGCGCGAGCAATGCGAGGCGCATGGCATTCCCGTTCCGCTGGCGGATGTGATTTGCATGGCGATGGCGCTCGATCCCGCTAAGCGCTTTGCGAGTGCAAAGGCACTGGGGCATGCTGCGCGTGCGGCATATGAGCTATGTCTCCCTGCACCGTCGCCCGTGACCTTTTCTGCTGCCAGCGTGCCCCGGGCCGCGGTGCCACAGGTGCAGCGGGTACAGCAGCCGGTTGCCCTCACGCTTCCGTCTTCTGCAAGCCGGCGTTCGATCGTCTCTCCCGTGACATCCAAATGTGTGCGTCTGCTCTCGCGTATCCCGGAGCCCGTGGGCCGCATATGGAATGGATGCGTCTATGCGACAACATTGTTGCTGCTGATGGGCAGCCATTTTGCGGTATTTACGCCAACGGGCGAAAACCGAAACTATCCAACGTGGTTTTTGGCGCTTGAGTATTTCTTTATGGTCGATGGCCTGGTGCTGCTCATTACATTCGGAATGCTCGACCGGCGTAGACTTCGACGTCGTTTTCCCGTGCTCGATCGGTATCGGGGGAGTGCTTTTATCGAACTGTGGTTCAAGGCGCTCGGGTTTATGTTTGCCGTCATGTGCGTCGTCGTTGTTATCGGCAACGCGACCGGTATCGTCTCCTAGAGAATCGAAAAGGGGCCCCGTTTGGGGCCCCTTTGCAGTTGCACTTAAATACGGTTCATTTGATTGGCGACCTTGTTGTACCAGTCCTGCCACGTGGGCGGGCAGTACTTCTTGGCGGCTGCCGGAGTAAGCGTGGAACCATAGTTGGCGCCCAGGTAGGCAACGTGGGCGGAGACGCCCTCGCTCCAGCTACCGAAGCTACGCCAACCACCGCCGCGGGCACTCCAGCCCCAGGCGTTATAGGAGCCGGCGCAATAGAGGCCCTTGCTGCTCTCGATGCAGGCGATGGCGGGGGACCAACGGGGATCGACGCCGGTATTCCAGGCGGCGACGGCAAAGTTGTAGCCCTGGCCTGCCATAGGGGAGCCGGCAAGGTAGTTATCGATGCGGCTCGTCCACTCGTTAATGAACGAGTCGTAATCGGAGTTACCGCTATTCGAGCTGTTCACCGTGGTGTCGATGGTGGTGTTGGCGTTGTTGGCCTGGCTGTTGGAGTTGTTGCCGCTTACGCCCTCGCCCGAGACCTTCTCGGCGGCAGCGGCCTTGTCGGCCTCGAGCTTTGCCAGCTCGGCAGCATTTTCCTGCTCGGCCTTTGCCTGCGCCTCGCTGCGGAGCTGCTGAGCCTGCGCCAGTGCATCCTCGGCATTTTTCTGCTCGCCCTCGAGCTGAGACTTGGCCTGATCGAGCTCGGTTTTGTTCTGCTCAAGCTCGGTCTGCATCTTGTTGAGTTCTTCGATCTCGTCGACGCTCGAGCTTGTAATCTGGTTGGTGTATTTGCAGGTGGTGATAAAGTCACCCAGGCTCTGCGTGTTCACCAGAAAGCTCACGATGGGGCTGGTGCCCTTCTGGTACTTGTACAGATCGCGCATGGCGGAGCTTGCCTTGGCCTGCTGCTCGGGTAGCTCGGCCTCAATCTTATCGATGTTCGCCTCATTGGAGTCGATCTGCTTTTGCAGATCCTCGAGCTTGGTGCGGGCGTCGTTGTAGGCGCTCGTAGCGTCCTCGATTTTTTTCTGGGCGGCGGAAAGCTGATCCTGCGTTGCCTGCGAGGCGGCATAGGCCGCGACGGGGGAGAGCATCGGCGTGGCCGTCAGCGCGACGGCGAGCGCGGCGCTCGTGATGATACGAGCCGGCTTCGACGCGATGAGCGCTGCGGTGCGATGGTTCGAATGCTGCATCCAGTCCCTCTGCAATCAATCGTAGGTTATTGGTCGAGGTGTATTCTACTACTGCTTTCGACCTCAACTTGAACCTTAAAGGTTCTAAAGGGTCAAGTTGAACTTGAGGCTTTGGCCTTGACCTGCGGGAATGGTGAATTGTTGAGAAACCATAGAGTTCAACTTTAACGTTACGGCACCCTGTTTGTGAAGGTTTTTGGCTGCAAAAGCTACCTCAACGTGGGGTTTTGCAACTACAGGGTTCCTTCGCGGCGAGCCCGCTCCACCTCTTTGAGTGCCTCGGTGGGAGTGAAGGAACAGGTGCCGTCGCCGAGCCTGACCACCTGGACGTCGTCACCGACATGGACTTCTCCGCCCTGCAGCACGACGCCAAAAATGCCCTCGTGGGGGAAGATGCAGTCGCCGGCGAGATAGTAGATGGCACAGCGGGTGTGGCAGACTTTGCCGATCTGGCTGATTTCGACGAGCACTTCGCTGCCAATCTTGAGCTGCGTGCCCAAGGGGAGTGAGAGCAGGTTGATACCCTGGGTTGTGAAGTTCTCGCCAAAGTCGCCCTCGTGCACATCGAGCCCGCGCGCCTGCGCCGTCTGGATAGACTCTGCAGCTAAAAAGGAGACCTGACGGTGCCAATGCCCGGCGTGCGCATCGGAGGCGAGGCCAAACTGCTCGATGACGGTGTCGTGCCCGTCGGCGACGGGTGACTTACGCGTGCCTTTGTGCTCCGACGTGTTGATCGAGACGATGCGGGCAGGCCCGTTGTAAGCATCGTTTGCGGTGCGTAGGGGAGCTGCCGTTTGGGCGCGATCCGCAAGTTCGCGCTTTGCGGCGTCAATGATGGGGTTGCTGATCGGATGAGCCTGGGGCACAGTGTACCTTTCGACGGGGCTGGCAACATGTTGAATCCTACAGCAACGGTGGGTTCATTGCCCGTTGTCGTACACCGGTGATCGCCGCCTTCGTGCTGGACAATTACGCCGATTGCCATAGATACGGTGGAGCTTTGGGTGCCGGCGGCTCGGCACGCTAGAATAAATCAGTTGCACAAAGACCGCCCGTCGTGTGGGCAGTTCTAGATAGGAAGTTTCCATGGCATTGCAGTTTACAGAGCGCGAGTTTATCCCCGTGCTGCTCGGCGGCGACATCAACGCGTATTCGGTGGCGCGCGCTTTCTACGAGGAGTATCAGGTTAAGAGCCTGGTCTTTGGCAAGTATCAGACGGGCCCCGCGTATCGCAGTCAAATTATCGACTACACGCCCAACGTGGATATCGATACCATGCCGGTGATGCTTAAGACCGTCAACGGTATCGCTCGGGCACATGCCGACAAGACGATTGTCCTGATGGGCTGCGGCGATAACTATGTTGCCCTGGTGGCTCAGGCCAAGGACGCCAACGAGCTGGCGGATAACATCGTTGCGCCTTACGCGCCCTATAGCATGCTTGAGCAGTGCCAGAAGAAGGAGATCTTCTACGAGCTGTGCGAGAAGCACGGTGTGCCCTATCCGCATACGTTTACCTTTACTGCGCAGATGCTCAACACGCAAGGAGAGGCGCCTGCCGAGGTGCTCGACCAGATTGACTTCCCCTACCCGATGATCTTGAAGCCTTCCGACGGCATCATGTGGTGGCAGCATGAGTTCGAGGGTCAGAAGAAGGCTTATGAGATTGCCGACCGCGCCGAGCTGGAGCAGGTTATCCGCGATTCCTATGCCAGTGGCTACACCGATGACCTGATTTTGCAGGATCGTGTGCCCGGCAACGACGAGTACATGCGCGTGCTCACCAGCTATTCTGACCGCAACGGCAAGGTTCGCATGATGTGCCTTGGTCACGTGCTGCTCGAGGAGCATCAGCCCCATGGCGTCGGTAATCACGCCTGCATCATCACCGAGCCCACGAGACGCGTAGTAATCTCGTATGCCGTCTTCTGCTTGAAA
>URCU01000115.1:0-6681 GCA_900546425.1 uncultured Collinsella sp. | reverse complement strand
ACAGATCCTCGACCTCGCCAATAAACAGCAGATGCGTGCCCACATCCACAGTGTCGATCAAACGGCAGCTAAACAGGGCCGCCGCGTGCTCGGGCACATAGGGCATGCCCAGAGCCGTCTCGCGGGTCTCGTATTTGGCAAACTTGTCATAATCGCTGCTGGTGCGGAACCCAAAGTTACCGATGTAGAGCATGTCGGCGGTCTGATCGATCACGGTCAGCGCGAACGCTTTGGCCGATGCGATGACGCCCGAGGCGACATTGTCCTTGTTCACGGCAACCGAAATACGCGGCGGCATGGACGTCACCTGCACCGCAGTGTTGATGACGCAGCCGGCGCGCAACCCGTCTGCCGCAGCGCTCACCACGTACAGACCGCTCGGCATGGTAAAGAACGCAGTTTTGTCCATAACGATCACTCCCCTAGCTCGAGTTGGAACCTCATGAATGTATGTACCCACAAAAAAGGCGGCACCCATAACGGACGCCGCCTTTGAGACATATGTGTCAGAACAGTAAGAAAGATGAGACGCCCGCAGTTGCGGTGAAATAGGGACTGAATAGCCCCTCAAATAGGCAAAACAGTCCGTATTCCACCGCAACTTATACAGAGTGCCTAGCGGTTGCGTTCCTTAAGGGCGCGGTCGATCTCGCGTTGGACATCACGCTTGGCCATGTCCTCGCGCTTGTCGTAGAGCTTCTTGCCGCGACCCAGACCCAGCAGCAGCTTTACGCGGCCGTCGGTATTATAGTAGAGTTCCAACGGAACCAGCGCATAACCACGGTTGCGAAGTTTG
Organism: uncultured Collinsella sp.; assembly: GCA_900546425.1. GTDB lineage: Bacteria > Actinomycetota > Coriobacteriia > Coriobacteriales > Coriobacteriaceae > Collinsella. The sequence goes on along the minus strand of URCU01000115.1, from coordinate 5,885 downwards.
CCGTCAAGAAAGTCGATCTCCTTGCGGTGCAGCAGCAGACGGCGCCGACGGTCGGGATCGCGATTCCACACGCCACCATGGCTATAAGGGTGGATATGCAGGCCGACGAGCCAGCACTCCCCGCCGCGGATCAGCGCGAAGGTATCGGTGATCTGGCAGGCGCGCTCGCGAATCGACTTGACCTCGGTGCCACTCAGTTCAATACCGCACTCAAATGTCTCATCGATAAAGTACTCGTGATGTGCCGAGCGATTCTTGGAAATGAGTTTGCGCTCGCGCTTACTGGGCATCGCCGGCCTCCTTGGCGCCGTCGGCGTTTGAGCCCGCAGTCTCGCGCTTTGCCTTGCGCTCGGCATTGAGCTCGGCATCGCTCTCGCGCACCAGTTTGATAATCGCCGCGCAGGCCTCCTCGCCCACCAAGTCGCGAGCACGTACCGTCAGGCGCGTCGCCTCCTGCTTGTCGCCGTCGCTTGCAGCATCGGTCGCGCACATAATCAGGCAGATGGCAATCTCGGCCGAAGGCGAGGTCGGCACGCCTTGCAGGGCCAATTCACCCATCACGTGGTCGTCGCTCTCATCAGCGGCATCCGGATAGGTGGTATGGATCTTGTTGAGCAGGCGCGTCGTATGCGCATCGTTGGGCGCCAGGCGCAGCGCCAGACGCGCGCAGCCCACGGCAGCCGAAACGTTCTCGGTCTCGGGCTCCAAGAAGTACTGACCTAGATTGGCGTAAGCGCGGGCGGCGCACTTGCCATCGCTTGCACGCTCCAGCACCGAGAACGAGAGCGATGCCCATTCCTGCTTGTCCTCGAGTGCACGGAACAGCTCGGCCAAATCCAAGCGATAGTTGCAGTTCATGGGGTCCCAACGCACAGCCTGCATCAGGGCATTACGAGCGCTTACATAATCCTGCTGGCGAATGTAGGCAAACGCCATGTCAGAGTACAGGCGGTCAAACGGCACCTCGACCTGCACGAGCTCGCGCGGATCCTTCTCCACGCGGCGATAGGCCAAGCGCTCAAACTTGCTATCGAAGCTAAAGTATTGACGCTTCTCCTCCGTCTTGCACTCAGCATCAATATACTCCTCGGCGAGCTCCACCAGACGCTCCAGCAGCGGCGTCGCCGTAGCCAGGTCGCCCTGCGCCAGATAGTTCTCGGCATACGTGATGTCTTGCAAGCTGATGGGCAGATCCATGGCTACTCCTCGATCTGAGCGAAACACGGCAGGCGCCGTATATACGGTCAATACACAAAACCCGGGTCTCTTACGAGGCCCGGGCGTTCAATTTTGGTAGCCCGTACCAGATTCGAACTGGTGATCTCCGCCTTGAGAGGGCGGCGTCCTAAACCGCTAGACGAACGGGCCATATGTAGCAAATGCAATGGCTGGGATGGAGGGAGTCGAACCCCCATTGACGGAACCAGAATCCGCTGTCCTGCCATTAGACGACATCCCAATGACTGCATCGCTGCGCTCGGCTGTGCCTTTGCGCAAGAAAGAAATATACGGGAAGTCTCGCCGTGACGCAAGCCCCAATTTTGACTTTTTTGAAATTCAGTCAAATTGGCCTAATTTAGTCCAACCCGTGAAGGACCTGTGAAGCCAACCGCTGTACACGAAGGGCAAAACGCCGTGAGCGGTAGCCGTCAACCGTTGGCAGATTCTACCGTGAAAACGATAGCACCAGGCAACACAATCGAAGTATCAATGATCGCGTAGATATCGAGGCACCATGGACGAAGAGCTTGATTACCTATGGGAGACCCTGGGCCTCGAGATCACTGCCGACCTTTGGCCCGAACGGGACAAAATTCACCCCACGTTACGCCCCGCCATTACTGTGGTGCAGGCAAAATACCGCCATGCATCCTTTTTGATCATGCGGATGTCATGGCACGCGGGACTCCCCGACCTTAAGCGAATCCAGGCAAGCCTCGTCGAGTTGTCCGGTATGCCGACCGTCATATCCGAGGCGCACCTGGAGCAGCGCCAGCGCGAGCGACTGCAACAGCAGCGGATTCCCTTTATCTGCCCCGGCGTTCAGGCATATCTGCCCTTTATGGACGAGGAGTACTGGAGCGGCAAGCCCAACAAACACGTAAAGGTCTACGATCCGCACGAATGGGCACAGCTGGCGGACTGACTGGGTCAGGCCCGCCGGCGGAAAGTGCGTCCCAGATTTCAAGCTCAAACTGGTCCCTACTTTCCCGTCGAGCCCTCAACCGGAAACCGTGTCCCGCAATCGAAGCTCAGAATGGGACGTGCTTTCCGCAACCGGCCACTTTGGGAAAGTGCATCCCATTCTGGAAGCGAATTCCGGGACGCACTTTCCGCAGCCGCTACAGCAACGCCTCGGCCCAAGCCGATTCCCTAAAGCCGGGAATCGCAAAGTCGTCGCCCACCAGCAGCGGACGCTTGACCAGCATGCCGTCGGTCGCCAGCAGCTCGTAGCACTCCCGATCCGTCATGCCCGCATCCAGACGCGCCTTCAGGCCCAGCTCTCGATATTTCATGCCCGACGAATTAAAGAAGCGCCGCACCGGCAGCCCCGAACGAGCAATCCAGGTCGCAAGCTCATCAGCCGTGGGATTGTCCAAAACGATATCGCGATCGATATACTCTACCCCATGTTCGTCCAGCCATGCCTTGGCCTTCTTACAGGTCGAGCACTTGGGATATTCAACAAACAGTACGGTCATGGGAATCCTCCGAATATAGATCGGCCAACGCAGGCACACGCCACACGAGGCGCCTTCGTATGATGGGCCAATTGTAGCCCACGGGTCACACGCTAAACGAACCGTACCCCGAATCCGCGTTTAATGAACGGCAGCAGCTCCATTGCCTCGGGCGTGATATGGCCCGCAACGTTCATGCGCTCGTCACCGGGAAGATCGACCCGCGCAATCTCAAGCTCGCCTTCGTAGCGCCCATATCCGCTATTGCTCACAGCGATCGACCCCGCCTTTCGCGGCAGGCCGGCTCCGGCATCCGTCGGCACGGAATCCGGCTTAAGCTTCGTACGCGACTCCTGAGACCTAAAGATGAGGACACTCGAGTCGGGCCGGTCGTGATGAATCTGCCCGCGCACATAGGCATAACCGGGCTCAAGCTCGCATTGCAGGTCCACGTATCCGGCGGAAACTTGAGCAAACTGTGCCCAGCCCGCATCGGAAAGATCGGGGTCGCCGACCAACACAATGTCGCAATCGGCGCCATGTGCAAGCTCAAGCATATTGAGAGCAACCTTTGACGCGCGACCGCGCTGCGCCTCGACCGTCGGCAGTCCCTCGAATACCGGCCCGCGAACGTTAGCATCGCCCGGCACAAAAGCCATGATTTCAAATCCAAGCGCCGCAAGACGAAGATTCACCCGAGCAATGTCCTCCAGAGCTAAGCCGGTATAAGGCTTGGGGTAAAAATTGTGGCAGGCGGCAAAACGAGTCACATCGGCACCGGCCTCACGCCACGATGCGATTTCATCAGAACTCACCGTCGATGCATTGACCACTATGCGAAATACACCGGACAGCTCCGCGACCCGCTGGGCGCTAAAGCCATAGTCCAAACGAAGGTATTCCAACCCCAGATCGCGCAGGTCCTCGATGCGCTCAAGCCCGAGCAAATCGCACGTGCGAGGCCCCACATCGGCAATGAGCGCAATGCCGCGGGCGGAAAGCAGCGACAGCACATGACGGACCTTATCGGCATAAGCCGCTCCCCCATCCTCGGGAATATGCAGTGAGGTAAACGCATAGCGCGCACCCGCCGCGGCACCACGCTCAATCGTCCGTTCAATATCCTGCAAAGGGCTGGATAGATAAATCGAAATACCCGTTTTCACGCTACAACGCTCCTTTAAAAAAGGCCGGCGGAGCAGTTAGCCCCGCCGGCACAACCATAGCATCAAGAAATCTGCCGCGCGCCGCGAACCCCGAGCAACACGGCTCGCGATATCAAACTACTCGCCAAAGAACTCATTGATCTTCTGCTCGTCGACGCCAAAGAACCACGTCAGGACAAAGCCGGCGGCATAGGCAAGCAGCATAGCGGCAACGTAGCCGAGCTGCTGGCCAGGAACGACGATCAGCAGGCCAAACAGACCGGAAACGCCCTGAGAAACCGTGCCGATGTGAAGCAGCGCCGCGAGCGCGCCGCCAAATCCGGCACCCAGGCAGGCCGTCACAAACGGACGAACGAGCGGCAGTGTAACGGCATACATCAGAGGCTCGCCCACACCCAGAATGCCAACGGGAATGGACTCTGCGACGTACTTCTTGAGCTTGGCGTTCTTGGTCTTAAAGTACAGCGCCAGACCGGCACCGACCTGGCCGCCGCCAGCCATCATAAGGATGGGAAGCAGGTAATTGATGCCCTTGGTAGCACCGTCGGGATCGTTGAGCATAGCGTGGATCGGCGTGAGCGCCTGATGCAGGCCGACGGAAACCAGCGGCAAGAAGCCTGCCGACAGGATATAGCCACCCAGGACGCCCAGCTTCTCGAAGATAAAGGTCAAAACGCTAAAGATGGCAGTCGTCAGCCATGCGCCAACCGGCTGGATGACGAGCATCAGAGCAAAGGCGCCGATGATGAGCACCAGCAGCGGGGACAAGAACGTGTCGAGTGCGTTGGGCATAACCTTGCGAATCTGACGCTCCATCCAGGCAAAAAATGCGCCAGCGATAAGAGCCGCGATCATACCGCCCGCTGCGGGGTTGTACTGCGCATTGGTGAGCGGCAGCAGAATGGCAGTGGCAGGATCGGCCGCGCCAGGCGCAAGCAGGGGCATGGCACTGTTGGCGATACACATCATGCCGGCGATGCCGCCCAGCGCAGCGGAGCCACCAAACTCACGTGCCGCGTTATAGCCCACCAAGATGGGCAGATAGGCAAACAGGGCCCAGCCCATGGAACGAATGCCCTGGTACCACCACTCGCCTGCAAGCGCGCCTGCCGTCGAGACGTTAATGACGTTGCAGATACCGTTGATGAGGCCAGCCGCAATGATGCCGGGAAGCAGGGCGACGAAGACATTGGAAATCTTCTTGAGGAAGGCCTGAACCGGCTTGGACTCGTACTTGGCCTTCTGCGCGGCCTTGTTTGTGGCCGCAGCGTCGACCACGCTCTCGTCAGCAACGCCTTTCGCAAGGCCGGTGAGCTTGGAGAACTCCTCGAGTACCTTATTCACCTTGCCCGGCCCCAACACGATCTGCATCGTGTCGTCCTCGACTAGACCCATCACGCCGTCGAGCGCCTTAATGCCCTCCGTGTCAACGTTGCCCGTGTCTTTGACGGTCACGCGCAGGCGCGTCATGCACGCCGCGTTTGCCAGCACGTTGTCTTTACCGCCCAAAAGGTCCAGCAGCTTTTGAGCCAGCTCTTTGTTCGTCATAACTCCTCCTTGTATTGGGTATCTCGTTTGGATGTCGTATCAGATCACGCCGCGCACCTATTGGGCATCGGCATCGCTCTTCTCATGGCCACTCACCGCAGCACGGACATGGCCTCGCGCCCGCCCAAGAGCCACCGCAGCCTGCTCGGCATCGCAGCCTAGCAGCACCGAGACAATAGCGGTTTTTACATGGCCGCCGGCATCTGCAAGCGCCTGAATAGCGCGCTCGCGCGTGCAGCCGGTCGCCTCCATCACGATGTTCTGGCCGCGCACCACCAACTTCTCGTTCGTCTGCTGCACATCGACCATCAGGTTTTGGTATACCTTGCCGATCTTGACCATGGCACCGGTTGAAATCATGTTGAGGATGAGCTTTTGAACCGTTCCCGCCTTGAGCCTCGTTGAGCCGGTCAGCACCTCGGGACCGGGCACGGGTTCAATGGCAAGATCTGCGCTCTCCCCGATCCTGTCTCTTATACACATCTGACGC
>URCU01000114.1:0-6748 GCA_900546425.1 uncultured Collinsella sp. | reverse complement strand
ACAGCATATATTCGTATATATAACTAAGTTTTGATAGAATCGGTATCGTTGACGGCAGTTCCATGTGCCGGGCAGCGCCCTCCATCTGATGGGAGGTGATGCCCATGACCGATTTGATTGATTTCGTGAGACTTCTGACCGCTCTGGTCTCGTTCTTCACGGCGCTTGTCGGCCTTTCCGAGGCACTCAAGCAGCGTTCGAAGCGCAACAGAAGGGGTCGCCGCCGCTAAGGCGTTGACCCCCTAATGCAAACAACGGCGCTGCCCAGCTTTCCAGAACTTGGGCTGCCGTCGACACTATTCTACCCACGAATGACTTTTTGGACAATTGGCAATGCCGCTCCAAAAGCCAGGCACAACTGGCACAACCTAGGCGGTCGCTGAATGTGACAAAGGGGCTGCCCTTTGTCACATCAAAAATATTGCCTTTACGTGTTGGTGCACACGGTGTGCAATAATACTCGCGCTGTGCAATAGCGCACAGGCTGAGTAACAAGGAGGACGCTTGTCCCAGCTCGAGAAATGCGATCGCCGGTCCCTTCGCTCGCAGCGTGCCCTTCGCCAGGCACTTGCCAGCGAGCTTGCCGAAAGCGGCGACCTTTCGCGCATTAATGTCGCGTCGCTCACCGAGCGCGCCGGCCTTACGCGCCGCACGTTCTATTCGCACTACCGCGATATCCCCGACTTTATCAATCAGATCGAGGACGGCTTGCTGGCCGAGATCCGTGAGCGCATTGAGCTCATCACCGCGGCTCAACTGCCCGATCTTTACCGCAACATCGATGAGCTCGAGCCGGCGCCCGGTTCGGTTGAGCTGTTGCGTTATCTTGCGGCCAACCGCGACTTAATCGGTGCGCTGCTGGGTCCGGGCGGCGACCAGGCCTTCATTAAAAGGATCATCGACACCGCTCGTGAGGCTGTGGTGCCGCGTGCGCAGACGGGCATTTTGGGCCTGGCACTGGGCACGTTCTTTGACTACTACGTCACCTACGTCGTGAGTGCCGAGGTCGGCATGATTCAGCGCTGGTTTGAGCGTGGGCTCACCGAATCGCCCGAGGCCATGGCGCGCATTATGACGGTGCTCGCTTTTGTACGCCCTGGTGACCTGTATGGCCAACCCATCGATATCAACGTGCCGGAATACGGCATGAAGCTATTGAACTTACAGCTTGAGGATGCGGCTGACACCGCCGCAACCGTCGGGTCCAACAACTAAGAGGAGAGACAATGAGCAAACTCGTCGAGGGCATCAAGGACCGCATGGTCGCTGCTGCACGCGAGGCCGCGCCCGCCGTGGCGGACGCCGCGCAGAAGGCCGCGACCGCTGCTGCCGAGAAAGTTGCTGAGGCAGTTGCCGATGCCAAGAACGCGGCAGGAAAGACGCCTGTCGCTAGCGAGCCCGCCACCGCCGTTGAGCCCGTAGCCGCCGCCCACGCCCCCGAAGGCGCGATCTTCAACCCCGACAACGCCCACGGCAACCTGCACCTGGGCATCGACGTGGGCTCCACCACTGTTAAGCTTGCCGTGCTCAACGATGACAACCAGATTGTCTACGCCAAGTACCAGCGCCACCATACCGACGTCCGCGCCTGCGCCCGCGACCTGTTCGAGGGCGCTGCGACCGTGCTGCCGACGGCCCAGATGACCTGCGCCATTACCGGCTCGGGCGGCCTGCTGCTGTCCCAGTGGCTCGACCTGGAGTTTGTCCAGGAGGTCATCGCCAGCAAGCGTGCCGTCGAGACCCTTATCCCGGCCACCGATGTCGCCATCGAGCTGGGCGGCGAGGACGCCAAGATCATCTACTTCGACAACGGCATCGAGCAGCGCATGAACGGCACCTGCGCCGGCGGCACGGGCGCGTTCATCGATCAGATGGCAACCCTGCTGCACACCGATGCCAGTGGCCTTAACGAGCTCGCGGGCAACGCCACCACCATCTATCCCATCGCCAGCCGCTGCGGCGTTTTTGCCAAGACCGACGTGCAGCCGCTGCTCAACGAGGGCGCCCGCCCCGAGGACGTGGCCGCCTCCATCTTCCAGGCCGTCGTGACCCAGACCATCTCGGGCCTGGCGTGCGGCCGTCCCATCCGCGGCAACGTCGCCTTCCTGGGCGGCCCGCTGCAGTACCTCTCCGAGCTGCGTCACCGCTTCTACCTTACGCTCAACCTGGACGAGGAGCACCGTATCGTGCCCCAAAACGCTCACCTGTTTGTGGCGAGCGGCGCTGCCATGGCGCACGAGTCCAACAAGCTCAGCACGTTCCCGCAGCTTATCGAGGCCATTGATGCCCTGGGTGACACGCAGGGTGCCGAGGTCGAGCGCTTGGACCCGCTCTTTGCCACCGACGAGGATTTTGCCGAGTTCAAGAACCGCCACGACACCGAGGTCGTCCCCAAGGGCAAGCTCGACGGCTACACCGGCCGCGTGTTCATCGGCATCGACGCCGGCTCCACCACCATGAAGGCCGCGCTCGTGGGCGAGGACGGCCAGCTGCTGCACACCTGGTACGGCAACAACAACGGCGACATCCTGGGCACGGCTAAGGTCATCATGGCCGATTTCTACAACCACATCCCCGCTGGCTGCACCATTGGCCACGTGACCACCACGGGCTACGGCGAGGCGCTGCTCATCGAGGCCCTCAAGGCCGATTCCGGAGAGATCGAGACTGTCGCGCACCTGCGCGGCGCCAAGGCGTTCCTGCCCGGCGTCGAGTTCATTCTGGACATCGGCGGCCAGGACATGAAGTGCCTGCGTGTCAAGGACGGCGTCATTGAGCACATCATGCTCAACGAGGCCTGCTCGTCGGGCTGCGGCAGCTTTATCGAGAGTTTCGCCGTGTCTATGAACATGGACGTGCGCGCGTTCGCCGATACCGCCATCCATGCCAAGGCCCCGGTCGATTTGGGCAGCCGCTGTACGGTCTTTATGAACTCGCGCGTCAAGCAGGCGCAAAAGGAAGGCGCCACGGTGGGCGACATCGCGGCCGGCCTGTCCTATTCCGTCATCAAGAACGCCCTGTTCAAGGTCATTAAGCTGCGCGACCCCAAGGAGATCGGCAGCCAGGTGATCGTCCAGGGCGGCACCTTTATGTCCGACGCCACGCTGCGTGCGTTTGAGCAGCTTACTGGCGTTCATGCTGTGCGCCCCGACATTGCCGGCTGCATGGGCGCCTACGGTGCGGCACTGCTCGCCCGTGATCGCGCCGGCGCCGACGGCACCTCGACCATTCTTTCTGCCGAGGACATCGCGCACCTCACCGTGACGCAAAAACACGTCCGCTGTGGCCGTTGCTCCAACAACTGCCAGCTCACCGTCAACGACTTTGGCGGCGGCAGGCGCTTCATTACCGGCAACCGCTGCGAGAAGGGCGCTGGCCACAAAAAGCAGAAGACCGAGGCCCCCAACCTCTTCAAAAAGAAAAACGAGTTGCTGTTTAACCGCGAGGTGCTGAGCCCCGACGAGGCCCCGCGCGGCACCGTGGGTATCCCGCGCGCACTCAACATGTACGAGAACTACCCCTTCTGGCACGCGTTCTTTACGCGCCTGGGCTTTAGCGTGCAGCTGTCCGACCAGTCGAGCAAGAAGACCTACCAGGCGGGCATCGAGTCCATGCCGTCCGAGAGCGTGTGCTATCCGGCCAAGATGAGCCACGGCCACGTGATGAACCTTATCGACCGCGATGTCGACTTCATTTGGATGCCGTGCGTGCGCTGGGAGCGCAAGGAGGATCCGACCGCCGGCAACTGCTACAACTGCCCCATCGTTATGAGCTACCCCACGGCGCTGGCGCTCAATATCGACGAGATCCGCGAGCAGAACATCGAGTTCCTGTACCCGTTTGTGCCCTATCACGACAAGACCGAGCTCAAGCGCCGCTTGTACCAGGTGCTCGCCGTCGACCGCGTGGCCGACGCCGAGGCTGGTCGCGGCCGTGTGCGCGGTCCCAAAATCACGCGCTCCGAGGTCGATGCCGCCGTCAACGCTGCCTTTGAGGCCGATGCGCGTTTCCACGAGGACATCCAGACCATGGGCGAGGAGGCTCTTAAGTGGGTCGAGGACCACGGCGGTCACGGCATCGTGCTCGCCGGCCGTCCCTACCATAACGACCCCGAGATCAACCATGCCCTGCCCGAGCTTATCTCGAGCTTTGGCTTTGCGGTCTTTACCGAGGATTCGCTCGCGCATCTCGTGAAGCCCGAGCGTCCGATTCGCGTCGTTGATCAGTGGATGTACCACAGCCGCCTGTACGCCGTCGCCCGTTTTGTGACGATGCGCAACGACCTGGACCTGATCCAGCTCAACTCTTTCGGCTGCGGCCTGGACGCTCTGACCACCGACCAGGTGCAGGAGATCCTGGAGGCCAGCGGCAAGATCTACACCGTGCTCAAGATCGACGAGGTGTCCAACCTGGGCGCCGCGCGCATCCGCATCCGCTCGCTCATGGCGGCGCTTAAGGACCAGGAGGCCGAGCGCTTGGCCGAGGCCACGGCCGCGGGCGAGGCCTACGAGCAGGGCGATGCCGCGCCGGTGGCGCCCTCCAAGGATGCCCCCGCGTTCGCGAGCCGCAAGTACACGTTCGAGGCGCAGCGTGAGAGCGCATCGACCGCGTGGCCCAAGGTGCCCTTCACCGAGCAGATGCGCGACGAGGGCTACACCATCCTGTGCCCGCAGATGGCGCCGATCCACTTTGATCTGGTCAAAGAGGTGTTCCGTGGTGCCGGCTACAACCTGGAGCTGCTGCCCTCGACCGATCACGACGCCGTCGAGGCCGGCCTGCGCTATGTGAACAACGACATTTGCTACCCGTCGATCCTGGTGACGGGCCAGATTATGGAGGCCATCGAGAGCGGTCGGTACGACCTGTCCAAGACGGCCGTGGTTATCAGCCAGACCGGCGGCGGCTGCCGTGCCACCAACTACATCGCACTCATCCGCAAGGCACTGCGCGAGAGCGGTCACCCCGAGATTCCGGTAATCTCGCTTTCGGCCGTGGCGCTCGGCGAGGACAACCCCGGCTTTAAGATTACGCCGGCGCTGCTTAAGCAGGCAGTCTACGCAGTGCTCTTTGGCGACGTGATGATGCAGATGCTCTACCGCTGCCGCCCGTACGAGGCAACGCCCGGTGCCGCCAATGCGCTCTACGAGGAGTACATGGCGCGCGCCCGCAAGCTGGCGCCTAAGTTCAACAGGCACAACTACACCAAGCTTGCGCGTGAGGCCATCCGCGCGTTCGACACCATTCCGCTCGTGGGCGAGGGCACCAAGCCGCGCGTGGGCGTGGTTGGCGAGATCTTGGTCAAGTTCCATCCCACGGCCAACAACCACGTGGTCGATGTGATTGAGCGCGAGGGCTGCGAGGCTGTGGTGCCGGGCCTGCTTGACTTCTTCCTGTACTCCATGAGCAATGCCGAGCTGCAGAAGGACGAGCTGGGTAGCTCTGCTACCACGCGCGCTGGTATGCAGGCGCTCATCAAGCTCGTGGACTGGATGCGCACGCCGGTGGAGGAGATGCTCGAAAAGTCCCGCCGCTTTGAGGCGCCCGAGCGCATCGGCACCATGGCGGACAAGGCCCGTACGGTGCTTTCGGTGTGCAACAACATGGGCGAGGGCTGGTTGCTCACGGCCGAGATGCTCGACCTGATCGATCACGGCGCACCCAACATTATCTGCACGCAGCCCTTCGCGTGCCTGCCCAACCACGTGGTGGGCAAGGCCGTGATCAAGGAGCTGCGCCGCCAGCATCCCGAGAGCAACATCGTCGCGGTGGACTACGACCCCGGTGCGTCCGAGGTCAACCAGCTCAACCGCATTAAGCTCATGATTAGCGTGGCCAAGGAAAACATGCGCGCCGGCAAGGGCTTTAAGCTTGAGAAGGTGGCGCCGCTCGCGATGGACGAGGTCACCGGCCAGATGCGTGCCCATGACGGCTGCGTGAGCTGCGGCTCGGTCGATGAGAGCGCCGTGGCGTCGGTCGCTGAGCGCCTGGGACGCGGCATTAAGAAGTAACTGGCCTGCTTTGGGCTAGATATGAGGCAAACGGGTGGTAGCCGTACCGGCTACCACCCGTTTTTGCTGGACATATGTTGCGCAAACGCCCCGACTATCATCCTTTGCGAACTCAGATTTCGGAAGTATGCGGCAAAAACTGAATAGGCCGAGCCCACCGGATATGTCCAAGCCATGTACCTGCGGTTTTATTGGCGGAAAACCGGGGTGTGCTCAAGGGTTCCGGAATTTGCCGCATACTTCCGCAAACGACGTCTCAGTGACACCAATAATTGTCCTCGGAACCCTGAGATAATGAACAGGTGTTGCCGTTCGCCGCAAATTACCGTCCGTTTATAGAACCCACCCCCAGCGTGCAACCCTCCTTACGGTTGAATAAATACACATCTATGGAATTACGTAAGAGAGGACCGTTCCTATGAGCTATAAGACCGTTTGCGTTGCCGGCGGCGGCGTGTTGGGAAGCCAGATTGCCTTTCAGGCTGCCTACTGCGGCTTTGATGTAACGATTTGGCTGCGCAGCGAGGGCAGCATCGGCCGCACCCAGCCCAAGATTGATCACGTGCGCAAGGAGTACATCGCGGCTATCGAGGGCATGGCGGACGGTACGGGTGAGTGGTGCGCCGGTATCGCCGATAGCGGCCAACCCTTCGACAAGGAGGCGGCACTCGTCGCCGTCGAGCGTGCCTACTCCTGTCTCTTATACACATCTCCGAGCCCACGAGACGCGTAGTAATCTC
>URCU01000113.1:0-6786 GCA_900546425.1 uncultured Collinsella sp. | reverse complement strand
AGACAGGGAATATCCCGCAGATTAAGCGCAAACTGCAGACCCTATATGACGTGGGTCTGGGCTACGTGAGCTTGGGCCAGCCCGCTACGACGCTTTCGGGCGGCGAGGCGCAGCGCGTGAAGCTCGCCAAGGAGCTTCATCGTCGTCAGACAGGCAAGACGTTCTACATTTTGGACGAGCCCACAACCGGCCTCCATTTTGAGGATGTTCGCCAGCTGCTCGACGTGTTACAGCGCCTGGTCGATGCGGGCAACACGGTTCTGGTGATCGAGCACAACCTTGATGTCATCAAGGTTGCCGACCGCCTGATCGATATGGGCCCCGAGGGCGGCAATGGCGGCGGAACCGTCGTGGTCTCAGGCACGCCGGAGCAAGTCGCGGCGTGTTCGCAGAGCTACACGGGCAAGTTCTTGGCGCCGTTGCTCAAGCGTGACCGTGAGCGTCAGGCGCAGCTCGACGCGCAGTAAAGAAACGTTGTAGTACCGACGCGCCACCGATTCCTTCTGATTCGGTGGCGCTTCTGTGTGTCGAGATGGCATACGCGGCGGAATTGGCCCTATACTTAATCCTTGCGTCGCTCTGCGAGGGAAAGGATGTGCCATGGCAAAGGCTGTTAAGACGCCAAAAACCAATGCGATGCGCGAGCTGGAAAGCGCAGGCATCTCCTATGTTCTCCATACGTACGAAGACGACGGCGACGAATCGTCGGGGCTGGGCGTCGCGATTTCCGAGCAGCTTGGCGAGGAGCCCGGTCAGGGATTTAAGACCCTGGTCTGCACGACGCCGTCCAACGACCATGTCGTGTGCTGCATTCCTGTTGCCGACGAGCTCGACCTCAAGGCCGCCGCGCGCGCCGCAGGCGAAAAGTCGCTGACCATGATGCATGTCAAAGATCTGCTTGCCGCGACGGGGTATGTCCGCGGCGGTTGCAGCCCGGTCGGTATGAAAAAACGCTTCCGGACGCTGATCGATGAGACATGCGTCCTTTGGGATACCATTTTTATCTCGGGTGGCAAGCGCGGCTATCAGCTTGAGCTTGCTCCCGATGACTTAGTTGCATTTTGCGGGGCGACGGTTGCCCCGATCACGAGAGAGGACTGAGCGATGCCGCAGGAAGAATCAAAGCGCGGAGCTCACTTTGCAAAAGGGTCGGCTCCTCAGGCGCCCGCGCCCGAGGCTTCTTCGTTCGATAACGAGATTCGAAACGCCTGGTCCGCCGCCGCTGACCCGGGCGAGACGGCCGTGTATTTGCGTGCCGCCGGTGCCGGCACGGCGCTTCCCCGTACGGTTCTTTCTTCGGCTCGTCCCGATGAGACGGCTGTCTTCTTGGCCGCCGCTCAATCGAGCGCCAGCGTGAAGCCGATCGCCTCCGAGGCTCCTCGTGTGCCGCGTCCCGATGAGACGGCGGTGTTTTTGATTGCAGCCCAGGGAAAGAGCACACCGCAGAGCGCTCCTGCCGCTCGTTCCGCCAAGCCCGCGGCTCATGATGATGGCGAACCGCTTCTTTCGGATGACGAATGGTCGCCGCTTGGTTCGACCGATCCCGTCGAGGGCGTGGCCATCGACGGTGATGACGACTGGGACCCTCTGTCGTTTTCTGCCCGAACCGTCGCTGCCAAAGAAGTTGACACGGTGTTTGGCGACCATGCCATATTCGATGATGATGCCGTATCCGGAAACAACATGCCGAACAGCGATGACGTCGCACCTGCTGATGACGCCGTTTTGGTTGACGATCCCTTTGCGATGACCGGCTCCTTTACTGTCGTGGACGATTTGCTGCCACAAGATGAGGTTCATGAGGACTCTCAGGACGACGTAGACGATATGGGTTCGTCGGACTACTCCACGGTTGGTCGTTCTGCTGGCCTCATGACCGTGCTGACCATCGTGTCGCGCGTCACCGGGTTTATCCGCACGTGGGCCATGGCGGCCGCCATCGGCATGTCGCTGCTCTCGTCCTCCTATCAGGTTGCCAACAACCTGCCCAACATGCTTTACGAGCTCGTGATGGGCGGCATGCTCGTTACGGCGTTTTTGCCGGTGTATATGGGCGTGAGGCGCGAGCAGGGCCGCGAGGCATCGAACGAGTATGTCGGCAATCTGCTCGGTATTCTGCTTCTGCTACTGGGCGGTATCTCGCTGCTGGGCACCGTGTTTGCTCCCGGCTTTATTTGGACGCAGTCGTTCCTTTCGGGCGATGGCGGCAGCATGGATACCGCTGCGTTCATGTTCCGCTTCTTTGCTATCCAAATTCTGTTTTATGGCTTGGGCTCGGTGTTCTCGGGCGTTCTCAACGCACACCGCGACTACTTCTGGTCGACGTTTGCCCCGGTTCTCAACAATGTCATCGTTATCGCCAGCTTTATGGGCTTTGCTCCCGTGTCTGCACAATTTGGCGAGCAGGTCGGTATTATCTTGATCGCAGCTGGTACGACCCTCGGCGTCTTTGTCCAGATGGCCTGCCAGATTCCCGCGCTTGGCAAGCATGGCGTGCATCCTCATATCCATATCGACTTTAAGGACCCCGCGCTGCGACAGACGATTGCGCTTGGTATCCCGACGCTGCTCGCCACGGTGTGCATGTTTGTCTCGACTTCCATTACCAATGCCGCCGCGCTGGTGGTGCAGCCCGAGACCGGCCCTTCCGTCATCGCATATGCGCGCCTGTGGTATACGCTGCCCTATGCGCTGATCGCTGCCTCGCTTTCGACGGCACTCTATACCGAACTCTCCCACGATGCACAGGAGAAGGATTACGACAGCGTCCGCACGGGCATTTCGCGCGGTGTCGCCCAGATGCTCTTCTTCCTGATTCCGTTTGCGATGTACCTGATCGTCTTCGCCCGTCCGCTCAACATGATCTACTGCGCCGGCAAGTTCGATGAATCCGGTGTGGCGCTGGTGTCGGAGTTCCTTATCTATCTGGCACTTTCCCTGCCGCTCTACGGCGTGGTCGTGCTGATGCAGAAGAGCTTCTCGGCCCTGCTCGATATGAAACCTTATAGCCGCTATTGCTTGTACTCCGCTATCGGTCAGGCCGGTTCGGTGCTGCTGTTTGGCGTGGTGCTGGGCTACGGTATGCCGGCAATTGCGCTTTCGTACGTCGTTGACTACGTGGTCTTGGTCGGATGCTCACTGTGGTGGCTGCGCCGTCGTCTGCATGGCCTTCAGGTCAAGTCTATCCTGCACGGCGGTTTCTTCGGCCTGTTGTTCGGTGGCTTGGGCGCTGCCGCGGGCGCCGGCGTCATGTGGGCACTTGAGCACTTTGTCGGAATGCTTGGCAGCTCGATCCTCATTACCCTGGGCTACGTTTGTGTTGCAGGCGTCGTCTCGCTCGCCGTGACTTTTGGCCTTGCCTTCGTCTTTAAGATGCCCGAGGTCTCGGCGCTGCTTCGTCGCAAGTAGGTGCGTGTGGCAGGTCACGACAACATTCCAACACTTGCCGAGCAGGTTTCGCGCGTTCCCACGCAACCCGGCTGCTACCTTTGGAAAGATGCCAAGGGCGATGTCATCTATGTGGGCAAGGCAAAAAACTTGCGTGCCCGTATGCGTCAATACGTGACGCTGCAGGATGAGCGTCAAAAGATCCCGCTCATGATGCAGCTGGTGGCGAGCTTCGACTATATCGTGGTGGAGACCGAGCACGAGGCATTGGTGCTCGAGCGCAATCTGATTGGCCAGTACCATCCGTACTTTAACGTCGATCTCAAAGACGATAAAAGCTATCCCTTTATCGCCATTACCAAGAGCGATTTGTTTCCTGCCATCAAATACACGCGAGAGCGTCATAGACCGGGAACGCGCTATTTTGGCCCCTATACCGATAGTCGTGCGGCGCGTGAGACCATCGATACGCTACGCAAGGTCATTCCTATTTGCTCGGCATCCTGTGCGGAATGGCGCCGCTGCCGCCGCATCGTCGAATCTCATAAGGGCGAAGAAGACATCGTCAATATGATTTGCGCGCAAAACGGGCGTCCCTGCTTTGACTACCATGTCGGGCGCGGGCCGGGCGCATGTGTCGGCGCAATTTCCCCTGCCGACTATGCCAAGAACGTCAAGCGTGTCGAACGTTTCTTGTCGGGCCATCGCAAGGATGTCGTCGACGAGCTTACGTCCGAGATGACGGAGGCAGCCGAGACACTCGAATTTGAGCGTGCGGCGCGCGTCAAGCGTCGTCTGGAAGTCATTAGGGGCTTGGACGATCGCCAACAGGTCGTTTTTCCATCGAGCGTCGATATCGACGTCATCGGCTTCTATCGCGAAGAGACTATCTCTGCCGCCTGTGTCTTTGTCGTTCGCGAGGGCCGAACGGTTCGAACTTGTGAGTTCATCCTCGATAAAGGCCTGGATGTCGACGAGGAAGAGCTTCAATCGGGCTTTCTTAAGCGCTATTACGACGAGACGGCTGATATTCCAGCCGAGATCAATCTCTCTGTCGAGCTTGAGGATGCCGAAGCGTTGGGGGAGTGGCTTGCGGGCAAGCGCGAACGCTCTTGCCATCTCCATAGGCCGCAGCGCGGCGAAAAGCACCGCCTGCTCGCTATGGCTTCCAAAAATGCGCGCCATGCCCTCATGCGCTACATGATGCGCACGGGGTATGCTGACGATCGCACCAATCAGGCGCTCCTGGAGCTCGAAAGCGCGCTGGCGCTGCCTGCGCCGCCGTTGCGCATCGAGTGCTTCGATATTTCGACGTTGCACGGCACCTTTACCGTCGCTTCGATGGTGGTATTTACCAACGGCCGTGCCGACAAGGGCCAGTATCGTCGCTTTAAAATTCAGGCCGAATTGGACGAGGCGAACGACTTCGTATCGATGTCCGAGGTTCTGGGGCGTCGCTATGCTCCCGAGCGCATGGCGGACGAGCGCTTTGGCTCGCGCCCCGATTTGCTCGTTGTCGATGGCGGCAAGCCGCAATTGACCGCTGCAATTAAGCAACTTGAGGCGCTCGGCCTCGATATACCAGTTTGTGGCTTGGCAAAGGCCGATGAGGAGGTTTTCGTGCCGTGGGACGAGACTCCCGTCGTGCTACCGACCGGCTCCGCTTCGCTTTATCTGATCAAGCAGGTTCGCGATGAATCCCACCGATTTGCGATTACGTTCCACCGCGAGTTGCGCGATAAGGCTATGACGGTTTCGGTGCTTGACGACGTTCCGGGCGTGGGACCCACCAGAAAACGTGCCATTATGCGCCATTTTGGCTCGATGAAGCGTTTGCGCGCGGCAAGCGAGCAGGAGATTGCGGAAGTTCGAGGCGTTCCGGCCGATGTCGCCAAAGCGGTCCACGAGGCACTTGTTGCATGGAATGCCGAGCGCGCCCAGGCATCGGCCAGCCGTTCCGAAAACTAAACGCGCTTCTAAACAACTGATATACATGATTGGCTGATCTTCAATCATTTATTTCGCGGCGATTACCTCCTGATTTCGGGTTTTATTAACGCTAAAACGTTTGACTAGCCATGGTGAATAACCCTGCTATCCTGCGGGTTGACGAAGACTGATATCTCACCTCGTCGATACATACTGTCTGGCGAATCGTTTGTCAATGAATTCGGTGAACGGTAGTAAATACCGTTCAAGCGTATGTATGTATCGGTCGCCGAGCGCGGCACCTCAGTTGGGTCCGTCGGTAGGTAAGGTATATATCGTCCGCAAGTTGCGCGGGGGCAAGTCTAGGTGCTCCCGGGTAAGATTCTCTATTGATAGGAGAAGACATGGCCATCATCAACAAGGGTATGTCCAGGCGTTCGTTCCTCGGCCTCACCGGCAGCGTCGCTGCTGTCGCAGGGCTTGGTCTCACCGGCTGCGGTGGCAGCTCCAACGACGAGGGTTCCGCTTCCGGTTCCACCGATTCCGCCAACCGTGGCGGCGGCGTGATCACCGCTGGTTCCGCTTACGCTCCGTCCAGCTTCGACCCCGCCAGCACCGGCTCCGCTGTGGGCCTGGGTGCTAACTGGCACGTCATCGAGGGCCTCTATGGCATCGATTACCACGACTACAGCACCTTCAACGAGCTCGCCACCGACGATCCCAAGTCCGTGGACGATACTACCTTCGAGGTCACCATCCGCAAGGGTGCCAAGTTCTCCGATGGCACCGAGGTCACTGCTGACGACGTCGTTGCCTCCTACACCGCTTGCGCTGCTTCTGCTACCTATGCTCCGTTCTTCCAGCCCTTCGAGTCCATCGAGGCCAAGGACGCCAGCACTGTAACGGTCAAGACCAAGGTCCCCAACTTCTCCCTGCTCAAGGATCGTCTGGCCATCATCCGCGTTACCCCGGCCACCCAGGCCGAGGAGGATCGCGCTAAGCAGCCGATCGGCTCCGGCCCCTGGATGTACGACTCTATCTCCGATACCGAGATCACCCTGGTTCCCAACCCCGAGTACAACGGTGAGTATGCTGCCGAGGATAAGAAGATCCAGTACAGCATCCTGACCGACCCCACCGCTCGCGTTACCGCTCAGCAGGAGGGCTCCACGCTCGTTATGGAGCTCGTCACCGCTGACGCCGTCGACCAGCTCGAGAGCGCCGGCTGCAAGATCGATAACGTCCAGGGTTTCGGCACCCGCTTCATCATGTTCAACGTCGCCAAGGAGCCTTGGAACAACGTCAAGGTCCGTCAGGCCGTCATGTACGCGCTCGACACTGAGAAGATGATCACCAACACCTTCGCCGGCCTTGCCACCGCTGCCAGCTGCTACCTGCCCAAGAGCTTCACCAACTATCATGAGGCTTCCACGGTGTACAAGACTGACGCCAAGAAGGCCAAGAAGCTCA
>URCU01000112.1:0-6821 GCA_900546425.1 uncultured Collinsella sp. | reverse complement strand
GAGATTACTACGCGTCTCGTGGGCTCGGAGATGTGTATAAGAGACAGCTTTATGGGCTTTGCGCCGGCACAATCGCCCAAGGTGCTGTGCTATATCACACTCGATGGAACGCCGAGCGGCTCGGATGCCGCCGCGGTGCCATTCCAGTCCATTATGGCCAACGCGCTCGACGTGCTGGGTATCCCGCGCACGAAGTAGGGGGTTACAATCTTGAGCGTGGTCTGCCGTTTGATCTGAAGGGTGTTCACATGCCCTGCACCACGCGCGCATGGCACTGGGATACAATACGCCGATAGCATTATTAGGTTTACAGGGGAGCTGCAATGATAGAGATCGCCGTCAACAACCTCGCGGCCTCAACGGGGGCCCGAACCGTGACGGAAGAAGTCGATCGGGTATGCCGCGGGTGCGTTATCGACTCGCGTCAGGTCGAGGAGGGGACGATCTTTGTCGCCTTCCCCGGCGAAAAGGTCGACGGCAATGATTTTGCCTCCCGTGCCATTGAGTCGGGTGCCGGTGCCGTCGTGATGACGCGCGAACCCGATGCCGAGCTGGTTTCGCTGGCGCAGGACAAGGGATGCGCCATCTTGCTGACCGACGACCCCGAGGAGTTCTTGCTGCGCCTGGCGCATGTATATCGCTTGGAGCTTGGCTGCCTGGTCGTCGGCATTACCGGTTCGATTGGCAAGACGACGACCAAGGACGTGCTCGCCGCCGTGCTCGCCAAGCGTTATCGCGTCTGGGCCACCAAGGGCAATTTCAACAACCTGATCGGCATGCCGCTCACGGTGCTTTCCGCTCCGGCCGATACCGAGGTTCTGGTGCTCGAGATGGGCATGAACCATTTTCATGAGATTGAGCGCCTGTCCCAGTCTGCCAACCCCAATCTTGCCATCGTGAGCAAGATCGGAACCTCCCATATCGGTATTCTGGGCAGCCGCGAGAACATCGCCCGCGCCAAGTCCGAGATTGTCCAGGGCATGTGCACCGCCGGCGACTTCTCGCCGTTGCTGGTGTTGGGCGGCGAGGACGACTTTACGCCGTTCATTCGCGATACGTTCGCCCAGCCTGCGGGTATTGACGTGATGCTGGCCGGTGTCTCGGACGACGACGAGGTCCGCGCACGCGACATTCGCGTCGACGACGAGGGCCATCCGGTCTTTACGCTCGACTTTGGTCAGGGCGACACGGTCGATACCATGCTGGCCATTCCCGGCGTGCAGTCCGTGCCCAATGCCGTCAAGGCCGCCGCTGTCGGCTATCGTCTGGGCGTGACGCCCGAGCAGATCGATGCTGCCTTTAGGGGCCTTACGATCACCGGTCACCGTCAGGAGATCAAGCGCGCCAAGAGCGGAGCGCGCATCATCGACGACTCCTATAACGCCAGTGCCGAGTCTATGGCTGCCGGCCTCGATTTGCTGTGCTCGCTTATTTGTGACGGTTCGCGCATGGCGATCCTTGGCGAGATGGGCGAGATGGGCGACGAGGCTCCCCGCATGCATGAGCTCGTGGGCGCCTATGCCGCCGCTAAGAAGCTCGACATGCTCGCGTGCGTCGGCGGCGAGCTGGCTCAGCTCATGGCCGATGCCGCACGTATGATGGGTATGGATGAGGACCGCATCCAGGTGTTCTCCGATTATCAGCAGGTGCTCGACCGCATGGGCGGCGCGCTTGAAAATCATGATGTTGTACTGGTCAAGGGTTCCCGTTTTGTTGAGCTCGACCGCTTTGTGGAAGGTGTGTGCTAGCCCATGTTCGGCAATCCCTCGTATCCTACGTATCAGGCCTTTTTGGGACTTGGCATCGCTGCCGCCATTGCGTTGCTGCTTATGCCGTGGTGGATCAAGCTGCTGAAGGTCGAGGGTATCGGCCAGCAGGTCCGAGCCGACGGCCCCAAGCGTCATTTGATTAAACAGGGTACGCCGACCATGGGCGGTGTCATCATCCTTGTCGCGATCTCGCTGACCTGCCTGCTGATGGGCAAGCTCACCACCGAGCTCGTGCTCGTGCTGCTTGCCACGCTGGCCACCGGCGTTCTGGGTCTCATCGACGACCTGACCTCCGTCACGCATGGTCGCTCGCTCGGCCTGACGCCTCACGCCAAGATGATCGGCCTGACCATCATCTGCGTCACTTTTACCGTGCTCGCCGTCAATTGGTGCGGCGTCGCCCCCGAGATTCGTTTTCCCGGCGGCCTGACGATTGACCTCGGTGTTCTTTCGACCACCATCTGCGGCCTTTCGTTCCCGTGGCTCTACATTGTATTTTGCTGGCTGATGATCGCTGGTCTTTCCAATGCCGTGAACCTGACCGATGGTCTGGACGGCCTTGCCGGCGGCACTTCCATGATCGCCATGCTCGCCATGGCCGCCATGGCGTTTTTGCACGGTGACGTGAACCTGTCCATCTTCTGCACGGCGTGCGCCGGTGCCTGCCTGGGCTTTTTGTGGTTCAACTGCTACCCGGCGAGCATCTTTATGGGCGATACCGGCTCGCTTGCCCTGGGTGCCGCTTTTGCCTGCACCTCCATCATTACCAACACCGAAGTCGTTTCCCTCATCATCGGCGGCCTGTTTATCGTCGAGACCCTGTCGGTTATGATCCAGGTCGTCTATTTCCACTTTACGCACAAGCGCGTCTTCCTTATGGCGCCCATCCATCATCATTTCGAAAAGAAGGGCTGGGCCGAGACCAAGGTCGTTATCCGTTTTTGGATTATCGCCGCGGCCTTTGGCGCCGTTGGCCTCGCCCTGTTCTTCCAGTTGGGATAGTGGTCTTTCATGCCTCTTGCTGATGTCTTTAGCCTGCTTGTTTTGGGGCAGGGTAAATCCGGTCTCGATGTCGCCCGTTGGGCGTTGGCTCACCCCGAGCGCGTGAGCGCCACGACCGTGTATGGCGGCGGTACCTCCGAGCCCAATGACGCCACGCGTGCGCTCGAGGCGCAGGGCGCGTCGTTTGTCTACGGCACCGAGCAGGTCGAGGGTGCCTATGACGTGTGCGTGACATGCCCGGGTATCTCGGAGTTCTCGGCCTTCTTTAAGGCTGGGCGTGAGCATGCCGCTCAGATTATGGGCGAGCCCGAGTTTGCCTATCGTCTGTCTCCCCAAAATTGGATCGCCATCACGGGCACCAATGGCAAGACAACTACCACGTCGCTGACCGATTATCTGCTCAAGGCCGCCGGTGAAGCCAGCGTGGCCGTCGGCAATATCGGCGAGCCACCGGTGAACGAGATCGACGGCCGCGCACACAATGAGTGGTTTGTGGCCGAGCTGTCGAGTTATCAGATTGCTACGACCGCCGAGCTTCATCCTCGCGTGGCGGTACTGCTCAACATCACGCCCGACCACCTGGGCTGGCACAAGAGCCACAAGAACTATGCGCTTGCCAAGATCAAGTTGTTCGAGAATATGGTCGACGACGACCTCGTGGTTATCGACGTTGAGGATGCCGGCATCCATGAGTTCGATGAGTACATCTACACACCGGGTCGCCGCATCTGCAAGGTCGCTTTTGACGAGCCCGAGGGTGCAGACGCCGCCTTTGTGCGCGACGGTAAGATGGTCGTGCGCCTGAAGGGAGTCGAGACCCAGCTTGTCGCCACGTCCGAGCTCAAGATCTCGGGCCATCACAATGTCATTAATGCCCTATGTGCCGCCACGGCTGCTCTGGCCGTCGGTGCCGATCCCGAGGGCGTTTGCCGCGGTTTGGCATCGTTCCAGCCACTCGAACACCGCGTGGAACCCTGCGGCGAGATCGATGGCGTGCGCTACGTCAACGATTCCAAGGCAACGAACACCGATGCGGTCGAAAAGGCCCTGACGGCGTTTCCCGACGACGATGTGATCTTGCTGCTCGGCGGCCACGATAAGGGTACCCCGCTTGCGGACTTTGCCCGCGTCGTTATGGACAACGTGCGCTCGGTCGTTTGCTTTGGCGATGCGCGCGAGCGCTTTACCGCCGCTATGGACGAGGCCGATGTCGATGGTGACGTGGATATCGCCCAGGCCGATGATCTGCGCGATGCCGTTGACGTTGCCCGCTCGCTCTCGAGCCGCGGCGACGTGATCCTGCTTTCGCCCGCTTGCTCTTCGTTCGACGAGTTCTCGGGCTACGAGGAGCGCGGCCGCGTGTTTAAGGACTACGTGGCCCAGCTTGCCGCGGCAGCGAAATCGCAAACGGAATAGGGGTTGCCGGTGAGAGAGGAGAGCCCCCGAAGTGATATGAGGAGGCCCGACTCGGACCGTGCTTCCTCGCTGCGTAGCACGCCGCGTTCCGGACGCGGCGGGCAGACGTTCGGTGAGCGCTATATTGCCGGCGTCCCCGCCCGCATCATGCGCCCTCGTTTGATATTTATGGCTTGCCTGTTTAGCTTGGTTTGCTTTGGCTTGCTGATGGTGTACTCGGCATCTTCGGTCGAGGCGCTGCACGAGAATGGTACGGCGACGTTTTTCCTGTTTCGACAAGCCGCGTTTGCCGGAGTTGGCGTGCTGGCTATGGTTGCCATCGTGCGCATCTTGCCGGACAGTTGGTTTGGGGAAGACGTGCTCAGGATCTTTCTCATGGGCATGATAGGGCTACTGGTTCTGGTGTTCTTTATGGGTAGCGGCAGTCGTGGCGCCACGCGTTGGCTCAACATCGCCGGTATTCAGTTCCAGCCGTCTGAGTTTTTAAAGCCGTTCGCCATCGCGTATTCGGCAATCATGCTCGACCGCATCTTTTCGCCCGGCGGCAACATCAACGAGTTTCTTCGCAAGATGGGTGTCTACCTGGGCATTTCGCTCTTTCTGATTTTTGTTCAGCCCGATTTTGGCACCGTTCTTATCATCTTGCTGACCCTCATGTGCATGGCGTTGTTTGCGGGATTGGACCCCAAATATATCGTTTGGACGGTCGTTGCCGGCATCGCCGTCATTGCGATCGCCCTTATCGCCGAGCCGTATCGTATGACGCGTGTCGAGGTTGCTTGGAATCCTTGGGCAGACGAATATGGTGATGGCTATCAGGCCACGCTTGCCATTATGGCGTTTGCCTCGGGCGGCCTGTTCGGTCGCGGTATCGGTAACTCCACCATGAAGTACTCGTATTTGCCCGAGGCGCATAACGACTACATCTTGGCTATTATCGGCGAGGAAGTTGGCTTTATCGGAACCGTGCTGTTCTTCTTGGTGTTCGCGATGCTGATCTACTCGGCGTTTCGTATTGCCGAGCAGGCGACCGACCGTCGCGGAGCACTTATGGCATCGGGTTCCGCGGTCATCCTTGCGGTGCAGTTTTTGATCAACGCGCTGGGCATTCTCAATGTGTTTCCCATGACGGGCAAGCCGCTGCCGTTTATTAGCTACGGTGGCTCGTCGATTATTGTGTCGCTTATGCTCGCCGGTCTGATCCTGCGCGTTTCGTATGAGAGCGCCCGTCGCGATGAGTACGACCGTCGCCGCGAGAGCTTTGCCGTTATGGATGAGAGTACCGCCGGCGTGCCCCACGTGCGCGGCGAGCGATCTTCGCGTAACGGCTTTACCGTTCTGGATGGCTCTGCGACCGAGCCGGTAGCCCGTCCGCGTCAGCGAACGGCGCCGCAAGGTCGTCCGCAGCGCCCCACTCCTCGCAATGCGGGCGGCGGATATAATCGAATCGATTTGAATTCGGACCCGTCGGCGCGTTTGCGCACCGATGACCAGGGACCGCGTGTACGAAGGGATTACCATGACCGATAAGATGACCGTTGCTATTGCAGCCGGCGGCACGGCAGGACATATCAACCCCGCGCTCGCCTTGGCCGAGGAGCTGCGTGACCGCGGTCATCACGTTGTGTTCGTGGGCCAGTCGCGCAAGCTCGAGGGTCGTCTGGTTCCCGAGGCCGGATTCGATTTTGTGCCCATCACGGTCACGGGCTTCGATCGCTCCCGTCCCTGGACGGCGCTGACCTCGCTGTGGCGCGTCAACAAGGCGAAGCGTGCGCTTGCCCGTCACTTCTCGAAGGTCGGTAAGCCCGATGCCGCTATCGGCTTTGGTGCTTACGTTGAGGTCCCGCTGCTGGGTTGGTGCAAGGGTGCCGGCGTTCCGTATCTGCTGCACGAGCAGAACTCTGTTCCGGGTCTGGCCAATAAGATGATGAACTCACATGCCGCCCGCGTGTGCATTTCGGTACCTGCGGCCCGCGCGGTCTTTGAGCGCGAGGGCGACCCCGACCATGTGCTCATGACGGGCAATCCCGTGCGCCGTTCGGTGATCGAGGGCGATCGCGCCCGCGGTCGCAAGACGCTCGGTGTGCCCGAGGACGCGACGCTTCTGCTCGTCTTTGGTGGTTCACTCGGTGCCCAACATCTCAACGAGCGCGTTGCCTCGCTCAAGAGTGAGCTGCTGACCCGCGAGAATCTCTATGTTTTGCATTCGACGGGTGCCGACGGCTTTGAGGAGACCGAGCGCGCTTTGGCGCTGACGCCCGAGGAGGCGAAGCGCTATCGTGTCCAGCCCTACATCGACAACATGGGCGATATGCTGGCTGCGGCCGATCTGGTGCTCTCGCGTTCCGGTGCCTCGAGCGTGGCCGAGATCGCCGCGCTTGCCGTGCCCTCGGTGCTCGTGCCGTATCCGCACGCGACGGCCGACCACCA
This sequence comes from uncultured Collinsella sp., assembly GCA_900546425.1. GTDB lineage: Bacteria > Actinomycetota > Coriobacteriia > Coriobacteriales > Coriobacteriaceae > Collinsella. The sequence goes on along the minus strand of URCU01000112.1, from coordinate 204 downwards.
GACCACGAATGCCCGTTACCTGGTCGATGCCGGTGCCGGCGTGCTTTTCGCCGATGCCGATATCGATGCCCCTGCCTTTGCCGACGAGCTGCTGCACCTGATCGATGACGCTGCGGCACGTGATGCCATGCGTCAGGCGGCGCGCGGCTTGGCCCAGGACCGTGCCGCCGCACTTTTGGCCGACGCGGTAGAGGGATTGCGTTA
>URCU01000111.1:0-6852 GCA_900546425.1 uncultured Collinsella sp. | reverse complement strand
AAAATAAGTTGCGGTGGAATAGTTCCTGCTTGGGCCTTCAGAGGCCTTAAACAGGAACTATTCCACCGCAACTGATGAGGAAACGTGATTAGGCGACGACCTTGGCGCGGCGGATAGCCGGGAACATCACCGTGATGGCAAGGATGACGCCCACGGCAGCGATCGCACCGCCCGCGCAGCCGATCCAGGCGATACCGGGGCCCGAAACCACGGCTCCGCCGATCGCGGTACCCGTGCCGATACCGAGGTTGAACAGGCCCGAGAAGATCGACATGGCGACGGCCGACGAATCTGCCGGCGTGTGCTTGATGAGCTCGGCCTGAAACGCCACGTTAAAGGCCGTGGCGCAGCAACCCCACAGTGCGCAGACGGCAAGCACTGTCACGAGCGACGATGCGGCCGGCCCCATGAGCAGCAGGGCCACCGGCACGCCGGAGAGCGTGATAGCCAAGAACGGGAAGCGATGCCCATCGAACAGGCGGCCGAACAGCCAGCTTCCGAGCAGACCGGAGCAGCCGAACGCCGTCAGCGTCATGGTGATAGCGCTTGCGTCGACATGGGCGACCTGAGCCAGGAAAGGCTCGATATAGCTGTAGCTTGCGTAATAGCCGGTCGCCATGAAGACCGTGACTGCGTAGAGCGCGATGAGGAGCGGGTTCTTGAGCAGCTCGGGCAGCTGTTTGACGGTAAAGCGCTCACCCGCCGGCATGGCCGGGAACACCGCTGCCTGGTAGACGGCCGCGATGGCTGAGAGGCCCCCGACCACGGCAAACGTCATGCGCCAGCCCACGGCCAAGCCAATGGCGCGACCGAGAGGCAGGCCAAAGATCTGCGCGATGGACGAGCCCGTAGCGATCATGCTGATGGCGAGCGCGCCGTGGCGAGTGTCGACCAGGCGCGAGGCCATAATCGAGGCGACTGACCAGAACACGGCATGTGCGCAAGCGACCACCAGGCGCGCGCAGACCAGGATGGGATAGGTCGGCGCCACAGCGGACAGGAACTGACCGAGCGAGAACACGGCAAGCACGCCCAGCAGCATCCGCTTAAACTCGAAACGCGAAGCGAACACCATGAGCGGCAACGACAGCAGCATGACGCCCCAGGCATAGACCGAGATCATGATGCCCGCCTGGGCCTCGGTGAGCGAGAACGACGCGGCGATATCAGTCAAAAGGCCGATGGGCATAAACTCCGACGTGTTGAACACGAACGCACAGCAGGTGAGCCCGACGAGTGGGAGCCACTGCCTGAGCGTGATGCCGTCTTGCCTTGCCTGACTCATATATAACATCTCCAATCATTTTGAGTGGAGGCGATTATATAGCAACGGTCCCGCATCCGTCAGTAACGGACACGGGACCGAAACAATTCGATACACAGAGGTTGCGCCGTCAATAAATAACTAAGCCAACCCCAGCAATATGCCCGCCGAATGCACGACAAACGCCACGATCCAGGCGACCGTCACTTGAAACGCGAACACGGCAACGGCATAGCGCGCGCCCAACTCGCTCCTGACGGCGCCGATGGCCGCCACGCAGGGCGGGTACAGCAACGTAAAGACCAGGAACACGTAAGCGGTAAACGGCGAAAACATGGTCGACAGTGCCGCGGGCGAGGTCGCGCCCAAAAGCACGGTGAGGGTCGAGATGACACTCTCCTTGGCGATAAGTCCGGTGACGAGCGCCGTGGATGCGCGCCAATCGCCAAAGCCAAGCGGCGCCAGCGCCGGCGCGATGATGCTGCCGAGGCCCGCAAGCAGGCTTTGCGACTGATCGGCGACCACATTAAAGCGGATATCGAACGTCTGAAGGAACCAGATGACCACCGTAGCGGCAAAGATAATGGTAAAGGCCTTGGTAATAAAATCCTTGGCCTTATCCCATGCCAGCATCACCGTCGTCTTGACGCTCGGCAGGCGGTAGTTGGGGAGCTCCATGATAAACGGCACTGGGTCGCCCTTAAATGCCGTGCGGTTGAGCACCAAAGCCGCGATACAGCCAACCGCAATGCCAATCAGATAGAGTGAGACCATGGCGGGGACCGTCGCCTGCGGGAAAAACGCCCCGCACAGCAGGCCGTAGACCGGCAACTTGGCCGAACAGCTCATGAACGGCGTGAGCATGACCGTCATCTTGCGGTCGTGCTCGGATGGGAGCGTACGGGTCGACATGATAGCCGGCACGGTGCAGCCAAAACCGACGAGCATAGGCACAAAGCTGCGGCCCGACAGGCCAAAGCGACGCAGCACCTTATCCATAACAAAGGCCACGCGCGCCATGTAGCCCGAGTCCTCCAGAATGGAGAGGAACAAGAAGAGCACGACAATAATCGGCAGGAAGGTCAGCACGCTGCCCACACCCGTAAGCACGCCGTCGACAGCCAGTGAGCGCACCACGTCGTTGGTGCCGAACGCCTTGAGGCCCGCATCGGCCGAGGCGATGATGGCAGCGATGCCGTCCTCCATGAGTCCCTGCAACGCCGCGCCGATCACGCCAAACGTCAGCCAAAAGACGAGACCCATGATCAGCAGAAACGCCGGAATGGCCGTATAGCGACCCGTCAGAATGCGGTCGATCTTGACGGAGCGCACGTGCTCGCGGCTCTCGTGCGGCTTGACGACACAGCGCCCACACACGTCGCCGATAAAGCTAAAGCGCATATCGGCCAGCGCGGAAAGGCGGTCGGTGCCGGCCTCGCCCTCCATCTGGGTAATGATGTGCTCGATGGCGTCGAGCTCGTTACGGTCCAGGTGAAGCGCCTCGGTCACCAGCTCGTCGCCCTCAACCAGCTTGGTCGCCGCAAAACGCACGGGAATGTGTGCCGTCGCGGCATGGTCCTCGATAAGGTTGGCGATGCCGTGGATGCAGCGATGCAGCGCACCGCCGTCTGGACCATCGGGCGCACAAAAGTCCAAGCGGCCGGGACGCTCGCGGAACCGCGCGACGTGCAAGGCATGATCCACCAGCTCACCGATACCCTCGTTGCGGGCAGCGCTAATGGGGACAACAGGCACGCCCAACAGGCTCTCGAGCAGGTTGACGTCCACGGCGCCACCGTTGGCCGTCACCTCGTCCATCATGTTGAGCGCGATGACCATGGGACGATCGAGCTCCATAAGCTGCAGCGTCAGGTACAGATTGCGCTCGATGTTGGTGGCGTCGATGATGTCGATGATGGCGTCGGGGTTTTCGTCAAGGATGAATTGTCGGCTGACGATCTCTTCGCCCGTGTACGGCGACAGCGAATAGATACCAGGCAGATCAGTGACGCTCGCCTCGGGGTGGTTACGGATGGTGCCGTCCTTGCGGTCGACCGTCACGCCGGGAAAGTTACCGACATGCTGGTTGGAGCCCGTAAGCTGGTTGAACAGCGTGGTTTTACCGCAGTTTTGGTTGCCGGCGAGGGCAAAATGTAGCGGTGCGCCCTCGGGCACGGCCGTTTTTGCCGCACGGGGCGAATACGTCCCCTCGCCGAGTGCCGGGTGCTCCGTCGTGCCGATTGCGGCGTTAGCGCGCGGACCCGTATCGGTGTCGTGAACATCCACGAGCTCGATGCGAGCAGCATCATCCTTGCGCAGCGTCAACTCGTAGCCGCGTAGGCGAATCTCGAGCGGGTCGCCCATAGGGGCGTACTTCATCATGGTGACTTCGGTGCCCGGTGTTAGGCCCATGTCCAAAATATGCTGTCGGAGTGCCTGGTCGTCCGATGCCACCGATGCGACAACGGCGTCCTTTCCAATCTCGAGCGTATCGAGCTTCACGTCCGTGTTCCTCCCCCGGCGCCCACAAGGCGTTGCATTTTGTTTACCATGGCTAACCGTTTGCCATGGCTAACCAATTGTAACCATGCATGATAGCGCGAACACGCAACGATGTTCAATCGACAGATCGGTGCAAGGGGAATTCTGGGCCGTGGTTTCCCAGACGGGCCTGCTGCGGAAACTGTATCCCACTACTCAGGCGAATTCCGGTCTCCGATTTCCCGATGGGGCCCCTCGGGGAAACTGCGTCCCACTCTGAAGCGTCAAAACGGGATGCGCTTTCCGGTTGAGGTCTATAGCGGAAAGCGCGTCCCGGAATCGGCGCTCGGAACGGGATACGGCTTCCCCGGACGAGAGCCCGGCAATGTTGCGCAACAAAGGGCGCAAGTCCGCGCATAGGATAGAGGCGGATGAGGATGCGCCCGGTATTCGCGCGGGCGCCGATCGAGGGGAGTCTGCACATGTTCTGCCGAAATTGCGGGTCGAAGGTCGAGGACGGGACCAGGTTCTGCCCCGTGTGCGGCGAGCCCATTGCCGCCGAATATGAAGCCCCGGCCGAATCGCAGGGCGACTATCAACCCGCCCCGGCAGCCGAGACGCAGCCGACGGCACCGGCGCCGGCGAAGGCCAAGCGCTCAAAGAGGCCCCTCGCGATCGCGGCCGTCGTGATCGCATTGCTCGCTGCGGGCGGCGGTGCCGGCTACTACTTCGGCGTCTACGCCCCCGAGCAGGCTCGACAGGCGGCCGAACAGGAGGCGCTCGCGGCAAAGCACGCCGTGCGCTTTAGCGTCTCGGCCCAGGGCTGGGACACCTCGGCGGGAGCGAGCAGGCTGCCGGTTCATATTACAGGCAAGGAAGACCGCGGCAAGAAGGTCGACGCCGTGCGCTACGTGGACAGCGACGGCGAGGGCGTCGAGCTCCGGCGCGGAAGCTACAAGGTCGAGGTCGCCGCCTCCCCTATCGCCGCCGACGGCACGATCTACGCTGTCCCCGCCGACAAGCTCAACATCAAGTTGGGCGAAAAGGCCGCCGAGAAGAAGACCATTGACGCGGGCGACGTGGCGCTGGAGCCGATCGAGGCGCCCGAAGTGACCGACGACCAGATCGCCGCGGCAAAGAAGTACGCCGAGGAGGACAAGGGCGCCAAGAAGGCCGGCTTCAATATTGACGCCGATGCGCTCGCGACCGCCGCGACCAAGCGCCGCGACGACGCCGTGGCGGCAAAGCAGGCCGAGGAGGAGGCAAGGCGCCAGGCGGAGGAAGAGGCCAAGAAAGCCGAGGAGGCAAGGCAGGCAAGGACGTTTGAAACCGACTACTTTACAATGGTCCTCCCCGACTGGTTCCCCATGGATTGGTTGAAATTCGAAACGACGTCCGACACCCTTACCGCCAATGACGTTACAGCGCAAGATGTTGCCTCGAAAGCGAACTTTACGGTATACGCAACCGATGGATCGCCGCACGGCGCAGAGACCGCCTTCTCTAAGACGATTGGAAAGACGTCATCGGGCAAGACTGTAGTGCTGTCCGGCGGACCTTACTGGGGATATGTCCAGGATGGATACCGCCCGCTTGGGATCAATTATGATTTCACGGGAGAAACGTACTGCGATCTCCTCGCATCCTGCATTACGCTGAAATAGCCGACTACCGCCACCCAAAATGATCCGCTTTCCTCCGTAGCATGCGAATCATACAGGGAGTGTCCCAGGGTGCCGGCACTTAAGGAACGTCCCCAGCTGCCGGAAGCCGATATTTTGCCGCTCTGCCAGAATTCTGGCTCGAAACGGGATATGGTTTCCCAAACAAGCCTCTTGCGGAAGATGCATCCCGGAATCCCCGCTCGAAACGGGACGCGTTTTCCCAGTCGAGGCCCCGTGGGAAACTGCATCCCGCCTTCGAGGGCAAAACAGGGACGCAGTTTCCGGACGGGGCATCAAAGACAAAGTTGCGGTGGAATAGTTCCTGCTTAGGCTGGTTGAGGCCTTAAATAGGAACTATTTCACCGCAAGTTATTGAGGGGATGTCCGTCCTCTTACAGATGGCGCTCCAGGAAGCGGAAGGCCAGACGGATCCAAGGACGGACTGCCACCTGCTTGTCCTCGTTGTCGACCGCGGTATTGGCGTTGCCGAGCGAAAGGCCGTGGCCACCCTGGTCAAAGACGTGCATCTCGCATGCAACACCCTCCTCGGCCATGCGCTGCGCAAACGGATAGACCTGCGCGACCGGCGCCGTCTTGTCGTCCGAAACGCCCCACACAAAGGTCGGGGGCATCTGGCGCGAAACGTGCGTGGTAGGGCAAATGTCGGTCAGGTGCTCATCGGTCGCCTCGCCGCCCGTCACCATCGACAGATAGTCGTTGAGCAAATCGCGTCCTGTCTTGCCACCCGTCTTGGGCACGCGCAGGTCGATGCGCGGGTCGCGCGTCTGCATATCGCGCACATAGGCAAGGTCGAGCAACGGATAGCCCAGCACCACGGCGTCGGGACGAATATCCTCCGGACGAGCCCCGGCAAGGCCCGCGAAGGGTCCGGTCTTCCACTGCGTTGCCAACGAGGCGCAGATCATGCCGCCCGCCGAGAAACCCACGATGCACACGCGTTTGGGATCGACGTGCCACTCGTCGGCGTTGGCGCGCACGGTAGAGACCATCTTGGCGAGGTCCGCCTGCGGGTGCGGAAAGCTCACGTCGCCCGTGGCGCTCGTCACATAGTTGAGCACAAAGGCCTGGTAGCCGCGGTCCAAAAATGCAAACGCCACCGGGTCCTGCTCGTGCGGAGCGATATGCGTAAACCCGCCTCCGCCGCAGATGATCACCGCGGGGCGGCGGCCATTGGGCTTGTCGGGCAGCGGCTCGGCACCCAGATACGTAAACGTCGCCGGATAATCCTCGGTCGGCTCCTCGCCCCACAGCGCATGGTTCTCAATAATCATAGGTGCTCCCTCCGTGCGATTCGTGCGCACTCGTTTTTCGCACCTTAGCGTACCCCACTTGAGCCCACGGCGCAGAAACACCCCCGCAATAAGTTGGCCTTCAACTGATATATCACCTGTCTCTTATACACATCTCCGAGCCCACGAGACG
>URCU01000110.1:0-6883 GCA_900546425.1 uncultured Collinsella sp. | reverse complement strand
TCGGGGTCTAATACTTTCCCGTGAAGTGAACGACCTTATTTGGACCCCCGAAGCATTGGCATATTTTGACCGCTATTTCCTGCGGTTTTGCAGCGTGAATCCTGCGGTTTTTTGGGCTAAAGGTGTGGATGCTCCGGGGCTTCGTTTTTACTCGTTCACTTCTCGGGAAAGTATTAGAGCTCAGCTGATAGAGGTACCGCTCTGGCGTCGAAGCCCCGCGTCTTTTTCGCTTGATTGGGGTAAGCGGCCTCGCTTAAGCAATTGCGAGCCCGCCCAGACGTATCTGCGGGGTTGTCTGCACAATTCGCGGTATTATGTTGCGGAGTTTTGAAAGGAGCCGCTGGTGGTCACGACGACGTTTGCTTCGCCTTTGGGCGAAATCTTGCTTGCCGCTGATGGCCGCGGTCTGACGGGGCTTTGGTTTGAGGGGCAGGAGCACTTTGGCTCCACGCTTCTCAAAGAAGATCCCGAACATGTTGAAGGCGCCGATGCGGTTTCTGGTGCTGGCGGCATGTCGTCGGTGAGTCCGGCAAATGGTGCGGCTTCTTCGGTACTTGAGCGTTCTTGGGCTTGGCTGAATGCTTATTTTGCGGGGCAGGAGCCTCGGTTTACACCGCCGTTGCATATGATTGGTACGGCGTTTCAGCGCGAGGTTTGGTTTGAGCTGCTTTCTATCCCGCGTGGCGAGGTCGCTACGTATGGTGAGATCGCCCAGCGTGTTGCGGCTCGACATCGTGTACCGGGAAACGAAGCACCCGTTGTGTCTCCTCGTGCGGTGGGGGCTGCGGTCGCGCGTAATCCCATTTCGATTATCGTGCCGTGCCATCGCGTGGTGGCGGCCGACGGATCGCTCAACGGATATGCCGGCGGCCTCGACCGTAAGGAGTGGCTGCTGCGACTTGAGGGCGCGTACGAGGAATAACGTTCGAGCACTTTGCATGGCCAAGAAGCCCTGAAAGAACGAGTCGCCGTCCTTTCGCGGCCGGCATGCGTCCAAGCGCTCGGCATATGTCCCTTAAGTTTGGCTAAGCCCTATCCAGCGTTTTTAGAAACGTGCAGGTTGAGCTGCTAAGGCTGCACTAAGGCAGCTTTCGGTGCGCTATCATCGGCGGTATCGAAATCTGTATAGCCGTGCGCCAAAGGAACAACTATGAAGCTGATGCTTGCCGAGGACGAACCCGGCCTTTCCCGTGCCCTTACCGCGATTCTTCAACATAGCGACTACGAGGTTGACACCGCGCTCGACGGCCTGACGGCGCTCGAATATCTACTCGCCAACGACTATGACGCCGCAATCCTGGACATCATGATGCCCGGCATGGATGGCATTGAGGTGCTCAAACACACACGCGCCGCCGGTAAGCGTCTGCCCATCATCATGCTCACGGCAAAAAGCGAGGTGTCCGATAAGGTCGAGGGCCTGGATGCCGGCGCCAATGACTATCTGACCAAGCCGTTTGCCGCCAAGGAACTGCTCGCACGCATTCGTGCCATGACGCGTGCCGCGACGGCAATTGACGCCACGACGCTCAGCGTGGGCAACGTGCGTCTCGACACGGCATCGTGCACGCTCGTTGGCCCTTTGGGCGAGGAGCACCTGGCCAATCGTGAGTTTCAGCTTATGGAGCTCTTTATGCGCAACGCCGGCACGCGCATGCCCACCGAGCGTCTGATGCTCGGGGTTTGGGGTGAGGATGCGCCCGAAGGCGCCAACGTGGTGTGGGTCTACATCTCGTACCTGCGCAAAAAGCTGACGGGGCTTGGTGCCAATGTGGCCATCCGCGCGTCGCGCAACCAGGGATATTCGCTTGAGGTTGTCGAGGAGGGCGAATAAGCGTGAGCGCGAGCGCGTGGCGGAAGCGCATGGCGGAGCGGTTTCACGCCGCCTCGAGTAGTACGGGGCGGGTTAATTCTGTTGACGCATTGGGCCGCCGCCTGCGTCGCAAGTTCATCCTCGTTGCCATGGGCGCCGTGACCGTGGTGCTCACGCTCATCATCGCCGGCATCAACATCGTCAATTATTCGCATGTCTGCAAGATGGCCGACGCTCGCCTGGACTATATCCTGGCGGGCAAGGACGGTTTCGATTGGGGGGACGAGCCTAAAGACGATCCCGCTAATGGCAAGGATACCGGCGATAGCCAAGCGGGCGTTCGCATCAGGCACTTCGAAGGCATGACGGCGGAGTCTCCCTTCGACACGCGCTACTTTACGGTATCGATTGCCGGTGGGCAGGTGACCGATGTCAACACGGCCCGCATTGCCGCGGTGGGCGCCAAGCGTGCTGCACGCATCGCGGCAGGACTATATTCCAAAGGTTGGACCTCGGGCTTTTCTGGTAACTACCGCTATACGGTTACGGTTCAGGGCGACGAGACCGCCTATGTGTTCGTGGACTGCTCGCGTGAGCTTGCAAGCTTTCATTCGTTTTTGAGCGCGAGCGTGGCGATCAGTTGCATTGGCTGGCTGGCGGTGCTGGCAATTGTGACGGGTGCCTCGGGCGCGGTGATTCGACCGATGGTCGAGAGTTATAGCAAGCAAAAGCGCTTTATTACCGATGCAAGCCACGAGATCAAGACGCCGCTGTCCGTGATCGACGCCGCTAACGAGGTACAGGAAATTGAGAGCGGCGAGAGCGAGTGGACGCAGAGTATTCACGAGCAGGTTGCGCGGTTGACGGCGCTCACGGAGCGTCTGGTGTTTTTGGCTCGCATGGACGAGGGTTCGGCGGGCTTTACCATGACATCGATCGATCTTTCGGAAGCAGTGGACAAGGCGGCGGCGCCGTTTGGGTCGGTGGCGGTTTCGCGCGGAAAGCGGCTGTCGACGTCGATCGCGAGCGGTGTGCGGGCCCATGCCGATGCCGCGGCAGTGGCGCAGGCTGTTGAGCTGCTGCTGGACAACGCCACGCGCTATGCGAGCGAGGACAGCGTGATCGAGCTAAGCCTGCGTGCCGTTTCGCGCGGTCAGGGTAAGGGCGTCGCCGAACTTGTCGTGTCGAACGCTGTGGACGAGCTGCCCGAAGGCGACCTGGATCGATTGTTCGACCGCTTCTACCGTGCGGACGTGTCGCGCAGCTCCAAGACAGGTGGCTCGGGCGTGGGACTATCCGTTGTGCGTGCCATCGCCGAGGCCCATGGCGGGAGCGCTTCTGTCTGCGGCCACAGCAACCAGATTACCTTCACTGTCCGCCTCTAAAACCTACCAAAATAAACCTGTCCCTTTTTGGTCGGTGCGAAATGGGTAATACTAAGGAGTTATCCGACCAGATGGGAATTAATCGATGGCTTATATCGAATTCAAAGACGTCATCAAGGCGTACGGCGAGGGCGATGCCCGCATTCACGCGCTCGACGGCGCGAGCTTTACCGTTGAGCGCGGTGAGCTCGCCATTATCCTGGGCGCCTCGGGTGCCGGCAAGACCACGGCGCTCAACATCCTGGGCGGCATGGATACGGTAACCTCCGGCACCGTGACGGTGGACGGGCGCGACGTGAGCTCCGCCAACGAGGCGCAGCTCGTGGAATACCGCCGTGCCGACGTGGGCTTTGTCTTCCAGTTCTACAATCTGGTCCCCAACCTGACGGCGCTCGAAAATGTCGAGCTTGCGGCGCAGATTTGCCCCGATTCGCTCGATGCCGAACAGACGCTTCGCCAGGTTGGCCTGGGCGGGCGCCTCGCCAACTTTCCGGCGCAGCTTTCGGGCGGCGAGCAGCAGCGCGTGTCCATTGCACGCGCACTGGCCAAGAATCCCAAGCTGCTCCTGTGCGACGAGCCCACGGGTGCACTCGACTACAAAACCGGTAAGCAGATTTTGCAGCTGTTGCAGGATACCTGCCGCAAGCAGGGCATTACGGTCATCATCATCACGCACAACTCCGCGCTCGCGCCCATGGCCGATCGTCTGATCCGCTTTAAGAGTGGTCGCGTGGAGAGCGAGACAGTTCAACAAAATCCCGTGCCTATCGAGACGATCGAGTGGTAGCGCCCATGGACCAAGATCGCCAAAACAGCCAGCGCCGCGACGCGCAGAACGCGGAGTGCGAGCAGGATTTTACGACCTACCGCACTGCTCAAAGCTCAAACGATATGGTCCCGACGGTTTTTCGCCGTGGCATCTACCGCACAATCCGAGGCAGTCTTAAGCGCTTCTTGTCAATTGTGGTCATCACCGCGCTTGGCGTGAGCGTGATGTGCGGCCTTAAGGCGGGCTGCGAGGATCTGCGCGATTCGGTTGACGCCTACTTTGACCAGCAGAGTGTCTATGACATTAACGTGCAGTCGACCTATGGCCTTACACGCGACGATCTTGCGGCTATCCAAGAGGTCGACGGCGTCGAGACGGCCGAGGGCATCTACACCGAGACCGCCTACACCGCCGTGGGCACAACGCGCGAGCGCGTGGTCGTACAGAGCCTTTCCAAGGAGAATATCGATCAGCCGGTGCTGGTGAGCGGCGACTTGCCCGAGAGTGCCGGTGAGGTTGCGGTGACATCGAAGTTTCTGAAGGCTTCGGGCAAAAAGCTCGGCGATACCGTGAGTTTTGCCGCCAATGACGCTAGCTCGTCGAACCAAAGCGCCAAGGACCAGTTTGCCGCGGGCGATTACACCATTACGGCCGAGCTCCTCGATCCCACCGATGTGAGCTCCGACTCGACCGTCAACGACTTTCGCGCTGCTTCGGCTGCGGACTATAAGTTCTATGTGAGCGAGGATGCCGCGACATCTTCCTCCTACTCCGCCGTCCACGTGATTGTTGAGGGAGCCAAGAGCCTCAACTCCTATTCCGATGCCTACACGACAAAGATCAACGAGGTCAAGAGTAATATCGAGGAGATCCGCGATGAGCGCGAGAAGGCGCGTGTTCAGGAACTGACGGTCGACACGCCGGCAAGCTTGGATGCGGCTGAGCGCCAGACGAATATGCTCTTTGGGATAGAGCAGGACAACATCAATCGCATGGCCGAGGGCAGCGAGGAGCGCGTTCAGGCACAGGCCGATTTGAACCAGCGCCGCGCAGCCGCCGACCAGCAATTTGCGGATGCCCGTACCGAGCTTTCCGATCTGGGCGAATGCACTTGGTACATCCAGGACCGCGATAGCATCACAAGCTACTCGAGCGTGGAGAGCGACAGCTCTTCGATTGAAGCCATCGCCACGGTTTTCCCATTCATCTTCTTTGTCGTCGCCGTGCTCATTAGCCTTACCACCGCCACGCGCATGGTCGAGGAGGAGCGCACGCTCATTGGTCTGTACAAGGCGCTCGGCTATTCACGCGGGCGTATCCTGTCCAAATACGTGAACTATTCACTGTGGGCTTGTCTGATCGGCGGCGTGCTTGGCAACATTGTCGGATTTGTGGGGCTGCCGCTGTTCCTGTTTACGGTGTTCGACGACATGTACTCGCTGCCCCAGATGCTGCTTTCGTACGATATCGTGTCCTCGATCGTTTCGGTGGCGCTGTTTGCCGTGGGCGTGGTGGGCGCCACGATTATCGCCTGCCGCCACGAGATGGCCGAGACCCCTGCCTCGCTCATGCGCCCCAAGGCCCCGCGCGCCGGCTCGCGCATTCTGCTCGAGCGCATCGGCTTTATCTGGCGCCGCATGGGCTTTTTGAACAAGGTGGCGGCGCGTAACCTGTTCCGCTACAAAAAGCGTGCCCTTATGACCATCTTTGGTATCGCCGGCTGCACGGCGCTCGTGATCTGCGCTCTGGGCATCCGCGATACGTCGATAGCGCTTTCGCCCAAACAGTACGGGCATATCACGCGCTACGACTTGCTGGCGGTCGCCAATCCCGACGACTTTACGCAGGCGTGCGCGGCGCTCGACGAGCGAGGCGCGGTCAAGGATTCCGGTGTGACCGTGACTTCGACGCTGCCGATTACGACCGATAACGTCACCTTTACATTTGGCGGCAAAAGCGAGACAGTGCTGTTAATCGTGGTGCCCGATGACCGCGTGAACGATCTGGACGACTACGTGCGCCTTGAGGACGAGTCCAAAGAGTCGCTGTCTTTGCGTGACGGAGATGTGTATCTGAGCAAGAGTTCACAGCTGGCGCTGGGGATTCAGCCGGGTGATACGGCGCACGTCCAGGATTCGTCGCTCAATGCTGCCAAGGTCAAAGTCAGCGACATTTCGCTCAACTATCTTGGCAACACACTCTATATGACGCAGGGCACCTATGAGCGCGCGTTCGGTCGAAGCGCGCGCCTTAACGGTGTCCTTGCGTTGCTGAAGGGCTCGTCGGCCGACCAGATTGCGTTTAGCAAGAAGATTAAGAGTGACGGCTGGCTTACGATTTCGAGTACGGCCGAGCATCAGGCGAACGCTGATGCGAACTTTACGATTATCAATTCGGTCGTGGCGCTCGTGACCTTTATGGCGGCGTGCCTGTCGTTTGTGGTTGTGTTTACACTGTCCAACACGAATATCTCCGAGCGCGAGCGCGAGCTGGCGACCATTAAGGTGCTGGGCTTCCGCCGTGGCGAGGTGCACCACTACGTCAACAAGGAGACGTTAATCCTCACGGCAATTGGCGCCGCGCTGGGCGTGCCGCTGGGTAGCCTGCTGGCCGAGAGCTTTACGTACATTCTGCAGATGCCGTCGCTCTACTTTGACGTTGAGGTCCAGCCGCTGAGTTATGTGCTCGCCGTAGTGCTTTCCTTTGTCTTTACGTTTATCGTCAACCTCACTACCAATCGCACCCTCAATAGGATCGACATGGTCGGCGCCCTCAAGAGCGCCGAGTAACCTGTCCTGGGATTCAAGTTCTAGCGAGCTGCCGACGCGCCCACAGCAGTATTTTTGCATAAACTGCCCCGCCAAATGCCTGTCTCTTATACACATCTGACGCTGCCGACGATCGCATAAGTGTAGA
>URCU01000109.1:0-6961 GCA_900546425.1 uncultured Collinsella sp. | reverse complement strand
GTCTCGTGGGCTCGGAGATGTGTATAAGAGACAGCCCATACCCTCGTTCGGTCAGACGCGCCGCCGCGTTGCTGCTTTGTGCCGTATAATGTCCACTACCTATGACGCGATACAAAAGAAAGGTGTTTGCCCATGCAGGCACAGAAGGCGGAGGGAACCCGCGACCTTATCGGCGCCGAGATGCGCGCTTGGCAAAAGATGCAGCAGATTGCGGCCGGCGTATTCGAGCCGTTTGGCTTTAAGCCCATCGAAACGCCCGCGATCGAGCAGGTGGACGTCTTTGTCCACGGCATCGGCCAGTCGACCGACGTCGTGCGCAAGGAGATGTTCCGCGTGTTTAGCGGCGCCAACCTGGAGCGCGTCTTTACCGAGGGTACCGATACCAAGCTCAAGCCCAAGCAGCGCCTGGCACTTCGTCCCGAGGGCACGGCCGGTGTGGTGCGCGCCGTCGTGGAGAACAACCTGGTGCCCCAGGGCTCCACGCCGTTTAAGGCTTACTACGCCGAGGCCATGTTCCGCGGCGAGCGTCCCCAGAAGGGCCGCCTGCGCCAGTTCCACCAGGTGGGCATCGAATGGCTCGGCGCTCCCGATCCGGCGGCAGACGCCGAGTGCATCATCATGCTCATGGAGTTCTACAAGCGCCTTGGTTTCGATCTTTCCAAGCTTCGTCTGCTCATTAACTCGATGGGCGATGCCCAGTGCCGTCCGGCCTATCGCGAGCAGGTCAAGCAGTTCATTCTCGATCACGCCGACGAGATGTGCGATGAGTGCCGCGAGCGCGCCGAGCTTAACCCGCTGCGCGCCTTCGACTGCAAGAACGATCACTGCCGCGAGATCATGGCCGACGCTCCGCTGATGGGCGACAACCTGTGCGATGAGTGCCGTGAGCACTACGAGCAGGTCAAGCGCTATTTGGATGCGGCGGGTATCGAGTATGTCGAGGATCCCACCTTGGTGCGTGGCCTGGACTACTACACCCGTACCGTCTTTGAAGTCGAGGCCCCCGGCGCCGGCGTCGGCTCCATTGGCGGCGGCGGTCGCTACGATGGCCTCGTCGAGCTCGAGGGCGGCAAGCCCACGGCAGGCGTCGGCTTCGCCGTCGGTTTTGAGCGCGCCCTGCTGGCCCTGCAGGCCTTTGGCAGCGACCTGGGTGCCGAGGAGGTCCCGTGTGTCTACGTAGCCAACGCCGGCAAGGAGCTGCGTCAGAACGTCTTTACCATTACGCAGGAGCTTCGCGCCGCAGGGATTGTGACCGAGGCGGACTATCAGGGCCGTTCGCTCAAGGCTCAGTTTAAGCAGGCCGACAAGGTGGGCGCCAAGCTCATCCTGGTCCTGGGTGGCGACGAGCTTGCCGCCGGCAAGGTCAAGGTGCGCGACATGCAGAGTCACGACGAGGTTCTCGTCGATTTGGCCAACGCTGTCGAGGCGGTTCGCGAGCGTCTGTAGCGCATCTTTTTGAGCTGCGGGCCTGCCAACGTGTCCTGCTCATGGAGAGCGATTGTTACGGGGGTGTTTCGCTTTTATGCGGAATGCCCCTGTTTGCATATGCCGTCCACCGAGAAATACGACCATTTGGGGCAAAAAGCCTTGCAATGCAGAAAATACTTTTGTGTGGTAAAGCGCAATCAGCGTCGAAAGTTTTTGCGGAGTGCCTATAATAAATACCGCATGTTACGTGCATAGAAGGAGGAATGGGAGGAAACGTGGCTGAGAACCTAAGCAACCAGTCTGTACCCGAAGCCGCGGCGCGCGTCGCTGCCGTGGTCAACCGCCTCGTTAACCGAATCGGCTCGAATGCCGAGTCCAGGGAGCGTCTCGCCGAGATCGAGATCCCCGAGGAGCTGCGCGATGATCTGGCGCTGTTCCTGCGCCTGGAGCGTCGTGTGCTTAGCGAGTATGATCCCGAGATCGCGGACCTGTTCGACAAGATTCTGTCGGCCGAGATTGTGGCCAATGCCGGCAACCCCGGTACCCGCGCTGCCGACGAAGCCGTCGACGAGCAGGGCGTGCCCACCGCCGACGAGCCCACTGCCGTGGCATTTCGTGAGGTCGTCGATCTGATCGACAGCCTGCCGCTCGATAAGCAGCAGGTCATTGTCCGCGCCTTTACGAGCTTCTTCCATTTGGCAAACCTGTCGGAGGAGAACTACCGTGTGGCGCAGCTGCGCGAGCGCGAGGCCGGTGCGTCGACCGATACCGAGGTCGATCCCGCCAACGAGCTCACCGTCGCCTATCACCAGCTGGTGAATGAGCTGGGCGTCGAGGGCGCCAACGAGCTGCTCGGCAAGCTTGAGTTCCATCCCGTCTTTACCGCGCATCCCACCGAGGCCCGTCGCAAGGCCGTCGAGGGCAAGATTCGCCGTATCTCCAACCTGCTGGAGGAGCGTCCGCGTCTGGGCGGCTCCGACCTGGTGGAGAACGAGCGCCATATGCTGCAAGAGATCGACGCCCTGGTACGCACGAGCCCCATCGCGTTAAAGAAGCCCACGCCGGTCGAGGAAGCCGATACCATTATCGACATCTTCGATAACACGCTGTTCGACGTTATCCCCGTCATCTACCGTCGTTTTGACGACTGGGTGCTGGGCGACAAGGCCGGCACAGTGCCGCCGCTGTGCCCGGCGTTCTTCCACCCCGGCAGCTGGATCGGTTCCGACCGTGACGGCAACCCCAACGTTACCGCCAAGGTGAGCCGCGAGGTCGCCGCCAAGTACTTCACCCACATGGTGCTCAAACTCGAGGACAAATGCCGCCGCATCGGCCGTAACCTCACGCTCGAGGCCACCTACAGCAAGCCTTCTGCCGAGCTCATTAACCTGTGGAACCATCAGGTCGAGATGAGCCCTCGGTACACGGCCCGCGCCGAGCTGATCTCCGAGCACGAGCCGCATCGCGCCGTCATGCTCGTCATGGCCGACCGTCTGAACGCCACCGTGCGCCGTATCACCGACACCATGTACCACAGCGCCGACGAGTTCCTGGATGACCTGCGCGTCGTCCAGCGCTCGCTGGCCGCCTGCGGTGCCGTCCGTGCTGCCTACGGCCCGGTCCAGACCATCATCTGGCAAGTCGAGTCCTTCGGCTTCCATATGGTCGAGATGGAGTTCCGTCAGCACTCCGTGGTGCATGCCCGCGCCCTCAAGGATATCCACGAGAACGGTATCCATGGCGACCTGCAGCCCATGACGCGCGAAGTCATCGATACCTTCCGTGCTATCGGCTCCATCCAAAAGCGCTACGGCAAGAAGATGGCGCACCGCTACATCATCTCGTTTACCAAGAGCGCCCAGCATGTGGCTGACGTCTTCGAGCTGGCCCACCTGTCCTTCGCACACGAGGAAGATGTCCCCGAGCTCGACGTGATCCCGCTATTCGAGCAGCTCGAGGACCTCGAGGGCTGCGTCGACGTGCTCGACCAGATGCTTACGCTGCCCGTGGTACAGAAGCGTCTTGCCCAGACCAACCGCCGCATGGAGGTTATGCTGGGCTATTCCGACTCCTCCAAGGACGCCGGTCCTACCACGGCCATGCTCGCGCTGCATTCCGCGCAGGAGCGCATTGCCAAGTGGGCCGAGAAG
The DNA here is from genome assembly GCA_900546425.1 of uncultured Collinsella sp. Classification (GTDB taxonomy): domain Bacteria; phylum Actinomycetota; class Coriobacteriia; order Coriobacteriales; family Coriobacteriaceae; genus Collinsella. The sequence goes on along the minus strand of URCU01000109.1, from coordinate 3,383 downwards.
AACGATATCGACCTGGTGCTCATGCACGGTCGCGGCGGTGCCGTTGGCCGTGGCGGCGGCCCGGCCAACAAGGCCGTACTGGCGCAGCCCAAGGGTTCGGTCAACTGCTTCTTTAAGCTCACCGAGCAGGGCGAGGTCATTTTTGCCCGTTACGGCAACCGCACGCTGGCTCAGCGCCATGTTGAGTCCGTTGCCGCCGCAACGCTTTTGCAGTCGGCCCCGAGTGTCGAGAAGACCAACACAGAGACCACGCAGAAGTTCTGGGATATGGCCGAGAAGCTCAACGCCGCAAGCCACGAGCGCTATCTGGACCTGCTGAACACCGAGGACTTTACACCGTGGTTCTCGACCGTGACGCCGCTGACCGAAGTCGGTCTGCTGCCGATCGGCTCGCGTCCCGCCAAGCGCGGCCTGGGCGCCAAGTCGCTCGACGACCTGCGTACCATTCCGTGGATCTTCAGCTGGAGCCAGGCACGCATTAACCTGGCCGCCTGGTACGGCCTGGGTACTGCCTGCGAGCAGCTGGGCGACCTTGACCAGCTCAAGGCTGCCTACCAGGAGTGGCCGTTCTTCCGCACCTTTATCGACAACATCGAGATGTCGATCGCCAAGACCGATCAGCGCATCGCCAAGATGTATCTGCACCTGGGCGACCGCGACGATCTGTCCGAGAAGGTCTTCACCGAGATGCAGCTCACACGTAAGTGGGTCCTTGCCATCGTCGGTGACGAGTGGCCGCTGCAGCGCCGCCGCGTGCTCGGCTGCGCCGTCCGCGTCCGTAACCCCTATGTCGACGCTCTGTCCATTGCCCAGGTCCGCGCCCTTCGCGAGGTGCGTATGAGCCAGGATGAGATGGCCGAGGAGAAGAAGGCCGAGTACATGAGCCTGATTCTTTCGACTGTGACCGGCGTCTCGGCAGGTTTGCAGAACACGGGGTAATCGATAGCCCTGTAGTCGTTGTCCGGGGCGGCCGTATGTTTTCTTTCCGGCGCGTCCTCGGACATGCAAGAAGCCCTCGCTGCGCACTTCGTGCGGCGAGGGCTTCTTGCGTCCTGCGGAATGCGCCGGAAAGAAAACAAACGGCGGCCCCTACGATGTCCGGTCTTCGGTGGATTACTTGCTGGGGAAATAAAGGCGCGCTTCGCGCGTTTGGAAAGGGCTTCGTGCTGCGGAATGCATTCAGAGGGAAACCCATCGGGTCCCTTCGTCCTCGGTTTTCAGGGATTAAAGCTGAGGAGAATAAAGTGCGCTTCGCGCCCAATGTGGAGTGCGGCGAGGGCTTCTTGCGTCCTGCGGAGTGTGCCTGAAAATAAACTAATGGCGGGCCCTGCGATGTCCGGTCTTCGGCGGATTGGCCGTTGGCTGAGGGTGGTGCTTGGGACGACGTGCAAAAAACGGAGTTTTCAGCAGCCAAAGATTGGTGCATAAGGCTATGGGTGACGTTCGCGGCCCCTGTTGATGCTTTTGCACGACGATTGGGCTTTGGCGATGTTCATATATGGCTGGTTTCTCGCCGCATGCTATCCAGATGGGACGAGTCATGAGGACTATCTACCTTTTGAAAGACTTTTGACACCAAAATCTTATCCCGCGATGCTGAATACTCGCAAAAATGCACGCTCCGGAGGGTACCACCCTGTTACGGCTAGAAATCCATGCGCCATTTTATGCAATTAATTAACGCATTTATGCAAAATGGCTTACGTGCGTACGTCTCGGGCTAGATGTTTGCCTCGGCGCTGCGTAAATCATCCTGTCTATAGTGTCTTTGACAGGCAGCCGCGGTCCCGTTTGGGGTCGCGGCCGTTTTATTGTGGGTCAAATATGAACGTTGTGTTAATGAGTCGGTGGACGGTGGTGTTTTTCGGTGAGCGGCGTATCCTTCCAACGGTTTATCTAGTGTGTCAGTTGAAAGGAAGAGGGCGCTCGTCATTGTTTGAATGTGAACTGCCGTTTGACCACAAGACGTTGCATCTGGAGCTCGAGGATAAGAACTTCGCGGGTGTGATGGAAGGTCATCAAAACGAGTTTAAGACTACAAAATCGCAGGAAGAGCTGGTAGAGGAGTCGCTTGCCAATCCTTATGGCTCGCCTTCGCTCGAGGAGCTTTGTGCTGGCAAGAAGGATATCGTCATTATTAGCTCCGATCATACGCGTCCCGTTCCCTCGCGTGTGACGATGCCTATTCTGCTGCATCACATCCATTCTGCTGCGCCCGAGGCTCGCGTGCGTATTCTGGTTGCTACGGGTATGCATCGTCCGTCGACGCACGAGGAGCTCGTCAACAAGTATGGCGAGGAGATCGTTGCCAACGAGGAAATCGTTATGCACGTCGCGACCGATGACAGCATGATGAAAAAGATCGGCACCCTGCCTTCTGGCGGCGAGTGCATCATCAACAAGATTGCTGCCGATTGCGATCTGCTGCTTGCCGAGGGCTTTATTGAGCCGCACTTCTTTGCCGGTTTCTCTGGTAGCCGCAAGTCCGTCCTGCCTGGTATCGCCAGCTACAAGACCATCATGTACAACCACAACGGTCAGTTTGTGAACGATTCCCATTCGCGTGCCGGCAACCTGTGCCACAACCACGTGAGCGAGGACATGTTTGCCGCTGCCGAGATGGCTCACCTTGCCTTTGTGCTCAACGTGGTGCTCAACGGCAAGCACGAGGTCATCGGCTCCTTTGCCGGCGACATTCACAAGGCGCATGAGGCCGGCTGCGAGTTCGTGAAGAGCCTTGCCGGCGTTGAGCCCGTCGAGTGCGAGATTGCCATCACCACCAACGGCGGCTACCCGCTCGACCAGAACATCTATCAGGCCGTGAAGGGCATGTGCGCCGCCGAGGCTACGCTTCCCGAGGGCGGTGTGATCATCGATGTCGCCGGTTGTGCCGACGGTCACGGTGGCGAGGGCTTCTATCACAACATCGCCGACAACGATCCGGCAGAGTTTGAGCGCGCCTGCATCGACCGTCCTAAGGACGAGACCCTGCCCGACCAGTGGACGAGCCAGATTTTCGCCCGCATCCTGGCGCATCACCCTGTGATCATGGTTACCGACCTGTGCGATCACCAGATGATCAAGGATATGCACATGACGCCGGTTAACACCCTCGATGAGGCGCTCAAGCTCGCCTTTGAGATGAAGGGTGCCGATGCCAAGGTGGCCGTCATTCCCGATGGCCTGGGCGTTGTCGTCGCACAGCACTAGTGCGTGGCCCAAACGAATCGTTTATAACCGACAAGAAAGATAAGGTTTTATGCTTACCAAACTCCTCTGCGAATTCGGCGCAACGGCCCTCATGATCATCTTTGGCGTGGGCGTGCACTGCGATACCTGTCTCTTATACACATCTCCGAGCCCACGAGACGCGTAGTAATCTC
>URCU01000108.1:0-7035 GCA_900546425.1 uncultured Collinsella sp. | reverse complement strand
GCAGCAAAAAGCCCGTCAGGATATTGACGAGAATGCCCGCGAGCAGCATAAAGGCGCGCTTGAGAAAGCCCTGGCCAAGATAGGTGTGCGAACGCTCTTGTGCAAGGAACTCGGCCTCGCCGCACGGCAGCTCCCACACATCGCCCTCGGCAGTTGAATGTTTGCGATCGAAACGGCGGCCGTCAAAGGTGGTGTAACCCGCCGCATCTCGCGGCAGCGTCTGATACTTGGTGGGATAGTAGCTCGGCGAGGGCTTCTCCCCTTCCTCATACCAGGGTGCGATGGAACCCCAGCCCAGCAACAGGGCGCATGCCTCGAGCACATCCTCCTCGGAAAGCTCAAGCTCGACAGCAAGGTCGGCCACGGTCACGCGACCATGACGATAGATAGCCGCGAGCACGCGATCGGCACACGAGACGTCGGTCGGATCCATACCGCAGATGGCAGCGTAGCCACCCAGCAGCAGCGGGGTCACACCAAACTTGGTTCCAATGCGACGCGACGTGTAATGGATGTCAAAGTGGCACGGCAGGCCCAAAAAGAACTCGGTCACACGGACGCCGCAGGCACGCGCCGCCAAAAAGTGGCCGCCCTCATGCAAAAACACGAGGACGGAAAGCATCAGCAGGCCCCAAAAGACCGATGAGAGAACGCTCAGAACAGTATCCATATAACGAAAAAGCAATCCTTATGGGTTAGGAACGGGTTGCGACGAGCACCTGCGCAGCCTTTTCACGCGCCCACGCATCGATGTCGCGAAGCTGCTCAAACGAATCGACCGCCTGCATATCGTGGGCATCCATGCAGGATTCCACAATGCGATCGATATCAGTAAAGCTGCAGCCATCGTGCAGGAAGGCATCGACGGCGACCTCGTTGGCGGCATTGAGCACGCACGGCATGGTGCCACCCGTCTTGCCGGCACGTTCGGCCAGTGCCAGACAGCGGAAGGTATCCATGTCGGCAGCATCAAACGTGAGCTGCCCCAGCTCGCGGAAATCGATACGAGGCGCCGGGGTATCCCAACGCTCGGGATACGAGAACGCGAACTGGATGGGAATACGCATGTCGGAAGCACCGAGATGCGCCATCACGGAGCCGTCGGCAAACTCGACCATAGAGTGAATCTTGGACTGACGCTGCACGACCACGTTAATGAAATCGAGGTCGCAGTTAAACAGATGCATGGCCTCAATGCGCTCCAGGCCCTTGTTCATGAGGGTGGCGGAGTCGATGGTGATCTTGGCACCCATGGCCCACGTGGGATGTGCGAGGGCATCGGTACGCGTCACGCGATTGAGCTCGTCGCGCATGCGGCCAAAGAACGGACCGCCCGAGCAGGTGAGCCAAATACAATGAGCCTCGCGCGGGTCCTCCCCCAGATAGCACTGGTAGATGGCGGAGTGCTCAGAGTCGACTGGAATAAGCTGGCCCGGTTGTGCCAACGGCATAAGCAAGTCGCCACCGACGACGAGGGACTCCTTGTTGGCAAGAGCAAGGCGCTTATTTGAGGTCAAGGCCGCATGGCTCGCCTCGAGACCGGCGGCGCCCACAATAGCAACGAGCACGCAGTCGACATCGTCGCGACGCGCGAGCTCACAAACCGCCTGCGCACCAACGCCGAGCTTCGTTCCCTCGGGCAACTCCTGCAGCACGGCGTCATCGCCATGAGCGACATCGGCCACGGCAACCGCCGGAACCGAGAACTCGCGGGCAGCGGCAACGAGCTCGGAGGTACTAGAGTTAACGGACAGCGCCGTCACCTGCAGGCGATCGGCATGCTGACGGCACACATCAAGTGCCTGGGTGCCGATGGAGCCCGTACAACCCAGGATGGCAACGCGAAGGCGTCCATCGGGGCCATACGTCGTTTGGAAGGACATTACAGCACGCCTCCGATCATCAAAAGCAGCTGAGCGGTAATGCAGCCAAAGATAAGCGAGTCGCTACGGTCGAGCATGCCGCCATGGCCCGGGATAAGGTTGCCGGAATCCTTGACGCCCACGCCACGCTTGATGCGCGACTCGATAAGGTCGCCGATAACGCCCAAAATGGACACGACCACGCCGCACAGCAGCGCATAGGGCAGGCTGAGCTTGTAGAAATGCGTCGCCCACAGAATGAGCCAAATCAAAACCGAGCCCAGGATGCCGCCGACAAACCCCTCCCAGCTCTTTTTGGGAGAGATCTTGGGAACCATCTTGTGCTTGCCGATACGGCTGCCCACAATGTAGGCAAACGAATCGGAGACCCAAAGGGACGCGCAAACGCCCACTGAAAGCAGGGCGCCGGCAAAACCGGGCACGGCATCGCGCAGCAGCACGATAGCCGACAGCATAAAGCCAGTGTAGATGGGACCCATGAGCGTCACGGCCACATCAGAGATGCGGGTACGCGGCGACCAAACATACCAAATGCCCACAGCGAGCATCAGGGCAAAAAGCAGGGCATTCAGCAGCATCGAATCGCCCAACGCCGACAGCGGAAAGAGTACGGCGGCAGCGATACCCATGCGCTCGTTAGCCATCTTGCCATCGAGCCTTGTCATACGGAAAAACTCATAGCAGCACAGACCGCTCATGACAGAAACAAAGATGGCCGTGGGCACGATACCCAAAACCAGGCACAGGATAAAGACAACGGCGTAGACGATACCAGCGGCGGCACGGGTAATAAAGCCCGCCAGCCACGAACCGGTGCCGTTCTTCGCTGCAGGCGCTCCCGCAGTGGCAGCTTTACGCGCAGGCGTCTTGGGAGCAGATGCCTTGGGACGATCGGACACGATTAAGCCTCCTCGGTCTTGCTCAGTCCACCAAACCTACGGTCACGGCCCTGATAGGCCAAAATGGCGTCGACAAGGCCCCAACGATCAAAGTCAGGCCAATAGGTATCGGTGACGTAGAACTCGGAATAAGCCACCTGCCACAGCAGATAGTTCGAAAGGCGCAGCTCACCAGAGGTGCGAATCACAAGCTCAGGATCGGGAAGACCGGCGGTATAGAGGTGGGAAGCCACCATGTCGTCATCAATTACGGCAGGATCGATCTTGCCGGCGGCAACGTCGAGTGCGATCTGACGGACAGCGCGGGTAATCTCGGCACGCGCGCCGTAGTTGACGGCAAGCGCCAGCGTCATACCGGTGTGATCGGCGCACTCGGCAAGACCGCGTTCAAAAACGTCGCGGGTCTTCTTGGGCAGCGCGGAAATGTCACCCAAAAAGACAACGCGAACGTTTTCACGCTTCAGAAGCGGCAGCTCGTCGATGAACGTCTTGGCAAACAGGTGCATCAAGACGTTGACCTCATGCTGCGGACGGTTCCAGTTTTCGGTAGAAAACGCATAGGCCGAAAGCACGTCGACGCCCAGACGCACGCAGGCGGTAATGATCTCGCGCAGCGAGACGATACCCGCCTTGTGGCCCTCGGTGCGTGCAAGACCGCGCGACGTGGCCCAACGACCGTTGCCGTCCATGATGCACGAGATATGGTGCGGAATGTTACTGAGGTCAAGGTCGGAAAAACCGACGCCCGCAGGGGCGTCGGCAAAGTACTCGACCAGTTTATGCTCGTCGTATTGCACCTTAGATCTCCATGACCTCGGCTTCTTTTTCCTTCAGAAGCTCCTCGACCTTGGCGACATACTCATCAGTGTGCTTCTGGACCTTGGCCTGCTCGCGACGGACATCGTCCTCGGTGAGCTCCTCGTCGCGCTCGAGCTTGTTGTTGAAGTCGCGACGGATGTTACGGATGGACACCTTGGCCTGCTCGGCGTACTCGCGGCACTCCTTGACGAGCTCGCGACGGCGCTCCTCAGTGGGAGCCGGGAACGGAAGACGAACGACGGTGCCATCGGAGTTGGGGGTAATACCCAGATCGGAAGCGCCGATGGCCTTGACGATAGCATTGATGAGTGCCTTGTCCCACGGCTCGATGAGCAGCATGTGGGCCTCGGGGGTCTTGACGGCGGCAACCTGCGTGACCGGCGTGGGAACACCGTAATAATCGACGGTGATGTCGGACAGAATGTTGGCATTGGCGCGGCCGGTACGAACCTTGGAGAAGTTATGCTTGAGGGACTCGAGCGACTTGTCCATATGGGCGGTGATGTTCTCTGCCATGCTTAATCCTCCTGATAGACGAGCGTGCCGACGGGCTCACCCGAAAGCGCGCGCTTGACGGTGTCCTCGCCATCGATGTTGAGGACCAAAATCGGCATACGGTTATCCTGGCACAGAGCCGTAGCCGTGGAATCCATAACCTGCAGACCGCGGACGAGAACCTCGTGATAGGTAATCTTGTCAAAACGGACGGCATCAGCGCACTTGACGGGATCCTTATCGTAGATGCCGTCAACCTTGGTGGCTTTAATCAGAATCTCGGCGCCGATCTCACACGCACGAAGAGCCGCGGCGGTGTCGGTCGTAAAGTACGGATTGCCCGAACCGGCGGCAAAAATAACGACGTTGCCCTTGGAAAGGTGGTTGATGGCGCGACGGCGAATATAGGGCTCGCAGATCTCGTTCATCTGGATAGCGCTCATCACGCGGCAGGGAACATCGTTATGCTCGAAGGCATCCTGCAGGGCGAGCGCGTTCATAACGGTTGCCAGCATGCCCATGTAGTCGGCCTGAGCACGCTCCATGCCACCGGCAGCGCCTGCCATGCCGCGGAAAATATTGCCGCCGCCGACAACGACGCCGACCTCATGGCCAACGGCGAGCAGCTCCTTGACCTGCTTAGCAAGATGGTCGGTAACCTTGGGGTCGATGCCATATTGGCCGTCGCCCATCAGCGCTTCGCCGGAAAGCTTAAGAAGCACGCGTTTATATCGGATGTCGGACAAAGCGATCCTCCTTTAGATTGAACTTTCAACATTCTATCAAAGGCTCTAAGAAGAGCCATGAAAAAGCAGGCTGTGAGTAAAACCCACAGCCTGCTCATTACCAGCTACAAGAGCTTATTTACTCGCCACGGACCAGACGGTCAAAGGCAACGACGGTAATGGTGTCGCCGAGCTCCTTGGAGACCTGCTCAGCGTACTTCTTGATGGTGAGGGAGCTGTCCTTGATGAACTCCTGCTCGGTGAGCACGGACTGCTTGTAGAACTTCTCCAGACGGCCGACAGCCATCTTCTCCTGAATGGCCTCGGGCTTACCGGACTCGGCAGCCTGAGCCATGTAGATCTGCTTCTCGTGCTCGACGGTCTCGGCCGGAACCTGATCGCGGGTAGCGCAGATCGGGGCGACGGCGGCAACCTGAAGGGCAACGTCGTGAGCGAAGGTCTTGAAGGATTCAGCCTGAGCGGTCTCGGCCTTCTCGAAGGCGAACTCGACGAGGACGCCGATCTTACCACCCATGTGGATGTAAGAAGCGAGCGCGCCGTTCTCAGCCTTGCGGGCAGCGAAGCGGGAGATCTTCATGTTCTCGCCCATGATGTGAATCATCTCGGTGAGCTCGGAGGAAACGGTCTCCTCGCCCATCGGCTTCTCGAGCAGAGCGTCGACGTCAGCAGGCTCGGTGGTAGCGACAACCTCAGCGACCTTGGAAGCAAAGCCGGTGAACTTGGCGTTAGAGCCAACGAAGTCGGTCTCGCAGGAGAGCTCGAGCAGAGCGCCGGTCTTGCCATCCTCGGAGACGAACGCGGCGACAGCGCCCTCGTTGGTCTCACGGCCAGCCTTCTTGGCAGCCTTGGCAAGGCCGTTCTTACGCAGAACGTCGACAGCGGCGTCCATGTCGCCGTCAGCCTCGACGAGAGCCTTCTTGCACTCCATCATCGGGGAGTCGGTCATCTCGCGGAGCTGCTTGACCATAGCGGCGGTAATCTGGGCCATTGTGGTTCCTTTCAAAGAGATGAAAAAGAATTAACTAAGACTGATTTACTCGGCCTTGGGCTCAGCGGCCATCTCGGCCTCGGAGACCTGCTCCTTGCCGGAGCCAGCGAGGCAGGCGTCAGCCATGAGCTCGCACATAAGGGTGACAGCGGAGATAGCGTCATCGTTGCAGGGGATGCCGTACTCGACCTCGTCGGGATCGGAGTTGGTGTCGATCAGAGCGACGACGGGGATGTTCAGGCGCTGAGCCTCCTTGATGGCGTTCTCCTCGCGCTTGGTGTCGATGACGAAGAGAGCCTGGGGCAGACCCTTCATGTCGCGGGCGCCACCGAGGTTGGTCTGGAGCTTGGTGAGCTCCTTGCCGAGAACAGCCTGCTCCTTCTTGGGCAGAACAGCCATGCGGCCGTCCTCGACCATGGCCTCGAGCTCCTCCATGCGGTTGATGCGGGAGCGGATGGTGACGAAGTTGGTCAGCATACCGCCGAGCCAACGCTGGTTGATGTAAGGCATGTTGGCGCGCTCAGCAGCGTTCTTGACGGCCTCCTGAGCCTGCTTCTTGGTGCCGACGAACAGCACGTTGCCACCCTTGGCGACGTTCTTGACGAAGGTGTAGGCCTGGTCGGCGTCGAGGATGGTCTGCTTGAGGTCGAGGATGTAGATGCCGTTGCGCTCACCGAAGATGAACGGCTTCATCTTGGGGTTCCAGCGACGGGTCTGGTGACCGAAGTGGCAGCCGGCCTCGAGCAGGGTGCGGATATTAATCTTGGTAGCCATGTTAAACCTCCTGTGGTTTGCCTCCGCGCGGGGTCATCCTCCAAAACCAACCCGGACATGTGCTACCAAAGCCCGGGCACCACGGTATGAAGTAGCCGCGCGTGCGTGATAAAAACATGTTGCCGTGAAGCAACCCGATGAATGATAGCAGGAATGCCTCTTCCTGCCAACCCGCAATCAAAACCACACACCTGAGTGCGGTGCGGGACGTCCCAGCCACTATTCGCCGCGGGGATGGGCTTGAGCCACAGCCCGCTTAAGCCGATCGGGTGTGAGATGCGTGTAGATCTGCGTCGTGGACAGGCTCGCATGACCTAGCAGCTCTTGAACCGAGCGCAGGTCCGCACCGCCCTCGAGCAAGTCGGTCGCAAAGGTATGGCGCATCGCATGCCTGTCTCTTATACACATCTCCGAGCCCACGAGACGCGTAG
>URCU01000107.1:0-7054 GCA_900546425.1 uncultured Collinsella sp. | reverse complement strand
GTTACCGCCGGCGAGCCCTACGGCAACAAGGGCCTTCACTTTGGCCACGTTGGCGGCGTCTTTGTCCCGGCCGACTTCTTCGCCCGCTTCCTGCGCGACCGCCTGGGCCGCGAGAATGTCATCTTCACCTCGGGCACCGACTGCTACGGCTCGCCCATCATGGAGAGCTACCGCAAGCTCAAGGAGAACGAGGGCTACGATAAGTCCATCGGCGAGTATGTCGAGTCCAATCACTCCCGTCAGGCCGCGACCCTCAACAACTACAACATCAGCTGCGACATCTACGGCGGCTCGGGCCTTGAGCCGGCGGCCCAGATCCACAACGAGGTTACCGCCGAGATTATCGAGCGCCTGCACGAGCAAGGCACCATCTCCAAACGCTCCACGCTGCAGTTCTACGACGCCAAGGCCGGCACGTTCCTCAATGGCCGCCAGGTGATCGGCCGCTGCCCCATCCAGGGCTGCAAGTCCGAGAAAGCCTACGCCGACGAGTGCGATCTGGGTCACCAGTTTGAGCCCGAGGAGCTCATCGCGCCCAAGAGCCAGCTCACCGGCGAGGTACCCGAGCTGCGCCCGGTCGACAACCTCTACTTCGACCTGCCGGCCTACCTCGACTTTATGAAGACCTACACCGCCAAGCTCGCCCAGAACCCGCAGGTTCGCTCCGTGGTCTCCAAGACCATGGAGGAGTGGCTGCTGCCGGCACAGCTCTACATCCAGAACAAGTTCCGCGAGGCCTTCGGCGCCGTCGAGGACCAGCTCCCCGAGCACACCGTGCTGGAGCCCGAGGGCAACAAGAGCAGCTTTACCGTCACCTTCCCCAGCTGGAAGGAGCGCGATGACGCCCACGCGGTGCTCGCCAACGGCGGCGTGCGCTTCCGCAGCGGCAAGGCGCTCGTGCCCTTCCGCATCACCGGCAACATCGACTGGGGCGTTCCGGTGCCCGAGGTCGACGGCGTGACCGACGTCACCTGCTGGTGCTGGCCCGAGAGCCTGTGGGCGCCCATCAGCTACACCCGCACCGTGCTCGCACGCGATGCCAAGGCCGCCGGCGTGACCGAGGGTGTCGCCGCCCAGGACGCCGCCCTCATGGGCGAGCCCGCCGCCGATTCCACGCAGGTCCCCGCGCCCACCTACCAGCACAGCTCGCTCGACTGGCGCGACTGGTGGTGCTCGGATGACGCACAGATCTACCAGTTCATTGGCCAGGACAACATCTACTTCTACTGCATCGCGCAGACCGCCATGTGGGAGGCCCTGGGCTGGGACCTCACGCAGAGCACCGTCAGCGCCTGCTACCACCTGCTCTACATGGGCAAAAAGGCGAGCTCGTCCTCGCAGACGCCTCCCCCGCCGGCAGACGACCTGCTCAACCACTACACCTGCGAGCAGATGCGTGCGCACTGGCTGTCGCTCGGCCTGTCCGAGAAGCCGGTGAGCTTTAGTCCCAAGGCATATGACACGCGCGTGACCGGCAAGGACAAGGACGGCAACGAGGTGCGCGCCTGCGACGACAAGCGCGTCATCGATCCGGCCCTTAAGGAGAGCGCCCTTTTGACCGGCGTGTTCAACCGCCTGGCCCGCAGCTGCTTCTACGGCGTCGCCGTCAAGGAGGGCGACGAGAGCCCGTACCGCAACGGCTGCATCCCCGCCGGTGCTGCCTCCACCACCGTGGTCGAAGCCGCCGAGCAGGCAGCCCTCGCCTTTGAGCAGGCCATGTACAAGTTCGAGACGCACCGCGCGCTCGCCGTGTGCGACGACTACCTGCGTGCCGCCAACAAGCGCTGGAGCGACGCCTCCAAGGCCGCCAACAAGCTCGAGGATAGCGAGGCAAACGCCGCAATGACGCAGGCACTGGTCGACGCCTTTACCGAGCTGCGCGTGGCGACCGTGCTCATGCACGGCATCGTCCCGGCCGGCTGCGAGCTCATCTGCGAGTACTTCGATGTCGATCCGGTCGCCTTCTTTAGCTGGGATAACATCTTTGCCTCTACGGACGAGTTCGTGGAGAGCCTGGGCGAGAAGCCCGGCGAGCACCGCGTGAAGCCGCTGCCCCCGCGCTTCGACTTCTTCAGCAAGCACGAGAGCCAGTACTAGGCAAACGCCAAGGCAGAGTAGTCAATTTGGGACGGGGCTATTTTAGCTACCCCGTCCCAAATTTAACTGCAACGCCTGCCGAAACGGACGGGTAGCTAAAATAGCCCCGTCCCAAATTGACTACTTTTAATGGAATGGGAAGGAAAGACGGATGTCCAAGCCGCGTCGTCGTAAGCAGAAAAAGCAGGTCAAGGCCGAGCTCAAGCTTAGGCAGTTTGCTGCTACCGAGCTTTCCGACCAGCTTGCCTCCCAACACTCCGCCGCCGACCTGCCGCGCTTTATGGTCGACACGGTCGCCGGCGCCTATGCCCCCACCGATGCCGAGCTCATGATCGAAGGGTTTGGCGCCGCGGCCACACGCCCAGTCACACTGCGTGCCAACACGCTCAAGGCGACCGCCGAAGACATCGCCGCCGCACTCGACGAGGCTGGCATCGCGCACCAAACCGTTACCTGGTATCCGGACGCTTTCATCCTGCCCGAGGCTCAGGTATCCGATTTGTGGGATCTCGACATCTACCGCGACGGCAAAATCTATCTGCAGAGCCTGTCGTCCATGATGCCGCCGTTGGTCCTGGGCGCTCAGACCGGCGAGGACATCCTGGATATGTGCGCGGCCCCCGGTGGCAAGACGACGCAGATCGCCGCCCTCACGCAGGGACAGGCGCACCTCACGGCCTGCGAGATGAGCATTCCCCGCGCCGAAAAGCTCGAAGCTAACCTCCACCGCCAAGGCGCAAAAAATGTGCCCGTCATGCGCATCGACGCACGCGAGCTCGACGAATTCTTCCGCTTTGACCGCATCCTGCTCGACGCTCCCTGCACCGGCACGGGCACCGTCATCAGCGGCAACGAGAAGAGCCTGCGCGGCCTCACCGAGCAGTTGCTCGGCAAGTGCGCCCGCTCGCAGCGAGCACTTCTGGACCGCGCCATGGGAGCCCTCAAACCGGGCGGCACGCTCGTCTATTCGACTTGTTCGATTATGCCGCAGGAAAACGAGGACGCCCTGCAAGAGACCCTCGACAAGCATATGGACTGCGAGCTCATCCCCCTCGACGGCACGCCGAGCGAAAGTGAAACGCGCCGCGCCCAGGAAGCTGGCGAAGAGCCACGCGTCGAGAGCAACGCCCTCACCGAGGCCATCGCTGCCGGCCATGTCTCGGCCGTCGCCAACGGTATGCCCGGTACGCTGACCATTCCGCCTAGCCGCGACTTTGAGGGCTTCTACATCGCCCTGATCCGAAAACGCAGCTAGCGCACGGATTCAAAACTCAACAAACTATCGCCGTGCGCGCTTGTCCTGCTGGTCACGGTGCTGCTTAAGTGCCTCGCGTTCCTTGCGCTCGGCCCTTTTTCCCTTAATGGCCGTGACCACCAAGTAGATGACCGCGGCGGCAACGATTGCGCCCACACACAGGCCAATCGAGCCCAACATTGCTGTGAATTCCATACCGCGTCACCTCTCTTTTAAACGGGACATTCAAGATAGCACCTCAATACCCGCCACCACAGCTCCTTCACGTTCGCCGGCCCTTCGGTCTAACGGATGGCACGGCGGGGAAAAATCAACTCGTCAAACGATTTAGCAAGCACAACGCTGTCGGCACCCTGCCAGCCACCATCGCATAGAATCGAGCCTCCATGGATACTCTCAACGATTTGAACGAGCGCGTCGACGCCTTTGTCGGCACCAGTTCCTTCGACGCGCCTGCCGCGACGAACGACCAGGCCCCCATCGATGTTCCCGCCGAGGTTCACGAGGACATCGTCGCCTCGGTCGATTTTTCCGAGGTCGAGCTCGCAGACGAGTTCACCGAGCCCCAGGTAGCCGTGACCCCCAACGGACTGCTCCCCATGGAGCCGCTGCCCATCGACGGGCGTCTGCGCAAGGCGGCCCTCCGCATGCCCGACGAGATCGAGGAGGCCAGCGGCTTTACGCTCTTCGGCCGTCGCATCAAGTCGCTTATCTACACCACCGACGTGGCGGTCATCCGCAACTCCAACGCCGATGCCGTCTTTGCCGTTTACCCCTTCACGCCACAGCCTGCCATTACGCAGGCGCTGTTGACTGTCGCCGAGTGCCCGGTCTTTGTAGGCGTGGGCGGCGGAACTACGACCGGTAAGCGCTCCGTACAGATGGCAGCCGTCTCCGAGATGCAGGGCGCGGCAGGCTGTGTGGTCAACTCCCCCGCCACTGCCGAGATGGTCGAGCACATCACCAACATCGCCGACATCCCCGTCATCGCCACAGTCGTACGTTGCGACGATGATGCGCATGCCAAAGTGCGCGCCGGAGCCAAGATTCTCAACATCGCCGCCGGCAAAAACACGCCCCAGGTCCTACGTGAACTGCGCGAGCACTATCCCAACCTGCCGCTCATCGCACCGGGCGGCAAAACACCCGAGAGCATCCGCGAGACCATCGCCGCCGGCGCCAACGCCATCATTTGGACGCCGCCTTCGGCCCAGCAGCTACAGACCGACATGATGCAGCGCTACCGCAAGATGAAGGAAGACGCCACGCCCGTCATCTCGCACGACGATGTGCCCATTATCGACCAGGTTGCCGCCGCCGAGGTCAGTCAGGTCGAGAACATGAATCCCGACGTGCCGATTCCCGACGAGGTTATCGAGCGCGTCGCTTCGATCCACGATCATATCGAGGAGCGCCGCGCCAACCGCGGCCTCAAGCCATCGCTCCACGGCTTCTTCTTCCGCGGCAAGAAACGCTAACCCAAACAGCAAGGCCCGCCTCACAAACGTGAGGCGGGCCGTTTTCGTTTGAGCAATCATGCGGCGACGTGATGGGCCAAGTTAATCCACGCGTTTGTCGCCCATAAAGAAGAGAGCCACCGTACCAGGTCCGGTGTGCGAACCGATCAGAGCACCGATGCTATTAATCTCAATCTTGCCTTTGAGCTGCGGAACCTGTTCCTCAATCCGCGCCGCAACGGCCTCGGCATCCTCGCGGCACGCCGAATGGGACAAGACGCACTTACCCGAATAATCCGCACCGTCCTGCACGTGTTTCATCATGGTCTTAGCCATCTCGGAAATCGCGCGCTTCTTGGTGCGGATCTTCTCACGTGGCGACAGCTTGCCTTCGCAATCGACCGTCATAAGTGGGCAAATCTTAAGCGCTGTGCCGATGATCGCGCTCGCGGCCGAAATGCGACCGCCGCGCAGGTAGCTCGACAGATCGGTCGAGAAGAACCAGTGGTGAAGGTTGAGTTTATGCTCCTCAATCCAAGCGGCCGTCTCGTCGAGCGAAGCGCCGCTATCGCGCACGTCGGCGGCATATTCCAGCAATAGGCCAAAGCCCGAAGACGCCGCCAACGAATCGATGACGCGCACCTTGCCGCCCTGGGGATAGCGATCCGCGAGCATCTGCGCCGCAACGCAGGCCGATCCATACGTGCCCGAAATACCCGACGACAACGTCAGGTGCAGCACGTCTTTACCCTCGGCAACAAACGGCTCCCAAAACTCCTCGTACTCACCCACGCTCACCTGAGACGTCTTGGGCATGGCGCCCGCGGCAATCTGGGCAAAAAACTCGTCCGGCGTAATCGACTGATACAGATCGTCCGTATAGACAACATCGTCGATCTCGTAATGAAAACACACGACAGGGATATTGCGCGACGCAAAGAACTCACGGGTCCGGTCGGCGGCGGATTCACAGGTCAGGACAAAATCACTCATATGAGGCTCCTTAAGTATTGCTGCGCAAATTATCGCACAGCAAGCCTAAATACGATACAAACGTCCACTATTTACCAATTCGAACCATTTGCATTGAATATCTTTATCATGAACATCCCCATCCCCGCCATGGGCCCATATGGGCAAAATCACCCCCTTCGTCTCCACCCAACCGACACATCAACCTCAACTAAATCGATTTACCAAACCGTTCAGCCGACAATTCAGCCGCCGGCGCAAAATCGAAACAAAGCCGGCGCATACTGATAAACGTTTGACGCTGTTTATCAGTTTTACCAACCATATCGGAAGGTGTTTCATGGTCGCATTCGATCGCAACCCGCAAGACTTTAAGTATCTGCGTCTGCTGTCGAGACAATTTCCCACCGAGCAATCCGCGTTTACCGAGATCATCAATCTCTCGGCCATTCTCAACCTGCCCAAAGGCACCGAGCATTTTATGAGCGACGTGCACGGCGAGTACGAAGCCTTTATGCACATCCTCAACAACTGCTCGGGGGTCGTGTGCGAACATGTCGACGAGATCTTTGGCGACACGCTCTCCTTTGACGAAAAGGGCGAGCTGTGCACGCTCATCTACTACCCGCGCGAGAAGATCGAGCTGGTCCGCAGCCGGCGCGAGGACTCCCCCACCTGGTACAAGACAATGCTCGACCAGCTCATCATAGTTGCCCGCTCGCTTTCGAGCCGCTATACGCGCTCCAAGGTGCGTAAGGCCATCCCGCGCGATTACGCCTACATCATCGACGAGCTGCTGCACACGCATCCGGACGAGAACAACTATCGTGTGCGTTATCACGAGCGCATCGTGGAGTCCATCCTAGAGACCGCAAGCGCCGACGACTTTATCGAGTCGCTCGCCTCGCTCATCAAGCGCCTGGCCGTCGACCACCTACACCTGGTGGGCGATATCTTCGACCGTGGCGGCGGCGCTGCCAAGATTATGGACCGCCTGCTCACCTACCATTCGCTCGACATCCAGTGGGGCAACCACGACCTGCTGTGGATGGGCGCCGCTGCCGGCGAGCCCGCCTGCATCGCCACGGTGCTGCGCAACAACCTGCGCTACGACAATTACGAGATCCTCGAGAACGACTACGGCATCTCGCTGCGCGAGCTCGTCGCCTTTGCCGATGCCACCTACACCGCCGGTGAGCCCATCACCCCGCTGATCAAGGCTATCAACGTACTGCTCTTTAAACTCGAGGGCCAGATTATCCAGCGCCACCCC
>URCU01000106.1:0-7064 GCA_900546425.1 uncultured Collinsella sp. | reverse complement strand
TCGTCGGCAGCGTCAGATGTGTATAAGAGACAGCAAGGGTAGTCAAAAAAGCCCCGTCCCAAAAAGACTACCCCAAAGTAGGCTGCGGGGTGGTTAGAACGAGAGGTTGTCGTCGGTGTTGGCGGCCTCGCCGTCGGCGAGCACGTCGTTGCCGTCGACGTCCTTCAGGAGCACCGAGACCTTCTGCTCGGCATCGGACAGGCGGGTGCGCAGGCTCTTGAGGAGCTCGACGCCGCGGGTATAGCTCTCGAGCGACTCCTCGAGCTCCATATCGCCCGACTCCAAGCTACGGATGATGAGCTCCAGCTCCTGCGAGGCCTGCTTGTACGTAAGCTGCTCGACCGGGGTCTTCTCTGCCATATCTGTTTCCTTTCCTAAAGGTTTATCGCTATGAAACGCGGGCTACTCGACTGTATCGACCGTTGCCGCCACGTTGCCGTCTGCCATGCGCACGCGAATGGCGTCGCCGGGCTTAAAGGTCTTGGCGCTCGTAGCCACACCGTCATCGCTGTACGCGATGGAGTAACCGCGGGCAAGCACCTTGAGCGGCGACAAGGCATCGAGCGACGCGGCAGCTCGGCCCAGGTCGGACGCAGGTTTGCTGAGCATCGTGCGCCCCTGATGCTCCAGACGGGAACTCGCAAGCGTGAGCGCATGGCGCTTGCCATCGAGCCCTGAGGTGCTTGCGATCAAGCGCTCGGGCAGACGCTCGAAGTTGGAGCGAAAGGCCCCAACCGAACGCGTTATGGCGCCGGACAGACGATCGGCCGTCAAGGCAAGCTCAGACTCGCGACGCTCGACCATAAACGTTGGATCGTTGAGGCACGGGCGGCACGCGGCCGCATCGAGCGCGTCGCCCAGACGAGCCGTATAGGTGCCCCAGGCACGACGACCGCGCTGGTCGAGCATTTCCAGATCGACCTGATCCGACCCGATCATCGAAGCCATCGCGGCGCCCAGACGCTGATGGCGCGTCTCGAGCACATCGACCAACTCCGTCATAGCCGGCGCCACCGATTCTGCCGCAGCCGTGGGCGTGGAGGCGCGACGGTCGCTCACCATGTCGCAGATCGAGGTATCGGGCTCATGTCCAATGCCCGTCACCACGGGCACGGGACAGGCTGCCACCGCACGGGCAAGCTCCTCGTCGTTAAAGGTCATGAGGTCCTCGAAGGAACCGCCGCCACGCACGAGCAAAATGCAATCGGGCGCCGGCGTAATGGCAGCGGCGCGGCGCAAGCCTTCAATAAGCTCTGCCGGCGCACCCTCGCCCTGGACCTTTGCGGCCACGCAGACAAGCTCGACGAGCGGGTTGCGACGGCGCAATGTGCGCTTAACGTCGTCGATTACGGCGCCCGAAAGCGAGGTGACGACCGCCACACGCGAGCAAAACACCGGAATGCGACGTTTGCGCGCCTCGTCCATCAGGCCCTCGCGACGCAGCTTTTCGGCCAACTGAGCCACCTGCTGACGCAGCAAGCCCTCCCCCGCCAGCGAGAACGAGCGGGCGACGAAGCTCATACGACCCGTGGGCTTGTAGAGATTGAAGTTGCCCTTAAAGCTCACCTGCATGCCGTCGCGCAAGTCGAAGGTGCGCTTAAGGTAGGCGCCCTTCCAGACGATGCAGTCGACGGCCGCCGAGTCGTCCTTGATTTGGAAGTAGCAGTGGCCGCTTCGGGCATTGGGACCACGAAAACCCGTGACCTCACCCAAAACGCTCAGCTGCGGAATGGCATCGAGCGCGCCGGCGGCGATCTCCACCGCTTGGCTCACGCTGAGCTCTTTGCGCTCCTGCTCGTCCGATCCGTCGAACTCGGCGGAAACGGTATTGCCGGTCAGATTCCAGCCTGCCACGCAGCCTCCTTTCGTTATCGCGCACAGGGGCTCCGGCCCCGTGCAAATTTAAGTCCAACACATAGTACAGCGCCGCGAGGACACGAATCCCCGCGGCGCCTGCCTGTCCTATTTGTTATCGGTTGGAGTTTCTGTTGTAGCGAGCCATCAGGTAGAGCAGTTGAATGATCGAAGTGAGCGCTGCGGCCACATAGGTAAGCGCGGCTGCCGTCAGCACCTTCTTGGCGCCGTTGACCTGCTTGGAACTCATGCCCGACTGCTCGATATACGCCACGGCGCGGCGACTGGCATCGATCTCGACCGGCAGCGTAACCAGCTGGAACAGCACGCTAAACGAGAAGAAGACTAGCGCGAGGGTCGTGAGCCCCGCGATGTTCATGAACAGGCCCATGAGCAGCACGATCGTCCAGGTGTTCTGGGTAAAGTTGACGACGGGGACCAAAGCGGTGCGTACCTTCATCATGGCATAACCACTTTGACGCTGGGCGGCATGGCCTGCCTCGTGACAGGCGACGGCAACGCTTGCGACCGACCCGCCCGAACGGTTGGCATCCGACAGATACAGGTTGTTGTCCTGCGGGTTGTAATAATCGGTGAGCTCGCCGGCAACACCCTTGATACCCACCGCATTGCAGCCGTTTGCATCGAGCATGCGTCGCGCGACCGTGGCACCCGTATCGCCGTCCGAGCGAACCTTAGACCACGTCTTGTACGTCGAGTTGATATAGCTCTGCGCGGCAAAGCCAAGCACCGTGCAGACAAGAACAACCAGCAGGTACAGCGGGTCAATGCCAAAGCCGTATCCATAGTAATAAGGCATGCGAATTCCTCCGAATCGAGATACACGTTGGAGGCATTCTACCCACTCGCCCAGCTAACGAGACAGAATCGATGTTTTGGCAATGTCAGCGAAAACGGCCGAGCTGTTACGCGGTTTGGTAAAACTGCGTAACTATATCTACAAAAGCTCGATTTTGCCGTCCTTCACGGTGAGTCCCATATTGCCCGAGAGCAAATCGTCCAGGCGCGAGCCCACGAGCTCAAAGCGCCAACCTTCGCGCAGGGGGCTTTGCTCGGGATGCTCGATGTAATCGGCCAGGTCATCGCGCGAGGCAATGACCGAGGTCGCCACGCCCGAGCGCTCGGCGACCAGGCGAATGAGCGCATACATCAGGTCCGTCACGCTTTCCAGCTCCGGCGAAATCTGACGGTGCCCGCGCACCATGAGCGGCAGGCGATCGTGCGGACAGCTCGCGCCGCGCTTAATGGCCATGAGCGCGCCGTCCACGTCGCGCTCCCCCAGCTGATCGGTGCCGCGGATGCTGCGGAACTCCTCAACGCGCACAGGATTGCGCTTGACGAGCGCCAGCAGCGTATCGTCGGACATGACCCACTTGCGTGGGATGTTGCGGCGCTCGGCGCGGTCCTCGCGCCAAGCGGCAAGCTCGCGCGCGATGCCCAGCTGATGGCGGCTACACGAGTTGATGCGCTTGACCTTGCGGAATGCCTCATGGCGGTCGGCGCGGTAGTGCGACTCGTCGGCCAGCGGACGCAACTCGTCGAGCACCCAGTCCACGCGGCCCAGCTCACGCAGGCGGCTCATCATCTCGGTATAGGCGACAATCAGGTACTTGACGTCATCGATCGCGTACTCGATCTGTTTGTCGGTCAGCGGGCGGCGCGACCAGTCGGTCAGCGACTCGGTCTTAGGCAACGAAACGCCGCAAAACGTCTGCACGAGCGCGCCGTAGGAAATCTGCTGGCGCTCGCCCAAAAAGGCGGCGGCGACCTGTGTGTCAAAAATGGGACGCGGCAGCACGCCCACGGTATGAAGCATAACCTCCATATCCTGCGAGCAGGCGTGAAACACCTTGGTCACGCTCTCATCGCCCATAAGCTCGGCGAGCGGCGATAGGTCGTCGATCACCAGGGGATCGACCGCGACGCTCTCGGCAGGGGTGGCGATCTGGACCAAGCACAGGCGCGGGTGGAACGTGCGCTCGCGCAAAAACTCGGTATCGACGGCAATCGCGTCAAACTCACGGGCGCGCTGGCAAAAGTAGAGCAGAGCCTGATGTGTGGAAATGTACATATCAACCCATCGAATAAGGTTAGGCCCGAAAAACACGGGTAGGATATTGGCATTGCCCTACAACTATACTCGGTTAGTCACAGAACGGGAACGTAAGTATGCGCTGCCTTATCATCCACAACCCGGCATCGGGCCCCAGCTCAGATGAAATCTACGCGTTCACGCACGCCCTCGCGCAGGGCGGCGACGAGGTCGTGATGCGTTTTATCGGCGATGGCATGGAACCCGAGGACGCCGTGGCAGACGTGCGCGAGTTTGATCGCGTGGTCGTTTCGGGCGGCGACGGCACCGTCTCCAACGTGCTCGACCAGATGCGCGGGTGCGGCGTCCCCACGCTCGTCTTTCCCTCCGGCACGGCCTGCCTGTTCTTCAACAACATTGGCAATGCCCCCGAGGCAGCGGCGCTTGCCAAGGCTTGCCGCGCCGGTCGCACGGTCAAAGTGGACATGGGCGAGCTCTTTTGGCTCGACGAGAACGGCAACGAAAAGCGCCACGGCTTTATCATCATCGCCGGCTCGGGCTTCGACGCCGAGATCATGATGAAGGCCGCCCCCACCAAAAACGACATCGGTGAGATCGCCTATTTCCTGTCGGCGCTCGCCACACCCAACCCCACGGTGGCGCACTTTACGATTGAGCATGACGGCATTGTCGAGGAGCTCGATGGCATCTGCTGCATGGCCGGCAACACCTCGGTCATTCAAAACGACATCAACCTGTTCCCCGATTGCCGCATGAACGACGGCATGGTCGACATCGCGGTCATCGAGCCCGTAAAAACCGTCCAGCTGCTCCCGACCGTGATCACTGCCGCGCTCGACCCCGCCGGCAAGGTGCTCGGCCGCCCGCAGTTCAAGATCATCCAGACCAAAGAAGCCAAGATCACCTGCACACCGTCGCTGGGCATGCAGTTCGATGGCGAGATCATCTCCAGCAACTCGGGCGTCTTTGGTGCCCGCGCACTTCCGCAATGCCTCGACCTCATCGTCGACGAATTCTCCCCACTCGGAAAATAGGAGGACCCCATGAACGACACCCCCCTGCCCGGCTTTATCGTCATCGTCTTGGCCATGCTCGTCGGCTATGCGATTAACGTAATCCACCGCCGGAAGAAGTAATTCCACATTGGTATGATATTCATCCAATCATCGTCTCCCCCGTTGTTTATGCATTTGCCAAACAGCGGGGGATTTTTCTTTGCGCCCCGTGCAAGGCACTTTATTCAGGCACAGTAATTGCAGGGCGTCTTTATTTAAATAAAGCTAGGTAATGAGTATTATTGTCCGCTCATCGCATATTTTAGGACGCTCATCGAGTATTTAATCGAAATAGATGAATACTATTTAGACTTCCTATAGGCTAATAGATGTATTTATTAGCTGAGATTCCGCACAGTTTTGTGGGGTCTCAACAGTTGGGAGGGATCATGAGGTTTACTCATCCTGTCAACACGCTCAAAAAGCTCGGCTGCGGCCTTGCGTTTGGAGCAGCGGCCATCATGGCCATGCCGACTTCGGCGCTCGCCTGCACCCAGATCTACATGGGTAGCAAGCTCACGGCAGACGGCAACACGTACTATGGCCGTTCCGAGGACTTCGGTCCGCGCTATGTCAAGCACTTTGGCATTGAGCCCGCACACAAGGACGGCAACGAGTACACATCGGTCGAGTCCGGTTTTGAATACAAGTCCAAGGGCGCAACCTACCGCTACACCTTCGTTCGCGACAACCCCTCGCAGTGGGAAGATCGCTACGACGCATATTCCGAAGCCGGCATCAACGAGAAGGGCGTCTCCTGCTCTGCCACGCTGAGCACCTCCTATAACGAGAAGGCCGAAGAGGCCGACCCCATCACCGAGGAGACCGGCATCGGCGAGTACAACTACGCTAGCGTCATCCTGGGCGAGAGCGCCACGGCCCGCGAGGGCGTCGAGCTCATCGGCAGCCTGATCGACGAGCAGGGCGTCTGCTCCAACGACCAGATCATCATCGCCGACAGCACCGAGACCTGGCTGTTCGCCGCGCTTTCCGGCCATCAGTGGATTGCCATGAGGCTCGCCGATGACATCGCCTCGCTCAACCCCAACATCGGCAACCTCACCTATGACGTCGACCTCGACGACACCGAGAACTGTCTCCATTC
This sequence comes from uncultured Collinsella sp., assembly GCA_900546425.1. Classification (GTDB taxonomy): domain Bacteria; phylum Actinomycetota; class Coriobacteriia; order Coriobacteriales; family Coriobacteriaceae; genus Collinsella. The sequence goes on along the minus strand of URCU01000106.1, from coordinate 976 downwards.
CGAGGGCATCGAGTCCATGCCTAAGGAGAAGGGCTTTGCCGAGTACACTGACGGCAAGTTCGACGTCGCCAAGACCTACGGCGAGGAGATCGGCGAGGCCGGTATGCACCAGTGGTCGCGCTATATCCAGGGTCGCGATTACTTCATGGCCCCGCTGGCTGAAGGCACTGACTACGAGATCGTCAAGGACGAGCGTGAAGACGCTCGCGCCACGACCGGCGCCCTGGTCCACGAGATGCAGCCGCTGTTCTTCCAGCCCGGCAAGTCCGACTGGAACACCTTTGAGATGATCCGCAGCTTCGCTGCTCGCGGCGAGAATGTCGCCGGTCTCAACGCCAACACCGACGGCGCCTATGCCATCGGCTCCAACCGCAACACCGAGATCCACACCTTCCAAATCCGTCAGGGCATGGATCCCGAGATCGCGACCATTCAGTGGGAGATGCTCTCCAACGCCGAGTTCTCCGTCGCTATCCCCCTCTACTCCGCACTGCTCACCGAGGTCAGCCCCTACTTTAGCGATCAGGATGTCTCCTTCGATCACTGCGAAGAGGAAGACGTCGTGAACAACGAGGAGCCCAAGAACTCCATCAACTACGTCCTCATGGACATCAACACGCTCGCCTATGAGAACCGCGATCACTGCGCTACCGGCGTCCGCGCCTACCTCGACGCCCTGCAGAAGGAGCTCATCGAGCAGAACCTGACCGTCGACGAGGCCATGCAGGCCGCCGAGGGCACCGAGGCCCGCACCGCCCTGGCCAACAAGGCCGGCAAGGCTGCCACCAAAAACACCTACGTCAAGTGCAAGGCCATGCTCGAGGAGATGCGTGACTACCTCAAGGAGGAGGATTTCTCCGAGGAGTTCGTCCCGAGCGACTACGATGCCGACAACGACTGCCTGGTCGAGTCCATCACCTACGCCGACGCTGTCTCTTATACACATCTCCGAGCCCACGAGACGCGTAGTAATCTC
>URCU01000105.1:0-7095 GCA_900546425.1 uncultured Collinsella sp. | reverse complement strand
GATCTACACTTATGCGATCGTCGGCAGCGTCAGATGTGTATAAGAGACAGGGGCACCACCACGCCCTGCGGCAGGGCGGCATCGACAAAGGTTACGCGTCCGCGCGAGATGGTGGGCACGGCGGCACCGGCGGCAGCCTGGGCGGCACCCGCCTCGAGCGAGCGGGCGTTGAGCGCGTCGGCGCGACGCTCGCGAATGGAAGCATGGGCCTCCTGGCGTGCGGCACGGTCGGCGGAATCCGCCGCTGCCACGCGCACGCGGTCGCCGATGGCACCGGCATTTTCGGGCGCCGCGGTCAGCGATTCCTCAAAGGTAATGCCCTCGTCGCCAAAGGTGAGCTCCATCGACTCGCGCGCACCGCGGTCGGGAATGGCAAACACGCAGGCGTAGCGCTTGCCCACGACTTCCTGAATGCGCGTCATAAAACGGTTGTCCGAACCTGCGATGGAAGGCTGCTCAATCTTGAGCTCGGCCGTCACCGCACCGCCGGCACGGATGAGGCTCACGTAGTTCAGGCGCTGTTGAGCGCCAAAGTCGAGTTGCTGGGCACGCACGTACAGGCCGTCCAGACGGTCGACCCCCGCCTCGCCGGCACGCGCCTCGATATCCTCGTAAGCGCGCAGGCAATCGTCGAACAGCGAGCGCGGCTCGGACAGCACCACGAGCGCCTTGCCGCTCACATGCGACAGCGGGCTCACGGTCTGGCCGTACATCACCGGCAAAAAGCGGTCGAGCTCAGGCGTGACGATGCGCGCATCCACCATCTCGAGCAGCGCCGCCAACTTGCTGTCGTCCTGGCTGGCGCGGTAGAGCGCCACATGCATGTTGTGGACGGCCTCGTCGGTAAGCGCCAGCTCGCGACAGGGGAAGATCTCGATGCTGTCCTCGTTGCCGATGGTCTGGCCCGTTGAACTCACCATGCGGCGGATGCGGTCGATCTCGTCGCCGAAAAACTCGATGCGCACGGGCGCTTTTTCCTGCGCGGGAAACACCTCGACGGTGTCGCCGTGCACGCGGAACAGGCCGGGCGCGTCGGCGGCGCCGGCATTGGTGTAGCCCATGCCCACCAGACGCTGCGGCACCTCGTCAAAGGGAATCTCCTCGCCCACCGCAAAGGTCGTGGACTCCCAGTAGCGGCTCTCGACTGGCGGCACGCAGCGCAGCAGTGCGCGTGCCGAGGCGACCATGATGCAGTTGTCGCCGCGCACGATGCGTCCCAGGGCCTCGCAGCGCTGGGCCACCACGGCGTCGTCGGGCGCCTGCTCGCGCCACGGATAGTCCTTGCGCTCGGGAAAACGACACACGTGCGCCAGGCCCACATAGGCGGCCAGACTGCGTGCGGCGCGATCGGCCGCATCCTCGCCACTCACGATGTAGACCGTGGGGCGCGGACGACGCGCAAACTGGGCGGCGGCCATAAGCGTTCGGCCCGACTGAGACACGGCCAGCGTCACGTCCTCGCCAGCATCGAGCCCGGCCTCGACGGTCCGCAGTGCCTCGGCAGTGTAGAGCTGCGCGGCTATACGGTGAATGAGCATGCTGTTCCTCCGGCATCGCAACGCCAAAAGCCCGCCGAGGCAAGCTCGGCGGGTCGTTCGTCAAAGTTCATTAACGTTTATGGTACCGCACGCCCCCGTGACCAAAAGCCAAAGCGACATCATGCCAAATGTTGCCCACAACGGTCTTGCTAACGCGTTTTCCCAGCTTATTAATCCGCTCTCCGCTTTTTGATTTGCTGCCTTCCGGCAGCGATTTACATCGTCCACACCCCCTGGCGAGCATTTCGAGCTACAAAGCGCCTATAATTGACCATGCTTACGTATTCAATGTCACTTTTTGAGGAGGGGGGGGGTAAAACAAATGGCCGACACTCCATCTTGTGCACTGTACGCCGGACTCAAGTCACTCGGTCGCATCAACAACGGTAACGCCGCGCAAATTCTCATGGCCGGCAACGCCCGTTACGGTGGACGCCTCATCTCCGAACGCTTGACGGTCCCGTCGTTTATCTCACGCGAAATCGTTCACGCCAAACCCGGTAACCTTCCCGAGCCGCTGTTTGCGCCCTTTGAACAAAGTGCGCGCCAGATACTCAACCTCATCATGCAAAACCGAGGCTCCGACCCCCAATCGCTGAGCAAGGTCGCTAAACGCTACATGGAGTCGTGTGTCCCAGACATGCAGGATGCCCTTACCAATTGCGGCGTCGACGGCATGCACTTTAGAAACGGCGTCGAGCGCATCGAGACCGCTGACGATACCGACATCAAAGGTCGCCTCTACATCCATCTGGTCTTTTTTATCGTTACCGGCTGCCTTGGCGACCCCGCCCGCGCCATCGAATATACCGAGTCCTTTGTGTCCGACCAGATGCTCTCGACACTCGGCACGGTCGAGACGACCGTCACCTCGTTTTTCTCGACAACCGCGCGCCCCACGGGAGACATTCGCCTGGGGCTGCTGCGCGTCGTGGGCAACTCGGCACGACCGCCGCTGCGCCCCCTTACCACGGACCCGGTGGGCAGCATTATCGGGTCGCTGACGGGCGACGAGAACGCCATCACCGACGTCGATTCCGATGTCTCGCGTCAGCACCTGCGCATTTGGCTCCAAGACGGACGCTGGCTTGCGCAGGGCCTCGGCTCCACCAACGGATCGTTTTTGATCTCGGGCGTCGACCGCTGCCGACAGGCTATCGAACCGCCCAAACGCGAGCGCCCTGCCAACTTTGCCAATGCGCCCGTCGAGATTCACAACGGAGATACGCTCTGCTTGGGCGCCACGACGCGCTTCTTGGTCATTCGCATCACAGACTAGCCCTCCCACACATCTTCGACGCACAAGGTGCCGTTATTTGCATTATCCCATGCAAATAACGGCACCTTTTCGATTAAGGCAACGGTTGCGCTACCTTTTCACTAACATTATCGCTATGCACTTTTTCTCGAAAGGATTGTCCCGTGACGTACGACACGGACATGGATATCATCGCGTTGTCCCCCTTTGAACCAAACGCCATGTTTGCGACCACCGAAGACTCCGATACCATTCGCCGCTTTACCACCCTTTTGGATTGCGGGGCAGTCGGCGGCGGTTCCCACCATCTTCGCAAGGTCGCCAACACCGAGGGCGAGACCTTTGCGCTCAAAACGCTATGGCCCCTCAGCGGCTGTGATGAAAACGGCTCCGCCGTCAGCCCCTCGGGCATCAAGACGCTTACCGAGGAGTATCGCAATCTTGCAGCCGTCTCACTGTTGGGCGGCTTTCCCAAAACCTATGGCTACGGCTATACCGGCTCCGTACCGGCCATCCTTATGGAGTGGATTGAAGGCCTGCCCCTTCGCGATGCTGCGGCAGAGCTAACCGACCCCGCCGAGGGCGGCCACATTCCCGCAAACACCGTCGCCGCGATTGGAAAACGCCTGGGAGAGATTCTCCTGGGTGCCCAAAAGCTCGATGCGCCGTTTGCGCACCGTGATATCTCCTTGCGCAACATCATTATTCGCACGACGCGCCGGTCCCTTGCCCAGCAGATTGCACACTGCAGTTTTGACCTTTGCCTAGTCGATCTGGGCAGCTCGAGCATCAAGCGCTCAGACCCCTCGTTTACCATGTCCACCGGCATCTGGCGCAACGGCACCCCCGAGTTCGCCCCACCCGAGATGCTCTCCAACGACATCCCCGAGCTGGCGCCGCTACGCACGTCGCCCAGCATCGATACATACGAGCTCTGCAGCATACTCTACACGCTCTATGCCGGTCACACGCCATATCGCCTAAACGAGCATATGGACCAGTCGCCCTACCTGTACAAGATCGAGCACGAGCTCGAGCCGCTTGAGGCACGCGTACCCGGCGACCAAATGCTTGTCGATGTCATTATGAGCGGTATCCATAACGAGCAGTCCCAGCGCGCGCCGCTGTCTACGATTGTCGGCAAGCTCGATGCCTGGATTAAAGACATCGATTTTGAGCCGCGCACGCCGCTGCCCACCCCGATCGACTTTAGCCAGCAACCGAAGCCTTCCGGCTCCGACAAGGCTCAGACGCGTCACCCAGTTATCTCGCGTCGCGCTGCGCTCGCGCTCGGCAGCGTCTGCGTTGCCGGCATAGCAGGCTCTGCCATTGCCACGGGATGCTGGGGGCTTATCGACCTGGCGCACGGCATCAAGCCGTCACTCGACGATTACACCTGGGAAGAACTCGCCCTGATCTCCCGCAAAATCCAAGAGACATCTTCCAACAAAAACGCGCTCGAGATTGCCGAAACCTACCACCTGGTAAACAGCAAGCAGTCACTCGAAAACGAGAACACCAAGACTGTCAGGCTTTCCGACGGGACCAAGGCACAAATCCAGATCGTTGGCTTTAAGGCAGACACGCTCACCGATGACGGCCTCCCTGCGGGCATCACCTTTATGTTCCGCACCCCCATCGCTATGCGCGCTGTAAATGACAGCGCCGCAACGGGTGGTTGGGAGCAATCGTCGCTTCGTGAATGGTTGGCGGACAAGGGCATGGCTACGCTGCCCGACAATCTCCGTAATCAGATTCGCTCGGTGCGAAAGCTCACCAACAACACCGGCGGCACCAAAGACGTCTCCAGCATCACCGCCACCGACGACATGCTCTGGCTACCGTCCATGAGCGAGCTGTGCGGCTACCAGTCGCCCGAAACGTTCGCAGATGGCAGCGAGTACCTTTCTGCCCTCTACAGCGGAGAAGGCGATCAGTACCAGCTCTATCGCGAGCAGAGCGTAAGCGGCCTGACCACCAACGATACCATGATCCGCACCGTCGCCGGCAAAAAGATCTGCTACTGGGAGCGCACCCCCAGCGCCGACTGCAGCGAGGGCGCCGACTCGACGTACTTTAACCGCGTTGGAAAAGACGGCGACGTGTTTTGCTGGGCAACGCCCGGAAACGCTCCAGACCAAAAGACCTATGTCCTACCCGGCTTTTGCATCTAACACCTTCACCGGATACCAGAAAGGAGTCTCGCATCATGCGTGCGGAAACACCTTCCGAGGTGCTCTTTGATTTCCTTAAGTGCGACCTTCAGATCAACAATCGAGAAGCGGCGCGCATCCTGATTTCGGACAAGCCGATGGGCTCCAAACCGGCCCCAAGGTTTCGCATTACCGAAAAGACGTTTCTATCGCGACGCGTGGTGCACGTCGTTCCGGGTACCGACAAAATCGACCCCGAGATGTTTGCTGATTTTTCGCAGAGTGTCAAGAACTTGGCTGCCGCTGTAAAAATCGGCAGCGGTAGCAGTCCGGCGGCCACCAACGCTCGCCAGCAAACCATAACGACTCGTGCCCTTGAGCGTATGGCAAAATCGTTAGGCCACTGGGGTCTCGATGGTTCCATCCTGCGCAATATCTTTGACCGCATCGCCGTCATACCGGGTCTCAAGCAAAGCGATCGGCGCCTTTTGGAGCTCCTTGCGCTAACGGTCTGCGGATGCCTCGCCGATCCCAATGCCGCCGCCTCAGAGGTCAAAGACTTCGCCATAACGCAACTAGCCCAGACCTTTGGCACGCTCGAAACCGCCGAGGCCGTCCAGACGCAGGGCACTAACCGCAAGGTCAACGAGCCTCCTGCAAAGCTGGGACTTCTCAGGCTTGCGAAAGATGGCTCGGCCTTGCCGCCGATCTATCCCTTGAGTCTCGATCCCGAGGGTACGGTACTAGGTTCTTTTGCACGCGACCGAAACGCCATCACCAATGTAGGACCCGATGTATCCCGTCGGCACCTGCGTGTAGCGTTTTCTAACGGCACATGGCTCGCAAGCGGCCTTCACTCCACCAATGGAACGGTGCTGGTGACACGCAGTGGCGTGACCACCGTTATCGAAAAGCCACGCTCGCTGCGCTCCGCCGATGACGAGGACAAGCAGATTCCCATCCACGACGGAGACCTGCTCATGCTGGGTTCCTCGACCGAGTTTTTGGTGCTGAAGATCTCCTCAAACGTACGCGCGCTGGCCTAGGGCCGAGCTCACACAATAAGAATCAACGCAAAGGGGCGCTGCTGCGCACATCGCAGCAGCGCCCCTTTATATGACGTGGACATCTAAAAACGGATGCAGGAGCCGACAAAACTCAGCAAGATAACTAAAACATAAAAGCCGCGTGGGGGTCGGGTCCCCACGCGGCTATCAGGTTTGGGCTAATTAAGCCCGGAGGTAAACACTAGAAGTGATTAGTGCTCGCGACGCTTGGTCATGTACATGCCCACAGCGACAGCCACGGCACCGGTAAGGGCGGCAGCGGAGGTCACAACGAAGGTCGGGTCGCCAGTGGAAGCAAGGGCAGCCTCGTCCTTCTTCTCGGCCTTAGCCTCGTCCTTCTTGTCAGCAGCAACCTGCTTCTTGCCCTCATCCTTCTTCAAAGTCTCGGACTTGGGCGTCTTAGCGGTAAAGAAAGCATAGACAGTGGTGTCCTCGGTGATAGGAGTAGAGAAGTCAAACTTCTTGAAGGACTCCTTGGAAGAAGACCAGCCGACAAAGTTGAAGCCGTCGACGGAAGGATCGCTGGGCTGAGCAACAGTCTTGCCGTCCTCGACCTCAACCGTAGTGGTGGAACCATCAACATAGAAATTGACCTTGTGGGTCTGGACAGCGGGCGTCTCGTTCTTGGTCCACTGAGCGTAGAACGTCACGTGGTCGCCGCCGCCCTGGACGGGCTTGCTGAAGTCGACGGGGTCGGTACCCTCGGAGTCGTAGGTCCAGCCGGCGAAGGTGTAGCCCTCGCGGGTCGGGGCCAGGGGCTGGCGGGCGACGCCGTCGCCGTCGGTCACGCCCTGGAGCGTCTCGTTGCCGTCGAAGAACGTGCCGCCGTTGGCTGCGTAGAGGACGTCGATGGAGTTGGCCTCGACGTCCATGTTCCACTGAGCATAGAACGTCACGTGGTCGCCGCCGCCCTGGACGGGCTTGCTGAAGTCGACGGGATCAGTGCCCTCGGAGTCATAGGTCCAGCCGGCGAAGGTGTAGCCCTCGCGGGTCGGGGCCAGGGGCTGGCGGGCGACGCCGTCGCCGTCGGTCACGCCCTGGAGCGTCTCGTTGCCGTCGAAGAACGTGCCGCCGTTGGC
>URCU01000104.1:0-7106 GCA_900546425.1 uncultured Collinsella sp. | reverse complement strand
GGTCAGGTCCTGGGCTCGCTCGGAAAGCACATTAAGTGCTTTCCGGCTCGTGCGGAATCTACGAAAAACTTACCCGCCTCGCCCGGCCAGGTCCTAGGGTGACTTGCTTGCCGCCTAGATGGCGTCTTGGCGTCTAGATACTTGGCTGAATTTTTTGGAATGAAGGGGGCTCCTTGTTGGCAAGGAGCCCCCTTCTGCTTTTGGTTACTTTGGAATTGTGGGCGCTTCTTTATTTGGCATCGGCCCAGGTTATGCCGGTGCTGGCTTCGGCGATCAACGGTACGCGGAGGTCTACTACGTGCTCCATGGCGTCGCGGACCATGGCGGTCAGGCGCTCGACTTCGTCGACGGGGCACTCAAAGTCCAGTTCGTCGTGTACCTGCAGAATCATGTGGGCAGCAAAGCCCTCTTCTTCCAGGCGGCGGCTTACGCGGGCCATGGCGATCTTGATGATGTCGGCCGCGGTGCCCTGCATGGGGTGGTTCATAGCCGTGCGCTCGCCAAAGCCGCGGAGCTGTGGGTTTTTGGCCTTGAGCTCCGGAATATGACGCCGGCGACCGTACATGGTCTCGGCGTAGCCCGTCTGCTTGGCGCGCGCCACCACATTGTCGAGAAACGTACGCACGCCCGGGTAGGCCTCGTAGTAGCGGTCGATCATATCGCGCGCCTCGGCCATCGAGATATGCAGCGACTGCGACAGACCGTAGGCCTGCTGGCCGTACACGATGCCAAAGTTCACGGCCTTGGCGCGACTGCGCAAGTCGGGCGTTACCTCGGACACGGGAACGCCAAACACGCGCGCGGCCGTCTCGGCGTGGAAGTCTTCGCCCTCGTTAAAGGCACGTACCAGATGCTCGTCACCCGAAAGATGCGCTAGCAGACGCAGCTCGATCTGCGAGTAGTCCACCGCCAAAAAGACACTGCCCTCGCCTGCCGAAAACGCCGTCTTGACGGTGCGGCCCAGCTCAGAGCGCGTCGGGATGTTCTGCAAGTTCGGGTCGCTCGAGGACAGACGCCCCGTCGCGGTGATGGTCTGGTTGTACGTGGTGTGCACACGACCGTCACCACGGCGCAGCGGACCTAGCGTGTCCAGATAGGTTGACTTAATCTTGGACTTCTCACGCCAGTCCAAAATCAGGCGCACGATCTCGTGGTCGCGGGCAAGATCGCTCAGTACCTTGGCATTGGTCGAATAGTAACCGCGCTTGGTCTTCTTGAGGCCCTTGGTCGGAAGGCCCATCACATCGAAGAGCACGTGCGACAGTTGCATGGGACTGCCAATGTTAAAGGTCTCGTCACCCGCCAGGTCGCGAATGCTTCGCTCGACCTCGGTGATCTGGGTCGCCAGGCCCTCGGACAGACTGCGCAGCCGATCGGGATCCACGAGCATGCCCGCGCGCTCCATCTTGGCAAGCACCGGCACGAGTGGCATCTCGATGCCATCGAACACGTTGACGGCGTTCTCGCGGGTCATGCGGTCGCGCAGCGGTGCGACCAGCGCCAGCGTCAAGGCCGCCGTACGGGCGGCGGGTGCAGGAGCGTCCTCGCCGGCACCCTCTGCACCGCGCGCCGCAGGCAGCGCCATCTGCAGATAGGTATCGGCCAGATACGCCTCATCGAACTCGGAGCGGTCGGAATCCAGCAGGTAGGCGGCAACCACGGTATCGAAGATGCGCGTGGAATCGGCAGACAGCGGGTCCATGAGCTCGGGCTCAGAGGAATCGATAGGCGAAAGCTCATGCAGCAGCGCCTTCATATCCGGGCTCGCCACGCGGCCCTCCATAAACAGGCGCGCGAGTACGCCGGCAATCACGCCGTGGGCGAAGTTAAAGCCCTCAACCTCAGCCGCCGCACCGCCGTCGCCCTCCTCGAGCGCGAACAGGCCCTTGGAAGTCGCCAGCCACAGCGTGCGCGTCAGTCCAAAGAGCGCGCCCTCTTCCTTGTCGTCGTCCACCACGGCGGCAACCCACTCGCCGGCATCAATCGCGCGGGAGACCTCAGCCGCAACGGCACCAAGCGCGTCGGCATCGCCCGCGGCTGCGCGAACCATCGCAGGCATCTCAAGCACACTGGAGGCAGCAGCAGCCCCGCCCTCGCCGCCAATCAGCGCCAAGAAACGGTTCTGCATGGCGGTGATACCGAGCGTGCCCAGCGCCGCGGAAACCTCATCGGCAGAATACGCCGGGAAGGACGTCGCCTCAAAATCGAGCTCAACGGGCGCATCGGTGCGGATGGTCGCGACCTTGCGGCTCAGCAGGGCATCGTCGATGTGCGCGCGCAGGTTTTCGCCCATCTTGCCCTTGACCTCGTCGGCGTGTGCGATGACCTCGTCCAGGCTACCGTACTGCGCAATGAGCGCGCTCGCCTTTTTGGGGCCGATGCCCGGCACGCCGGGGATGTTATCGGACGTGTCGCCCTTCAGACCATAAAAGTCGGGCACGAGCGCCGGCGTGATGCCGTGATACAGATCGTCCACGCTCTCGGGCGTCATGATCGCCACGTCGGACAGGCCCTTGCGGGTCGAGACCACGTTGACGTGCTCGGTCACGAGCTGATACATATCGCGATCACCGGTCACCAGCAGCATGTCACAGCCGGCCTGCTCGCCCAGGCGCGCCATAGTGCCCAGGATGTCATCGCCTTCCCAGCCCTCGGACTGCAAAATCGGCACGTTGAGCGCGGCGAGCAGCTCCTTAATCATGGGAAACTGCGCGTGCAGATCGGGGTCCATGGGCGGGCGCTGAGCCTTGTACTGCGGCAGCATCTCCATGCGCACGCGCGGCTTGCCCTTGTCAAACGCCACAACAACGCCGTCGGGATTAAAGGCGTCAATCATCTTGAGGAACATATTCAAAAAGCCAAAGATCGCGTTGGTGGGACGACCGTCCGGCGCGTTCATGGTGGGCGGCACGGCGTGGAAGGCGCGGTGCATGAGCGAGTTGCCGTCGATGACGGCAAAGGTACGGCGCTTGTCAGACATATTGAATACCTCGCTTTGGGCTGGGCACGGTTTGCTCACTCCAGTTTACACGCTCCCCGCCCCACGGCCACTGCACATCAGGCTTCCCTGCCGCCGCGCGCCCGCGCGTGATACGATGGCTCACGGTACATCAACCAGCACGATCGATCCGAAAGGAGCCTGCGTCATGGAGCGTCCCTGCGCATGGAAAAAGTACACGCCACAGCAAGTCGAGGAACTCGAGGAGCTTTGCCGCGGCTATAAGCAGTTTTTGAGTGAGAACAAGACCGAGCGCCTGTGCGTCAAGACCGGTATCAAGATGGCCGAGGAGGCGGGCTACGTCAATCTGGAGACCGTGATCGCCGAGGGCCGCGCGCTCAAGGCCGGCGACAAGGTGTACGCCGCCAATCACGGCAAGGACCTCATGCTCGTCAACCTGGGCACCGCCCCGCTCGAGCAGGGCTTTAACATCTTGGGCGCCCACGTGGACTCGCCGCGCCTGGACCTTAAGCAGAACCCCGCCTTCGAGGCCGGCGACATGGCCTACCTCGACACGCACTACTACGGCGGCGTCAAGAGCTACCACTGGGTCGCTTCCCCGCTCGCACTCGTAGGCGTCATCTGCAAAAAGGACGGCACCACCGTCGACATCAACATCGGCGACAAGGCAGACGATCCGGTCTTTACCATCTCCGACCTGCTAATCCACCTCTCGAGCGAGCAGATGTCCAAGCCCGCCAAGGACGCCGTCGACGCCGAGATCCTCGACGTGATCGTGGGCGGCCGTCCCGTCAAGTTCGATGAGGACGACAAGGACGCCCCCAAGGAGCCCGTCAAGCAGATGTTCCTGGATATCCTCAAGGAGCAGTACGACGTCGAGGAGGAGGACTTCCTCTCCGCCGAGATCGAGGTAGTGCCCGCCGGCCCGGCCCGCGACATGGGCCTCGACCGCTCCATGATTCTGGGCTATGGCCACGACGACCGAGTCTGCGCCTATCCGTCCATGCTCGCCCAGATCAACGTTGCCAACGTGGAGCGCACGAGCATCACACTCATCGTCGACAAGGAGGAGATCGGTTCCGTGGGTGCCACCGGCATGACGAGCCGCTTCTTCGAGAACACCGTCGCCGAGATCATGACGCTCGCCGGCGAGGATAGCCCGCTGGCCCTGCGCCGCGCACTCGCCCACAGCCGCATGCTCTCCTCCGACGTGTCCGCCGGCTTCGACCCGGGCTACGCCGGCAAGTTCGAGACCAAGAACGCAGCCTTTATGGGTCGCGGCCTGTGCTTTAACAAGTACACGGGCAGCCGTGGCAAGGGCGGATCTAACGACGCCGACGCCGAGTACGTGGCCCTCGTCCGCGACATCATGGACGAGGCCGGCGTGGACTTCCAGACCTGCGAGCTCGGCCGCGTCAACGCGGGCGGCGGCGGCACCATCGCCTACATCATGGCCAAGTACGGCATGAACGTCATCGACTCCGGCGTTGCCGTCCTGTCCATGCACGCCCTGTGGGAGGTCGCCAACAAGGCCGATATCTACGAGGCATATCGCGGCTACAAGGCCTTCATCGAGCGCGCCTAACCAACCCTTCATCAGTTGCGGTGAAATACGGACTAAACTGGCCCATAAACGACCAAAACAGACCGTATTCCACCGCAACTTCCTTTTTGGCAGAGGAGAGTCCATGCTGCAGGTCATCATTTCGCCCGCCAAGCAGATGCGCGCGGCCCAAGATGCTTTTGAAGTCCTGGGCATTCCACCCTTTGCGCGCGAGACGGCTCGCCTCCACCGTGCGCTGCTAGATATCGAGCGGAATGAAGGCAGCAGCGGCCTGCAGGCGCTGTGGAACGTGAGCGACAGACTGCTTACAACGTGCCTGGATACGCTTCACGAATTTATGCCCGTCCTGAGCGATGCCGACCTCGCCGATCCCGATATCGCGCGTCGAATCTCCCCCGCCGTCATGTCCTATCACGGCATCCAATACCAAAGCATGGCGCCCGAAGTCATGGATGCCGCACAGCTCGACTGGCTGCAAAACCATCTCTTGATCCTCTCGGGACTCTACGGAAGCGTGCGCCCCTTTCATGCCGTTGAACCGTATCGGCTGGAGATGGGCGCGAAGCTTGCCGTCGACGGCACCCGAGACCTCTACGCATTTTGGGGCGACAAGCTCGCACGGGCCATCGCTCCGGCGGGCTCCAACGCTACGATCGTCAATCTCGCCAGCGCGGAATACGCCAAAGCCGTTCTACCCCGCCTCACCACCGATGCCACGGTCGTCACATGCCTCTTTGGCGAAGGCATCCGCAACGGCAAGCCCATCCAGCGCTCGACCGCCAGCAAAAAGGCACGCGGCTCCATGGTGCGCTGGATGGCAGAAAACAAGCTCGAGGATGTAGGCGAACTCACCGCGTTCGACGTTGGTTATCGCCACTTTCCCGAGCTTTCTAATAAAAACACTTTGGTCTTCCTGAACGAACAGGCCTTGTAGGACCACTGCTACTTTTGAATGTGCTACCTAGGCACGGCGTCTATTCCGCCAAGCCGTCGGCTTTGGCAATTTCATTTGTCGAGCCGTCCTGATAGGTAATCTTGACATGCTCCACCTCGGACACCTTGACGCCCGACGGGGGCTCCAGGCGCCATTCCGTCAGCGCGATATCCATCGTCGTGGGCACATCCCCTTTATCTTTGAGCTCGACTGACAGCGTCTTAAGCGACGCATCGAAGGTCACGCGCTCGATCTCTTCACCAGGAATGGAACCACCGCTCAGCTGCAGCTGGACAAATCCATCGCACGGATACCAATAGTCGCCGGGAGCTGCCACCGTGTTACCGCCAGAGACCTTCACCGTCATGATCGGTAGGCTATCATCAGCCTCGAACTCCCAGGCAGCGCCGCCGCGACCGCCAAACGTCCAGATACAAAAGGCAATCACCAGCACGGCAAGCACCGCAAAACCAATCGCGACAAGGCCATGGTGCGCGCGGCTCTCCTCGGCCGATACATCCCACTGCGTCTCTCGATATAGATGCTTGTCTTCCATGTTCGCCTCCCCACAGGCACGCTCGTTGGCCCAATCGTACCCATTCAGGCTATACTTGAGCCCATTACATAAACGGGGAGCTTGCAGGACAGGACGGCAGGCTGAGATTGGGCGCGCCCGCCCTGACCCGCAAACCTGATATGGGTAATGCCAACGAAGGGAGCCGTGCCAATGAGCACACAGACCGAGCCCAAGCTCGTCACGCAAATCGACTTCGCCCGCGCCGGGCAGATTACACCGCAGATGAAGGAGGTCGCCGAGCGCGAGCATCGCGACCCCGAGTACATCCGCGAGCGCGTGGCCGACGGCCGCATCGCCATTCCCGCCAACATCGTGCATATCAAAAAGGGTATGCGCGCCTTTGGCGTCGGCGAGGGCCTGTCCACCAAGGTCAACGTGAACTTGGGCATCTCGGGCGATAAGGCCGATGCCGCCGAGGAGTGGAAGAAGGTCAAGATTGCCGAGGACTTTGGCGCCGACGCCATCATGGACCTCTCCAACTCGGGCAAGACGCGCCAGTTCCGCCAGCAGCTCATCGACGAGACGCCGCTCATGGTGGGCACGGTGCCGATGTACGACGCCATCGGCTACATGGAAAAACCGCTGGTCAAGCTCACCAAGGACGATTTGCTCGAAGTCGTGCGCGCGCACGCCGAGGACGGCGTGGACTTTATGACCATCCACTGCGGCATCAACAAATCGGTCATCAAAACCTTTAAGGAGACCGGCCGCCTCATGAACATCGTCAGCCGCGGCGGCTCGCTGCTGTTTGGCTGGATGGAGGTCACCGGCAACGAGAACCCCTTCTATGAGTTCTACGACGAGGTGCTCGAGATTTGCCATGAGTATGATGTGACGATCTCGCTCGGCGACTCCTGCCGTCCGGGCTGCCTCTACGACTCCAACGACGCCACCGAGACTGCCGAGATGATCGAGCTGGGCAAGCTGTGCAAGCGCGCCTGGGCAGCCGGCGTCCAGGTCATGGTCGAGGGCCCTGGCCACATGGCGCTCGACGAGATCGCCGCCAACATGAAGTTGCAGAAGCGCCTGTGCCACAAC
This sequence comes from uncultured Collinsella sp., assembly GCA_900546425.1. GTDB lineage: Bacteria > Actinomycetota > Coriobacteriia > Coriobacteriales > Coriobacteriaceae > Collinsella. The sequence goes on along the minus strand of URCU01000104.1, from coordinate 34 downwards.
GCCCCGTTCTATGTGCTGGGGCCTGTCTCTTATA
>URCU01000103.1:0-7200 GCA_900546425.1 uncultured Collinsella sp. | reverse complement strand
TTGGGGACGTTCTTAAATGACTAGTCAAACAAGAACGTCCCCAATGACTACCAGCTGCCGACTGGGCAGGCTGAGCTGGTATCCTTATGCGGTAATGTCTCGATTCGTTAGGATTGCATGTGAGAGCTGCCACTGCCCTTCGTTCAGCTATATATCGCGCTCTGGCCATTGTGCTTGCCGCGCTTACCGTGCTGAGCGCCATCATGCCCGCCCCCGCCTTTGCCGCCGAATCCGATCAGCAGGTCAAGACGGTCCGCGTTGGTTGGCTCGTCAACAACGAGGGCTTCCAGGACGGCACCCCCGGCGAGCGTCTCTCGGGATGGGGCTACGAGTACCTCCAGACCCTGTCGTACTACACGCCCGGTTGGCGGTACGAATACGTCTCTGGCACCTTCACCGAGCTTATGGACATGCTCGAGGCGGGCGAAATCGACCTCATGCCCAACATCTCCTACTCCGAGGAACGCGCCCAAAAGCTGCTCTTTTCCTCGAACCCCGAGGGCACCGAGCGCTACTACATCTACGCCAGGCCCGACCGTGACGACCTCGCAAAGGGTGACCCTCAAGCACTCCAAGGTCTCACTATCGGCTACAACCCTGGCGTTATGCAAACCTTCGTTGGCCAGCAGTGGCTCGCCAACGAGGGAGTCACCTGCACATACAGGGAGTATGACGGAGGATCCGATCTCTTTGACGCGCTCGCAAACGACGAAGTCGATGCCGTCATCATGTACGACACCATTTCGTCGCCCGATGCGTCGCCCATGTTCTACCTTGGCTCGAGTGACTACTATTTTGCCGTTCCCAAAAGCCGCCCCGACCTAATGAACGACATCAATGCCGCCATGACGGCAATCGCCCGCGTCAACCCACGCTACAACGACGAGATCAAATCGAACTATTCAGCGCAAAACAGCGGCTCGTCCTCGCTCACTGGCGACGAGCGTGCCTGGCTCAAGGCGAACAACGGCACCGTGATCCTCGGCTACATTACGGGCAAACTCCCCTACTGCAACGAGGACGAAGACGGCGAAATGGAAGGCTCGCTCGCATCGCTTGCGACGACGCTACACGATAAATTTGGCATTACGGTCAAAACCGTCGCCTTTGATAGCTACAAGACGATGTCAAAGGCCCTGTCAAAGGGAAGCATCGACGTTGCGCTGCCGGTATACCGAGATTACTGGTTTGCCGAGCAAACAGGCGTTGTGCAGTCGATATCGTTGGGGACCATATCCCTCACCGCCATCTACACCGGCAGCAACCTGAACAAAAACCTTCAGAACATCGCCTGTACCAAATCATCGTTTGTCAACAAAAATGCACTTGAAAGTCTGTTCCCCACAGCGACCGTAACCGAATACCAATCCGACGATGAAGCGTTCGACGCCCTCAGGAAGGGAACGGCGCACTGCATCGTCGCTCCCAGTTCACGCGTAAAAACCATCGGTGACCGTTATGATCTCGAGAACTGCGAGACGGCCGAGCTCCCTGACACCTGTGAGCTCTCGTGCTGGATTTCGCGCGGAAAACCCGAGCTGTTGGGAATCATCAACAAGGGCATCATCAATGCCGGAGAATCGCTCTCCGCAAGCAATTACTCCTCCACGTCTTACACGGCCCAGGAATCCAACACACTTCAATTCCTTTATCGCAACCGCACCGCCATTGCAGCTACCCTCATCGGTATGTTGTCGGCCGGCATCGTCCTGCTCATCTGGGCGCTCGTACGCGCTCGAACCGAGCGCAAAAAAGCCGATGCCGCCAACGCCGCTAAGACGGCATTCCTCACGCGCATGAGCCACGACATCCGCACGCCGCTCAACGGTATCCTGGGCCTTATCGAGATCGAGGAATTGAAGGAAGGCGATATCCAGGTCGCCCGCGAGAGCCGTGCCAAGGCGCGCGTTGCCGCCAATCACCTGCTCTCGCTGATCAACGACATCCTCGAGATGGGCAAAATCGAAGACCGCAAGCTAACACTGGAGCATGCGCCTTTTAACCTCAAAGAGCTCTGTGACGATACGCTGGTGCTGTGCAAGCTCCGCGCGTCCAGCAACGGCATCACAATGCAGGACAATAGTCTGCCGTACGCCACGGGGCCATACATGATCGGCAGCCCCACCCATATCCGACAGATCATGATCAACCTGTTAGACAACAGCATTAAGTATAACAAGCACGGCGGCTCCGTCACCTTTAGCTCAAAGACCAAGCCACTCGATAACGGGCGCGCTCTCTTTTGCTTTAGCGTTTCGGACACCGGCATTGGTATGACTCCCAAGTTTTTAAAGCATATCTATGAGCCGTTTGCCCAAGAAGGTGACGATGCGCGCAGCAAGTTCCAAGGAACCGGCATGGGCATGCCAATCGTCAAGTCGCTTATTGAACTGATGGGCGGCACGATTGAGATTTCGAGTGAGGTTGGCGTGGGGAGTACGTTCAACGTCCAGATTCCGCTCGATATCGACAAAGACCCTCAGGCAAGAGAACGCGCGGACGAGCAAGCAGACAGCTGCTCGCTTGCCGGCATGAACGTTCTTTTGGCAGAAGATAACGAGCTCAATGCCGAGATTGCCCAGGCGCTGCTCGAAAGCGAAGGCATTGTCGTAACTCGCGCCGCCGATGGCAACGAAGCGGTCGACCTATACGTTGGCCGTCCCGCCGGCAGCTTCGATGCCATTCTGATGGACATTATGATGCCGGACATGGACGGCTATGAGGCAACCCGCGCGATTCGCCTGAGCGAGAAGGTCGATGCAGCCGACATTCCCATCATCGCGCTCACCGCCAATGCCTTTGCCGAGGACGCCAAGGCGGCACACGACGCCGGCATGAACGCCCATCTGTCCAAACCGCTGGATTTTAACAAGCTCAAAAACATACTCGCCCGCATCAAGAAAAACGGCTCCGTTTCGCTATAGTTTGTGCTCAACAACCATACGCAGCAGAAAGGAAGCCAACGATGTTTAGGCCCTTACGTCGAAAGAAACGCGCCATCACTGACGAGGAAGCGCGCGAACTGCTCGCCACCTGCAAGCGCGGCGTCTTTGCCGTCAACGGCGACGATGGCTACCCGTACGCCATTCCCGTCAACTACTTCTTTGACGCCGAGCACGACAAGATTTATTTCCATGGCGCCAAGGCCGGCCACAAGGTCGACGCACTCAAGCGCGATGACAAGGTCTGCTTTACCGTTTACGGCAACGAGTGGTACCAGGACGGCGACTGGGCTCCCTACGTTATGAGCACCGTGGTCTTTGGCCGCTGTCGCCTGGCGAATGACACCCCCGCGTTTATCGAGGACAAAGTCCGCCAGCTCGCCCTTAAGTACTACCCTTCTGCCGAGGAGGTCGAAGAGGAAATCGCCAAGGACATTAAGGGCGTCCAGCTCTACGAGATTACGATTGAGCATCTCTGCGGCAAGCAGATTCAAGAAAAGTAAGCCTCAAAAGCAAAACTCACAAATAGCAATATGGCCCGGTTCCAACCCACCTTGGAACCGGGCCATATGCTTATGAAGCGTCGGCGGCAATGTGCGCTAGCGCCTCGACGAGCTCTTGCGAGCTCACAGGCTTGCTCAGGTGCGCGTTCATGCCCGCCTCGCGCGAAAGCCTGCGGTCGTCGGCAAAGGCGTTGGCGCTCACGGCGATAATCGGCGTGGTCGCAGCATCCTCGCGATCGAGCGCTCGAATCTGACGCGTGGCCTCAAGGCCATCGATGCCAGGCATCATGATGTCCATCAACACCACGTCGTACTCGTGCGGTGCGCTCGCGGCAAACGCCTCAACGGCAGACTCGCCATCCTTAGCATGCGTCACGACGGCACCGGCACGGCTGAGCGTAAACTGCGCGATCTCGGCATTCAGATCGTTATCCTCTACGAGCAAAACGCGCAAGCCCTGGAGCGCATCACCATCGCCCGCATCCGCGCGAACTGCCTGAGGAATCTCGGAGCGTTTGCATTTCTCGAACGGCAGGCGGATGGTAAACGTCGTCCCCTGCCCCAAGACGCTCGTAAAACTCATGGTTCCGCCCATAAGCTCGACCAACTGTTTTGCGATAGGCGCGCCCAGGCCAGTTCCCGACGAAGCGCCTTCCACCTGTTGCTCCTCGCGGCAAAACGGCTCGTAGAGGTGCTGTTGGAACTCCTCGCTCATACCAATACCGTTGTCGGCGATCGTATATTCATAGACAGGGACGCCATCCGCTGGCTCCACCTCGCGGCACACCAGGCGAACATAGCCGCCCTGGCGGTTGTACTTGACGGCATTGCCGGCAATATTGAGCAACAAGCGCTTGAGGTGCGTCACGCTCACCCGAGCATAGGGATGATTAAGGGTCTGCTGGTCGCAGATAATTGTCACCAGACGCTCCTCGGCCTGGCGCTCCAGAATATCGCGCACTTCACCGTTGAGTGCCACCAAATTTGTGGGTACGAGGTTCAGGTCGACCTGCCCGCTCTCCAGGCGACTCATATCGAGTGCCTCGTTGGCAAGGTCGAGCAGCAGTCCCGATGCCGTCCAGATTTTCGAGCGGCACTCAGTCTGCTTTTGCAGATCGTCCGCATTGGCATCGCCAACCTCGACCATGCCGCGAATACCGTTGATGGGCGTGCGCAGATCGTGGCTCATGCGACGCAGAAACTCTGTCTTTGCCGAGTTGGCAGACGAGGCCTCACGCGCCGCCTTTGCCAGCTTGTCGCCATAGTCGCGCTCCTGCAGCAACAGGTCGGTCATGCGCTGACGCTCGGCACGGCGACGCATCATCACAACAGCGGCTATTGCACCGCCGTAGAGCACCAGCACGCAGGCGACAACGGCGGCGACGACCTCAAAGTAGCGCTGCGCCGGAGCATAGGTGTACACATAGAATTTGTGCGCTTTTCCAAATGTGCCCAAATACCACTCGCCGTCGGCGTTAATCAATTTGACCTTACCGGCCAGGCATCGATCCTTAATACCGTCGACAATGAAGACGTCCGTCGCAGGCAGATCGAATACGCCCAATACAGTGGGTTCAACGGCATTGGTCGCAACGACCTTGCCGTCGCTTTCGATCACGATATTGCCGCTATCGATGGTTTCATAGCCTTCGAGCAAACTCTGCAGTTTGAGTGTATTGCTTGCAACCGCCTTCGCGCTCTGATGCCTTACCGCGATAACGATGCCCTCGCCATCCTGCCGAGTCACGCAGCCAATGTCTGCGACCGAATCATCCGCAAGCGTGATGCGGGCGGTATAGGACTTAAGCGGATGAGTTGCCACCTCCAGCACGGGTGCTTCCTTGAGATACGTAGCAAGCGACTCGTAGCCCACATCGCCCGTCGAGGACTCGGACACCAAATTGCCCGATGCGTCCGTCACAATCAGCGCGCTCACGTTGAACTGGTCGGCATATTGCTCCAGCATGGCGTTATCCACCGAACCGTCGCGCTCCATATCGCGAGCAGCCTCTCCGGCAATCTCCATAACGCGAATCAAGTTTTTGGTCGCATAGGCGCTGTTGAACGCATCGTAGGAAAGACTCTGCGTCGCCACGTAATCGACAACGTCGGCAAAGCGCTGCTCGGCCTGGGCCGTCATGTAACCGTAGCTCATCATGCCGGCAGCAACCGAGAGCGCTATCCCCAGCAGAGCGACAAGGAGCCATGCCCCTGCCGAACGATTGGTCCGCTCCTCTACGGCGTGGTCGGGCGCATCGATCACGACAGGCCCTCCACATTCAAAAATGGCGAAGGGTCATCAAAGTACTTTGACACTAGGCGTTCCATGGTGCCATCGGCAAGCATTTCTTGGTAGGCATGAGTGAGCTTGACGTCGATGCCGCGCGTATCGTTGATATCGAAAGCGGTGCCCAAACCGACCTCTAGCAGCGGCTCATCCAAAATGCGATATGTCACACCATAGTCCTTTTCGTAGGTGAGCAGCAAGGACTCATGCGCGGCGATGGCGTCGACCAGACCCTCGACGAGCGCCGGGTTCAGGCATGAACGGCCCGAAAAGCAGTAGAGTTCCTTGATCTGCGGAACGTTTTCATTTGTGCGATTGAGCAAAATGCCCTCGGGCTTGGTGGTGGACTGAACCGCCACGATCTTATCCTCAAGATCGGCAAGCGTGTAGATATCGCTCTGGGGATCGACCGCGACCACCTGGCGGCTCGCGAGGTACGGGCCGGCCCAACGATACTCGTTTTCGCGACCCGTCATGCTAAAGCTACCCATGACGCAATCGAGTTCGCCGCTCGCCAGCAGCTCTTTCTTCTTTTCCCAGTCGATCAGCTGGTATTTTGGCTTGTAACCAATGCGGGCCAAAGCCTCGGTCAATATCTCAACATCCAGGCCAACAATATCGCCGTACTCGTCGGTATACACAAACGGTGGATAGAGGTCGCTTCCGACGTTGAGCGTCTTAAGGTCGTCGTCCTTTACCTGCGTGGCGTCCGGGCCTTTTGATGCAGACACCGAGGCTCTGCCATTCGACCCGGAGCAGCCGGTTATCGCTACGACAAAGGCACTCGCCACTGCAAGCGCGACAAACAACGATATGGACACCGAGCGGCGAGGTCTTTTCATCGAGCTCCAGAAGATCCTGTTTACAGACTGAAATGGCTAAAGATAATACCAAACGAAACCACTCGAGCGTCCAATGGTTACAGACGTTTTACCATGCGGGGCCTTCCAGCCGACTTGGCAGAAGGCCCCGCATGCAGTGCTCACTTACCGCGTATTAAAAACGTAGCGGTCCAGACGGTCGCACGCTTCCCTTACGCGCGAAGGCGGCAGCGCCAGATTCACGCGAATGTGGCAGGGCCCGTGGAACGGACGGCCGTCCTGATACCCCACGCCCACGCGCGCCCCCTCGTCGAGCAGCCACTGAATATCGCGGCCACGCTCGCGGCACCACTCGGTGCAGTCCAGAAACACCATGTACGTGCCCTGCGGACGCGAATAAGACACGCCCTCAAAATGCTCGTCCACGTAATCGCAGAAGTACTCGATATTGCCGGCAAGCACCTGGTTGAGCCCGTCCACCCACTCGTAGCCCTGCGGCTGGTAGGCACCGATAAGAGCATGCATGGAGAGGACATTCATCTCGTTGTAGTGGGTCTTGTTGGACACGGCGCAGATGCGGTCACGCAGCGTCTCGTTGTAGACCTGTCTCTTATACACATCTCCGAGCCCACGAGACGCGTAGTAAT
>URCU01000102.1:0-7495 GCA_900546425.1 uncultured Collinsella sp. | reverse complement strand
GTCGGCAGCGTCAGATGTGTATAAGAGACAGTCTACACGGTGGCGCGCGAGACACCGGTCGCCGGCCTTGCCAAAGCGGCGCCCGAGGTGCTCGACACAATCGCCGCACGCGTGCGCGCCCTCGGCATTCCCTGCCAGGTGAGCTACTAGCAAAACCACGCAGCAGCTAGTACCCGCCATCCCGCCCCATCAGTTGCGGTGATATAGTTCCTATTTGTGCTGTTAAACCGCTTAAATCGGAACTATATCACCGCAACTTTTATGGACGCGTGGGTGGGCTATACTAGCTGCGGATGAAAGGAAGTTAGCCATGTTTGACAATGGACCCGTGCCTGGCCGCAACGACGCTTGCTGGTGCGGCAGCGGCAAGAAATACAAGAAATGCCATAGCGCCTTCGACGAGCGCCTTGAGCGCCTGTGGGAGGAGGGCTGGGAGGTCCTGCCCCGCACGCTCTACAAGACACCCGCCGATATCGAGGGCATCAAGCGCTCCGCCGCCATCAACGTGGGCGTGCTCGACTACGTAGGCGAGCACATCGCCGCGGGCATGACCACCAACCAGATCGACCAGATGATCTACGACTACACCGTCGAGCACGGTGGCACGCCGGCCGACCTCAACTACGAGGGCTACCCCAAGAGCGTGTGCACCTCGATCAACGACGTGGTCTGTCACGGTATCCCCTGCGATACGGACGTGCTGCACGAGGGCGACATCATCAACGTGGACTGCTCCACGATCTTGGACGGCTACTTTAGCGACTCGAGCCGCATGTTCTGCATCGGCGAGGTCTCTGCCGAGCGCCAGCGTCTTGTCGACGTCACCCGCGCCAGCGTGGAGGCGGGCCTGGCGGCCGTCAAGCCATGGCTGCCGCTGTCCGTTATGGCCGAGGCCGTACAAAAGACGGTCGAGGACGCCGGCTTTAGCGTGGTGCGCGAGTACGGCGGACACGGCATCGGCAAGGAGTTCCACGAGGACCCGTTTGTGGGCTTTACCACCGAGGCGCCCGATGTGGACACCATCATGGCTCCGGGCATGGTCTTTACCATCGAGCCCATGGTCAATGCCGGAGCGCCCGACATCAAAATCAGCAAGGGCGACGGCTGGTGCGTGCGCACCAAGGACGGCAGCGATTCGGCCCAGTGCGAGGTACAGCTCGTGGTGACCGAGGACGGCTACGAGCTTCTGAGCTGGTAGCTGTAGATGCGCCGGGCTTCGCGATGGATATGTTAACCATCGCGAAGCCCGGCGTTCTTTAGCGTTTTACCTGATAAAACCTGCCAAAATAAACCTGTCCCTTTTTGGCAGGTCGAGCGGAGAGGATTGCTTGTGAACATCCTGGTTTTGCTGCCCGTCAACGACCGCCATCGCGCAATTCTTGAGTCGAGCGCTCCGGGCGAGGACTTTATCTACACGAGCGCCGATGCCGTCACGCGTGAGCAGGTCGCCGACGCCGACGTGATCCTGGGCAACATAGACCCCGCCCTGCTTACCGCGTGCGAGCACCTCCAGCTGCTGCAACTGCAGACCGCGGGCTATGACGATTACCTGGCCGCCGGCACCGTGCCAGCCGACGCCAAGCTTTCCTGCTCGGTGGGCGCCTACGGCCAAGCCGTGAGCGAGCACATGTTTGCCATGGTCCTTTCCATGATGAAGCGCCTGCCCGGCTATCACGACTTGCAGCGCGAGCATCGCTGGGAGGATTTGGGGTCGGTCACCTCGCTCAAAAACGCCAACGTGCTGGTGTTGGGCGCGGGCGATATCGGCGGCCACTTCGCCACGCTCTGCCGCAGCATGGGTGCGCACGTCCGCGGCATCAAGCGCCACCCGCTCGTCTACCCCATTGTGTTTGAGGACATGGACGGCATGGATGCCCTGTCTGAGCGCTTGGCCGAAGCCGACGTCGTCGCATCCTTTATGCCGAGCACACCCGAGACCCGCGGCCTGGCAAACGCCGAGTTCTTCGCCGCGATGAAACCGGGCGCCTTCTTTGCCAACGGCGGCCGCGGCGATCTTGTGGTTGCCGACGACTTGGTTGCCGCTCTGGAGTCGGGACGTCTCGCCGGCGCCGCGGTCGACGTCACCGACCCCGAGCCGCTACCCGAGACAAGCCCACTGTGGGATGCGCCTAACATGCTCATCACGCCGCACGTCTCCGGCTGGTTCCACCTAGCCGCCACGCTCAATAACGTGGTCGACATCGCCGCGGAGAATCTGCGTCATCTGCAGGCCGGCGAGACCCTTCGCTGCTGGATCGAACACTAATCTTGTTCCGCCGTTCTAACGAACGGCGGACCACTCGACGCTGCGACCCCGTCTGGACGGCAATCTGCCTTTCAATCGTCGGGCATGGCCAGAAGGCCAATGCCCTCCTCTTTCAAGGCACCTTGCTCGCCCAGACGGGCTCTCGCTGACTTTTGTTCAACCTATAGGGTCTTCAAATTGTTAGAGCGTTGCTAAGTAATTCTTTGCGTCTTCTACGCTCATTGCGGCGACTGGTGCGTGTGAGCAGAGCTTGACATCGTTGGTGACCAGAAGGTCTGTCTTTGCGCGCATCGCTGCCGCGATGATTAAATCGTCTTCGTAATCGCTATGGAGCTCACGCTGCTTACTCGCCATCCATATGTCGCTCAGGTCGCAGGGCACGGGCGTAGCAAGTTGCGACAACACATCAAGACAATCCCATGCGAGTGATGTCGCCGCCGAAGCGGCATCTTGAGACAGCGAACCGTGCTCTCGCCGATACCACGCCTTATGTTCACTCGAAATCAAATAGAACAGGTCTTTGGACGATGTCGCCGCATACATCAGCTCAGCCTGAGCCGTACACGCATCACGCAAAAACTCAATTGCCGCCGAACGACCGCGTCGTGAAGGGATGAAATAATCAAGCCAGACGTTGGTGTCAACCAAGATGCGCTTAGGATTCTCACTCATAGAGCCAGCTCATCTCCTCGCCATAGCGATCAGCATAGGCGTTCCGTTTGAGCTCTTCGTCGTCCGATGGCTGAGCCTTGACCATATCGATTCCTGACTCACGGCAAGCGGCAGCGAACAGCTTCGACCCCTGATCCATGAGCTCGAGCTTACGTTTGGCGGCCTTTTCGCGCTCGCGCTGTTCCGCCCGGGCACGACTGGGCAGCAGGATATCCTCGAGCGCACCGGGGCGATCGGCCAGCGACGTTGCAAGCTGCCAGAGCGCTCGCACCGCTTGGCTCGGCGTCATACCGGCCCTGGAGAGAGCGGCGTCCCCACTCCTTTTGAGATCGGCATCGAGACGCACGTTGATCTGAGCGGCTGTTGTGGTCATGACCCCTCCTTAATACTTTAAAATTATCATAAAACTATATGGTAGATACGTAAAGCATGTATAGTATTTATTAGCATTAGCCGTACTCTGTACACAAAAAACCGCCGAGGCACGCTGCACCTCGGCGGCCACGTACCACCGATCTAGTTCGGTTTCACCCTTTGCATTCGCCCAGATAAAACCTGCCAAAATGAACCTGTCCCTTTTTGGCAGGTTTTAGAGCTCCGCGCTTTCGGCTCCGTTGATGGTTAGGTCGCGCTCGTAGAAGGCGGTGAGGGCGCGGATGGCGTACATCACGTCGCGCACGCCGCCGGTCTCGTAGCTTGAGTGCATGGCAAGCTGCGGCAGACCCACATCCACGGCGTGCATGCTCGCCTGCATATTGGACAGATTGCCGAGCGTGGAGCCACCCGCCATATCGCTCTTGTTGGCGAAGGCCTGCGTGGGCACGTCGGCGTCGTCGCAGATGGCCTGGAACACCGCGCGGCTAAAGGCATCGGTGCAGTAGTGCTGGTTGGCAGCTTCCTTGATAACGATGCCGCCGTTGAGCACGACCTGGTTGCGGGCATCGCACTTCTCGGCGTGGTTGGGATGCACGGCATGTGCATTGTCGCAGCTTACAAGCATCGAGGCGGCAAGGGCGCGATGATACGACTCGTCGTCAAAGCCCAGCGATCCGTTGATACGGCGCAGCGCATCGGCCAAGAACGTCGACATGGCGCCCTGCTTGGTCTCGGAGCCAACCTCCTCGTTATCGAAGCAGCAGAAGACCGAGACGTCGTGCGCGTTCTCGGCGCGCAAAAATGCCTGTAGCGAGGTATAGGCGCAGGCCAGATCATCAAGCTTGGGCGTCGAGATAAACTCGTCGGCCCAGCCCCAAATGCGCGCATCCTGACGATTGACCAGGAACAGGTCGCGACCCAGGATCTGCTCGGGCTCAACATCCAGCTCGTCGGCAATCAGGGCATCGAAGTCACCCTGCTTAAGCTCGCCAGCGCTGATGAGCGGGCACAGGTCGACGGCTCGGTTGGGAGCAAAGCCCTCGTTAACGCCGCGGTTCATGTGGATGGCAAGGCTCGGAATGATAGCGACCTCGCGCTCGGTGACAAGCAAACGACTCTCGATACGGTCGCCCTCGCGCACCAACACGCGGCCCGCGAGCGCCAGCGGGCGATCGAACCAGGTGTAGTCGATCATACCGCCGTAGGCCTCGGTGTTCAGGCGCAGCGTCTCGCCCGCGCCGTCAAGCTCGGGCACGGCCTTGACCTTAAACGTCGGCGAATCGCTGTGCGACGCCGTCAGTTGAAAATGATAGTCGCCGGCAACGCCGTCCTCACCCCACGTCGCGGCCAGGTCCTCGCCCACCTTAAAGGCAACAACGCTCGAGGTGTTGCGCTGCGTGTAATAACGCCCGCCCGGCTCGATGTCCCACGCCGCGTTCTCGGGCAGGTAGGTAAAGCCCGCCTCGTCGAGCTCGGCCATAATGGTCGCCGCCGTATGGAACATGCTGGGACATGCCTCGATAAAGTCGATAAGGTCGTTGGCGGCCTCGATATCGTCGGCCGTCACGTGCACGCGCTCGGGCGTTTCCTGATCCGTCATGCTCTCCCCTTTCGCTGGGTTGATGGTCCCCTCCAGCATACCCCGCCACGCCAGCGCCGCACTCTTCATTCCGTGTTTAATCCCGCGCCGCTCACCAAGTTGAGCCATCATGCCCGCGCTCCTTTTGCGACAATTACGCTAACAGGACGAGAGGAGCCGTCATGAAGCCACGTAACATTGCCATCGCCTGCGGTGTCGCGGGCGTCGCCGTCGGCCTTGCCGCTGCCGCCGGCATCGTTTACCGCAAGCAAATCAAATCCGCTGCGTCGCTCAAACGCTTGACCGGCTACGCGGATGGCTATGACCTGTACGCAATCGACATCGCCTACGACTACGACCTCGACTGCATCATCGCCGCCGATGTGCGCGACGACCAGGCCTACATCGATGCTGTGGTGGCACAGGTGTTGCCCGGCGTGCCAGCACATGTCCAGGCGCCCCAGTTTGCCTGCAGCGCTTTTATCGCCGTAGATGCCGAAGGCCGCGTGCGCACCGGTCGCAATTACGACTTTAAGGACGACACCTCGGCGCTGCTGGTGCGCAATCACCCACGCGGCGGCTACGCCTCCATCGGGTTTGCCGCCCTTAACAACCTGGGCGCCAACACTCCGCTTGATTCCGTCGCCGGACGTGCCGCCGCACTCATGGGCCCGTTTGCCCAGCTCGACGGCATCAACGAATGTGGCGTGTCCATTGCCGTACTCACCCTGGATTCCAAACCCTGTGACCAGGACACGCAGCGCCCCGTCATCAATACCTCGCTCGCCATCCGCCTGGTGCTCGACCGTGCCGCCACCACGCAAGAAGCTGTCGACCTGCTTTCCGCCTACGACATGCACGCCATGGCAGGACGCGATTACCACTTCTTTATCAACGACGCCGCCGGTGACGCGCGGGTGGCGGAGTGGGATCCGCGCGATCCGGACCGCGCTTTCAAAGCGACTCCTGTACGCCAGGTTACGAACTTCTACGCCTGCTATGGTGACGAAGTGCTGCCCAACCAAAAGAATGGCGAGCTGGGCCATGGTAAAGAGCGCGCCGTCGCAATCGCCGATGTCCTTGACGCCCATGTCGGTGCCCAGGACGAGGCAGTCGCTTGGAAGGCTCTACGCGCTGCGGCGCAAGAGCCCAATCCGGATGACATCACCAGCAACACGCAGTGGTCGGTCGTCTTTGACAACACCGAGCCCGCCGCCGCTATTACGCTGCGCCGCCACTGGGGCGACATCGACGCCTTTGTGCTGTAAGGAGCTGGCGCCGTCGTCCTTACGCTCGCCTGACGTTGCTTACATTTCTATACATTTGAGCTAACACGTTTTACCCCCGCATCAACAGTGTGCGGGGGTAAACTTATGCGCATGTTATAACTTGCCCGGAAGGATTCACCATGCTTAGAATCGGTCTTCTTACTAGTGGCGGCGACTGCCAGGCGCTCAACGCCACCATGCGCGGCATCGTCAAAACGCTTATGACCAATAGCGAAGAGCCTATCGAGATCTATGGTTTTGAGGACGGCTACCAGGGCCTTATCTACAGCAGGTTCCGCGTCATGACGCCCGCCGATTTTAGCGGCATCCTCACCCGCGGCGGCACCATTTTGGGCACGAGCCGCACGCCGTTCAAGCGCCTGAACATTCCCGAGGCCGACGGCGTCGAGAAGGTGCCCGCAATGGTCCACACCTATCACAAGTTGCAGCTCGACTGCCTGTTTATGCTGGGCGGTAACGGCTCCACCAAGACCGCCAACCGCCTGCGCGAAGAGGGCCTCAACGTTATTGCCCTGCCCAAGACCATCGATAACGACACCTGGGGCACCGAGATGACCTTTGGCTTTACGAGCGCCATCGACGTCGCCACCAAGTGCATCGACGACATCCACACCACCGCCTCGAGCCACGGGCGCGTGTTCGTTATCGAGATTATGGGCCACAAGGTTGGCTGGATCCCGCTGTATGCCGGCGTCGCGGGCGGCGCGGACGTCATCCTGATCCCCGAGATCCCCTACGACATGGACCAGGTCATCAAGACCATCGAGCATCGCATGGAAACCGGCAGCCGCTTTACCATCGTGGCCGTCGCCGAGGGCGCCATCTCCAAGGAGGACGCGGCGCTGTCCAAGAAGGAGTACAAGAAGAAGCTCGCCGAGCGCACGAGCCCGTCGATCGTCTACGACATCGCCAAGGAGATCGAGGCCAAGACCGGTCGCGAGACCCGCGTCGCCATCCCCGGTCACACGCAGCGCGGTGGCCAGCCCGACGCTCAGGACCGCATCTTTGCGACCCAGTGTGGCGTCGAGGCGGCGCTGGGCTGCCTGCGCGGCGAGTTTGGCTACATGATTGCCCTGCGTGACGGCAAGATGTGCCACATGCCGCTCGAGGATGTCGCCGGCAAGCTCAAGTATGTCGACCCCCAGAGCGATCTTGTGCGCGAGGCCAAGGCATTGGGCATCAGCTTCGGCGACGAATAGCCTCGGCCGAAACTGCTCTCATCGGAGGCCTCAGGGCTTACCTCCCAAATCGTCCTCGGACATGTCAGGACCTGTCTCTTATACACATCTCCGAGCCCACGAGACGCGTAGTAAT
>URCU01000101.1:0-7548 GCA_900546425.1 uncultured Collinsella sp. | reverse complement strand
AGATGTGTATAAGAGACAGCGCATATACTTATCGCGGTATGTTCTATAAAGGAGACGCTATGTCAAATGTCCCCACCATCACCCCGGGCCCCGACGATACCGGGCGCGTGCCGGAAGGCGCATCTGAAACTCTACCGCTCATCACAAGCGCCCCCACGGCGCAGCAAAACGACGGCGAGCAAGGTAACGCCGGAATATCCGACGATGAGGCCTACGCAAAGCTCAAGGCGAAGCGTGCCGAGCGTCGGCGCAAAAAGCTCATCCGACGCGGCATCGCTGCCGGCATCGTGGGCGGCATTATTCTGATTGCCATTATCGCGAGCGTTATCCTCAACTCGCAGCCGCAATCTGCGGACGGACCTGTTACCGACATGGTCATGGAGGGCACTTTTACCACGACCGTCGAGGCAAAAGGACAGCTCAAGCCTATTTCGGCCTCGGTCATCTCCCCTTCTGTCGACGGTACGGTGGCACAGATCAACGTGCAGGCCGGTCAGAGCGTCAACGAGGGCGACGTGCTCATGACCATCAAAAACGATGAGCTCGACAACGCCGTTGCCGAGGCGCAGCGCGCGGTGACTGCCACACAGGAAGACCTGAAAAACGCGCAAGCAGCACTTGCCGCCGCACAGGCAGCACCGACGCTGGATGTCGATGGAGCGACCGCCCCGACGGATGTAACCTCCGACGCCAGCGCCGTGTCGAGCGCCCAGCGCAATCTCGCCTCGGCCCAGGCAACCCTGGACCAGGCAAATGCAAAGGCGGCAGAGCGCACCGTAAAGGCCCCCAGCTCAGGTAGCATCGTCGAGCTCAACGCCAAAGTGGGCGCCACGGTGACCGGAGGCATAGTCATGGGCGAAGGCGACACAAGCGGTGGCAAGCAATGCATGCAGATCGCCGACCTTTCCAAGATGAAGGTGACGGTTCAGGTGGGCGAAAAGGACATCGCCAAGATCGCCGTGGGCCAGAGCGCCAACGTAACCTATCCCGCGTTTCCCGATATCGTGAGCCAGGGCACCGTCACGGCTATCGCATCGGTGGCAAACTCCGACGCCGCCAACGGTGGTGGCGGAAGCGTGACCTTTAACGTCGACATCCTCATCGAGGCACCCGATAGCCGCCTTAAGCCCGGTATGACTGCCGAGGTCTCGGTAGTGACCGAGCAGCTTGACGACGTGGTCATGGTGCCCACTATGGCGCTGATGACCGAGGACGGCGAGCACTATTACGTCAACGTGGCCACCGATGACGAAGGCAAGGAGACGCGCCGCGTGAAGGTGACTGTCGTGACGCAAAACGACAACGACGCCGTGGTCGGTAAGACGCAGGTCAAGCGCGACGACCAGGGCAACGAAATCAACCCCGAGGTGCCGGTTACCAAGCTGCGCGATGGCGACACTATCGTTATGGATACCGGCGCGGGCATGACGGCAGACGGCGGCGGCATGCCTGCCGACGAGGGCATGTAATGCGCCCCGTCATCGACATCCGCAACGTGCACCGCATCTTTGAGAGCGAGGCCGGTTGCGCTCACATCCTGCACAATGTGAGCCTGGCGGTGGACCCCGGTGAGTTCGTCGCCATCACCGGCCCCTCGGGCTCAGGCAAGTCGACGCTCATGAACATCCTGGGTTGCTTGGACAAGCCGACGGCGGGCGACTATTACCTGCAGGGGCTCAATGTCGCTGAACTCGACGATGATGAGCTCACCGAGGTGCGTGCGCTGAGCATCGGCTTTGTCTTTCAGAGTTTCAACCTTCTGCCGCGTCTGTCGGTTATCGAAAACGTCATGCTGCCGCTGTCCTACACCAATGTGCCGCGCAACCAGCGCGAGATGCGCGCCGTGCACGCGCTGCAAGCCGTCACGCTACCGGTCGACCATTGGGACCACCGCATATCAGAACTCTCGGGTGGACAGATGCAGCGCGTCGCCATCGCGCGCGCCCTCGTCAACGATCCGCCCATCATCCTGGCCGACGAGCCCACGGGCAACCTGGACTCGGCAACCGGGGCGCTCGTCATGGAAACCTTCCACAAGCTCCAGGAGCGCGGCAAGACCATCGGCCTCATCACGCACGACCCGGGCATTGCTGCCGAGGCCGACCGTGCCGTGACTATCCGCGACGGGCGAATCCATGACGGCGCATATATCGCACATGCGCCGAATACACTACGCGGAGCCGTCAACAACCTACCCGCGATTTGCGCACCTTCTACACCGCCGAAAGGAGCAGAGGCATGAGCACCCGCGATCTTGTCCAAGAAGCCCTGCACTCGCTCGAGGCTAACAAGGGACGTAGCCTGCTCACCATCCTGGGCATCGTCATTGGCATCGCCTCAGTCATAGCCATGACCTCGCTCATCGGCGGCATCCAAAACAGCCTGGTCAACAGTTTGGGCCTCAACGCGGCCCGCATGGTGCAGATCTACTCGTCCCAAGAGCTCACCGATTCGGACGTCGAGAAACTGCGTAAGATGGTGCCGCAAATTGAGCAGATCGGCATCGTCGACAGCGCCTATTCCGAGTACAAAGTTGGAGATAAAAGCTATACCGTCATGGCACAGGGCGTCGATAGCGACATGCTCGATGCCGTGGGCGCCAGCAAGATCGTGGCCGGCCGAACCTATAGCGATATCGAGTCAAAATCCGGCGCGCACGTGGCGCTCATCGGCCGCGGCGGCGCCGAACAACTTTACGGCAACGAACAGGACGCAGTCGGCAAGACTATCAAGGTCTCGAGCGGAGACGTGCAGATCATTGGCGTCATCGACGGCGGCAACGACTCCATGGGCTCACTGAGCCTGTACATGCCACGAGCAACGATCTCCGAGCTTTACGGCGATGACAATCCGTCGTTTCCCAGCGTGACGGCGCTCGCCACCGAGGGCACCGATATGGATGAGATATGCAAGACGATCGAGTCCAAGGTACGCAGCATGAAGGGCATCTCGGAGGACGACGAGTACGACAGCGTGTCGGCAAGCTCCATGAAGAGCGCTATCGATGCCCTCAACTCCTTTATGGGCGCCTTCTCGCTCATCATGGGCGCCGTTGCCGGCATATCGCTGCTTGTGGGCGGTATCGGCATCATGAACATGATGCTCACCAACGTGACCGAGCGTATCCGCGAGATCGGTATTCGTCGAGCCTTGGGTGCCAGCCGTCGCGATATCACCGCCCAGTTTTTGGCCGAATCCTCGGCGCTGTGCATCACCGGCGGCATTTTAGGTGTCGTGATTGGCTATCTGTTGGCCTGGGGGCTCACGTTCTTTGCCGCCAACTCGGGCATTATGAGCGAGTTTGGAGCTACCGGGATGATCACGCCGAGCTTCTCCATTACGACCGTGTTGATCGCGTTTGCCGTATCGGTCGGCATCGGCGTCATCTTCGGCTTCTACCCCGCCCGCCGCGCCGCAAAGCTCGATCCCGTCGAATGCCTTCGCTACCAGTAAGCCAACACAAGATAAGTTGCGGTGAAATAGAGACTGTTTATGCTGCTAAAAGGCCATATCTGACCCTATTTCACCGCAACTTAGAGAGCGTCCGGTATAACGCTTCGCCCCAAATCAAATTGATTCGTTGAATAGACACATTACAAATCTTTAGACTTCGTTTACTCCACAAGTGGGTATTATCACACACAAAGCACACGTGAAAGGATATACCCATGTCGCTTACACAGTCAGCAGAGCGTGCAGCGCTCAACAAGCTCATCGATTATCTCGACGACAACCCTCAAGAAAACATCGACAAAATCATGGACCTCGTGAACAAACTGGTCCCCAATCGCGTATTTCCCGTACAGCGCGAGGCGTTTACCAACGTCATCAAGAGTCGCGGCAATTGGTATGACCTGATCATGCGCATCTTCGACCTCAATCCCAAAATGCGCACCAAGTTGCTCAAGGCGCTTATAATCGACGGCAACCTGCTGGCTTGGCCCCAACAGGAAAAGAACCGCGAGAAATACCAGTGCAATATTCCGTGGGCCATCCTGCTCGACCCCACAAGTGCCTGCAACCTGCATTGCACGGGCTGCTGGGCCGCCGAGTATGGCTATAAGCAGAATCTGTCCTTCAATGACATCGACTCTATCGTCACGCAGGGCAAAGAGCTCGGCACGCACATCTACATCTATACCGGCGGCGAGCCGCTCGTCCGCAAGCACGACCTGATCAGAATTTGCGAAAAACATCAGGACTGCGTGTTTCTCTGCTTCACCAATTCCACGCTCATCGACGAGGCGTTCTGTGACGACATGATCCGCGTTGCAAACTTTGTCCCTGCCATCAGCGCCGAGGGCAACGAGCACACCACCAACGCCCGCCGTGGCGAGGGTACGTACGAAAAAATCGAACACGCCATGAAACTTTTGCGTGAGCGAAAACTGCCGTTTGGAATCTCGACGTGCTGGACCAGCGCCAACGCCGATACCGTCGCCACCGAGGAAAACATGGACTGGATGATTCGCGAGGGCGCGCTCTTCTGCTGGTATTTCTACTTTATGCCGGTCGGCCGCAATGCCACCAACGAGCTTATGCCCACGCCTGAGCAGCGCGAACACATGTATCATTTTGTTCGCGAGATGCGAGAGAAAAAGCCTCTCTTTACCCTCGATTTCCAAAATGACGGTGAGTTCGTGGGCGGCTGTATCGCCGGCGGGCGACGCTACCTACATATCAACGCGGCGGGAGACGTGGAGCCGTGCGTTTTCATTCACTACTCCAATGCCAATATCCACGACGTAAGCCTGCTCGACGCACTTCGCTCCCCCCTCTTTATGAAGTATTACGAAGGCCAGCCTTTTAACGACAACTACCTCAAACCTTGCCCCATGCTCGAGAACCCCGATGTACTGCCCAAAATGGTCGCCGAGGCAGGCGCCATGAGCACCGACCTGGTAGAGAAGGAGTCTCCCGAACAACTGCGCGAGAAGACCCGTGCCGCCGCCAAAGCTTGGTCAACAGTGGCAGAGCGCATTTGGAACGACCCCAAAGATCCGCTCTACACCAAGCGCCATGACGATATGACACAGGGCATGGCCGATAGCGATATGCACAAGTTTGAAAAGCAGGGCCGCAAGCTTAAATCAAACTGCTAGTACCCCATCATCGATAGAATACAAACGCGCGGGCTCCCCAAAGTATTTTGGGGAGCCCGCACCATATATGACATATAACCCCTAAGTTGCGGTGAAATAGGGTCTGATTATGCCTTCTACCAGCAAAAACAGACACTATTTTACCGCAACTCATTAAGGGTCTGATGGAAGCAGTTGCCAACAGAAAGTCAGCTGCCAACAGAAGGTCTATTCCAAGCGAGACTCAAGACTTGACAGGCCGTTGAGAGTCAGGTCGTTGGCGACCGCCGCGATGCGCTCGATGGGCACCGAGCCATCGGAGAGCGCCCACGTGCGGTAAATGCCGATAATGCCCGAAAGCAAAAACGCCAGATAATAGTCAAACATCTCGTCCTTGAGGCCGTGGGGCAGCAAGTCACGCTCGGCAATCTCGTGCTCGAGCGGCACGCGCAAACGCGTCATAAAATCGTCGAGCGGGATGTTCTCAATCAGCTGGCGATTGAGCACGAGGTTATTGCAAAGCGCCTCGTTGATGGTCTTAAAAAACGTTGCCGCCGCTCCGAGGGCACGCTCGTTCGTGTCGCCGTCCATGGAAGCTAGGGTTTTCTCGACCGAGTCGGCAATCATCTCCACCACGTCAACGGCGATGGCGTCGAGCAGGCCGTCAACCGTACCGAAGTGCACGTAAAAAGTCTTGCGGTCGACATTTGCCTCACGCGCGATAGCACTCACCGTAATGTCGGCAAGCGGCTTATCCATCAAGAGGCGCTCAAACGCAGAAAGGATGGCATTGCGGCTGCGAACGATGCGGCGGTCGAGGCGCGGTTTGCTGGTGGCCATGGACGTGTCCCTTCAGAATGCAAGCATTCATCAACAGATGAGAGTTAATCTACGTAAGAGGATTATCCCCCATCCGGCACAAAATTGGCCGGCAACATGAAGAACGCACGACCAACTATTACGCCTTAGGGTGTTTCTTTTTGTTCAAAGCAGCCGGGGACACACGGATGCCGTCGCCCGTCTGGCGCACATAGGCCTTATGCGCCGGTTTGGCGGCTCCAGAAGCCTTCTGAGCATGCTGATTGGGATCCACGGTAACCGCATGCACAGGATGGGGCTTTGCAGGCTTAGAGGACGTCTGAGGCGTTCGCCCGAGCTTGCGCATCACGCGATCCCAGCGCGCATGGATACTCTCGTTGTGAGCACTCTTGAGGCCCAGCAGGGGCGCGGCCAAAATAGTCGGCGCAATAAACGTAATGAGGCGCCACAGCAGATAGCCGGCGGTCGAAGCCGACCCAAAGAAATGACCCAAGAACAATGCAAAGCCGCCCTCAGCGCCACCAGTTCCACCGGGCAGGGGGACCGCAGAGCTCAACAGCTGGACAAAGGCGCTCGCGGCCATGACCGAGAAAAAGTCGACCTCGTGGTGGCCAAAGGCAAGCATCAGGAAATACGGCACGAGGTAGAAAAACGCGAGCTGTAGCATGGTGATGACCACCGTGAGCAGCATGGACGAAAAGTGGCCAGCCGAAAGCTTGAACTTCTCGGAGAACGAGTAGATCTCGCCATCGACAAACGTGCGCCATCCCTCGATCTTAGTGGACGAGACGCCTATGCGCTCGAGCCAATTAATGATGCAATGGGCGACGCGCGTGACGGTCTTAGGCATGAGCGCGACGGCGAAGATGCCAAGCAAGATGCAGCAGTGCCCACCAAAGCTAAAGACGCACAGCAGCGTCATGTCGCCATAGCGCTCGGCAAAAAACGGCATGCGAGCAAGCAGGAGGATAGCGCCCCAGGCAACGAGGCCAAACTGGTACACGATAAAGCGCGTGAACTGCGTGGCTCCGGCCTCGCCGACATTTTGGCCCGCTTTGGTCAGGCGGTAGATCTGGGCGGGAGTCGAGCCCATCATCATAGGCGTCAAGTTGCCAAAGAAGATGCCACTCGCCTCGACCGAAATGAGGTCGCGAATACCGACGGGCGAATATGGGTCGAGCCAGACGGCGATCGCATAGGCCACAATGCCAAAGAACAGATACATGAACATGCAAAGACACGCGACAACGAGCCATGGCGCCTGGACGCTCGACATAGCGGCCCAGAACTGCCCCATCTGCCCGGTAACCACCAGATAGACGATATAACCCACCAGCACGACGCCGATAAAGATGGCGCCACGGCGTGCGCTCTTATTGTCATCTCCGCCCGAGGCCTCAACCTCGACCTGGGGCTTAGACGTATGCTGAGAGGACTCCGTCATGAGACTCCTTCTAACAGTCAAAATATCTTGGATATTGTACCCGTAAGGGCCATAGGCAGAACGAAAAGCTCTGGTTCAAACGGGAATTGCAGACGGTTGTTTGATAATAAAAAACCCGGCCTTCCATGGGAAGTCCGGGTATCAGATGCGTGGTAGCCCGTACCAGATTCGAACTGGTGATCTCCGCCTTGAGAGGGCGGCGTC
>URCU01000100.1:0-7595 GCA_900546425.1 uncultured Collinsella sp. | reverse complement strand
GGTGTAGGTCGTTGGGCGTGGCGATGATGACGGCCTCGGGCTTGACCTCGTCCATCATCTGGGCGGGATCGGTATAAAACGGCACGCCGGCGGCCTCGGCCGTGGCGCGGGCGCCCTCAAAGGCGTCGGCGATGGCGACGAGCTCGGTCTCGGGCTCCTCGGTGACAAAGCGGATGTGGTTGCGGCCCATGGCGCCGGCGCCGATAACGGCAATGCGGACGGGGTTGAGCTCAGACATTTCGACTCCTTAATACTGGTGGCGGTGGAATGTGACAAAGGGGCAGTCCCTTTGTCACATTGGCAATTACTAGGCGGACTTCTTCTTGCTGTCGGAGACCATCATGTAGACGGTGAGCACGACGGCGATGGCGGCGATCACAATGGCGCCGTAGAAGGACTGCTGGTAGGCGGCGCTGCCGGCCTCGGCGTGATACAGCACGGCAGTGATGGGCTGGCTGATCCAGGTGGAAGCGGCATAGCCCAAAAACATGATGCCGTAGTTGACGCCGATGTTGCTGGTACCAAAGGCGCCACCGGTGAGCGGCGGGTAGATGACGAGCAGGGCGCCAAAGCTAAAGCCGAGCAAGGCGAGCGCCACAAAGAACATGGCCTGTGTAAAGCTCATCGACATGATGACGAGGGCGACGATGGTGACGACAAGGCTGATGAGCAGCGACTTGTAGGCGCCGAGCTTGTCGATGATCTGGCCAAAGGACAGACGGCCAACCAGGTTGGCGCAGGTGTTGACGGAGACCACCACGCCGCCGAGGGCGACGGCCGCGGCGCTCGTGGGGTCGGCGAAGAGCTGGACGGCGGCGATGGAGGCAACCTTGCCCACGAGCAGGGTGCCCGCGGTGGCGGCAAAGGCGAAGGTGACGATGAGGACCCAGAAGCGCGGGGTCTTGACCATCTCGCCCGGGGTGAGGTCACCGAAGGTGCCGGCGTGCGCGCCGCCCTTGGGGGCCTCGAAGCCCTCGGGCAGCCAACCGGCCTCGGGGGCCTTCAGGAACAGGGCGGAGGCGGCGATCGTCACAAAGAAGATGACGCCGAGCGCCTTAAGGGCGCCAAAGATGCCCAGGCTCGGGATGAGCAGCGAGGCGAGCACCGGGGACAGCACGGCGGGGCCGGCGGTCGAAGCGGCGAGCGTAATGCCGGAGGCGAGACCCTTCTTGTCGATGAACCACTTTTGGCCGGTGGTGAGCGCCGGGTTGTAGCCCAGGCCGTTGCCGATGGCGGCGACGAGCGAGAACCACAGGTAGAACTGCCACGGCTCGGTGACGGTGCCGGACATGAACCAGCCCAGGCCGTAGCACACGGCGGCGGCGATCACGACGTTACGCGGGCCGATCTTATCGGAGATACGGCCGGCGAAGATGCCCGTCACGGCCATGATGGTCTGAAAGACCGGGAAAGCCCAGGTAAGGGCACTCGACCACTCGGGGTAGACGGCGAGCAGGTTCTTGCTCACGACAGAATACAGCGCGATGGAGCTGATGAAGAACATAGTGACGCACGCGGCGGAAAGCACGACGGCGCGACCCTTGTTGGAGTTGGTGGAAGCCATTGGACTCTTTCTAATCGATACGGGGGAGGAGCGGGCGTGTCCGCGGAGCCTCCCTGTCGGGCTTGTTTACTGGTCAGTCGGCTTGGCGACGCCGGACTCATCGGACCAAAGCTCGACACCCTTGTTCTTAAGGTAGTTGTCGGCATAGGCGCGACGGCCGCCGGGCTTAGCGGTGAGGTCGCCCATCATGTTGGAGAAGCCGCCATCGACCTTGATGGCGTCGCCGGTGGTAAAGTCCGAGCGCTTGGACGCCAGGAACATGACGGCGTTGGCGATATCGCTGACCTCGCCGATGCGGCGCGTGGCGATCAGGCGGCTGCGGCTCTTTTCGACCTCGGGGTCGGCGTAGAAGTTGGCCGACATCGGGGTCTTAACGAAGCAAGGCTCGACGCAGTTGGAGCGGACGCCGTAGGGGCCCCACTCGGCGGCGAGCATCTTGGACATCATGTTGACGCCGGCCTTGGTGGAGCTGTACACGCCCGAGAACGTCTCGGGGGAGTGGCTGGCGACGGTCGAGATGTGCACCAGGCGGCCCTGGCCGGCCTTAATCATCTCGCGACCAAAGCGCTGCGAGGTGATGAAGTAACCGGTGAGGTTGACGTTGAGCACCTGCTCCCAGTCGCTCAGCGGCAGGTCTTCCATGGCTGCGAAACGCAGGATACCGGCGGTGTTGACGAGGACGTCGACGCGGCCGAAGTCGGTGATGGTGGCGTCGACGGCGGCCTGAACCTCGGCCTCGTCGGTGGCGTTCATCTTGTAGCCCTCGGCGTGGATGCCAAACTCGGCGGAGAGGTCGGCGGCTGCGGCCTTGACCTTTTCCTCGTCCAGATCGAGCAGGACGACGTTGGCGCCGTTGCGGGCGAACTCGCGGCAGATCTCGGCGCCCATACCGCCGAGTGCGCCGGTCACGGCGCAGACATCGCCCTCGAGCTTAAGCCAGTTGCTCATAGGAACTTCCCTTCTTGTGCCTCCCTGTGGATCGTTCCCATTAATCGACCCACGCGGTTTTCGCAGGTTATCGTATGCTTTGCATTTGCGCAGGTGAATTGCATATTTGTTAGAATGGCGTTAACTAATGGTTTATAGCTCGCAAGACGATGTGTCCTTAATTGAGTGTGTGACCTGCCAAAACGATCCCCTTTGGCAGTTCGTTGCCATACGTCTGGAAACAGGAGATTGACGTGTACGATCGACGACTCGAGGCCATATCGGCCGCCGCGGAGCTGGGAAGCTTCTCTCGGGCGGCGGCAGAATTGCGCGTTTCGACCCCGGCGCTCGTCAAGCAGGTGTCGGGTTTCGAGGCCGAGTTCGGCATCACGCTGTTCAAACGCTCGCACTCGGGCGTCAAGGTGACGCCGGCGGGCGCTTTGCTGGTGGATGACGCGCGCTCGATCATGCGGCAGTCCGAGGACGCGCTGCGCCGTGCCCGACGCGCGGCGGGCGATGGTGGTGCCGTGCGCCTAGGCGTGTCGATGATGTGCCCGGGGCGCCAGACGCTGTCGATGTGGTCGGGCATCCACGATCTGGAACCGTCGCTGCGATTTGAGATCGTGCCGGTAAGCGATCTCTATGACGAGCGCGAATCCGTCATGCGCAGCCTTGGTCGCGAAGTGGATGTGGTGCAGTCGAGTTTTTCGACCCCGCGCTGGGGCGACGCCTGCCAAAAGCTCCGCATTGTCAACGTGCCGTTTTATATCGACCTGCCGCGCACGAGCCCGCTGGCGCGCAAGAATCGCATTACGGTCGCCGACTTGGAGGGTATGCGTCTGCGCGTGCTCCGCCACGGCAACGACGCTATGGACAGCCTGCGTATCGACCTTTTGGCAGACGGCGGCGTGGACGTGATCGACGTGGACAGCTTTGATTTTGCGCTCTTTAACGAGGCGGAGGAAAAGGGCGACGCGGTGCTCACCTGCGGAGCGTGGTCGGGGGTGCACCCGGCCTTTGTAGGCGTGCCGTTCCTGTGCGGCCGCGAGGTGCCCGTCTTTCTGCACTACCCGCTCGAGCCCACCCTCCAAGTCCAAAAATTCGTCAACGCCATGGCCCAACTTCTCAAATAGCTATCGTGTCGATGATTCTTTAATTTCCGTCCTAGAAAAATCATCTGGTAGAGTTGACCCCACGTGATTTACGAGACGCTATGCGCCACCTACTCTTTTGCCATTTGGGGGAGTGAACTTGTGAATACTTCTGTCGCCAAGAAGGCCAGTCAGGCGGTGCGCCTGCTCATGATGGTGCTCACGGCAGTTCTCATTTTCTTCTTCATCAATGTTATGCTGCTCGTCTCCGATATCCAGGGCACGGCGCGCGTGGTCAACTACGCCGGTCTGGTGCGCGGTACCACGCAGCGAATCGTTAAGCTCGAGGACGCGGGCCAGCCTCAAGATGACCTGCTCAAAGCCGTGGATTCATACATCAACGGTTTGCGTTACGGAAGTGACGACCTCAACCTCGTCCGCCTCGACGACGATGAGTATCAGGCAAAGATGACCGAGCTTGCAAATTATTTTGATGAGCTTTGCGCCGAGATCATCCGCGTGCGCGAAGTCGGCTACGGGAACACTGACATCATCGCCATGAGCGAGGAGTTCTTTGGCATATGCGACGATGCTACGCGACTCGCAGAGGACTACTCTCAGGAGAAGGCATCGGCGCTCAACTATCTCGAGGGCTTGGTGATCATCGACATCATGGGATTGGTGGCGGCCTTTGCGGTCGAACTTGTTCGCGCGGTGCGAACTGCCGCGCTCAATCGCGAACTGCAGAGCAAAGTCTATCTCGACGGAGCCACGGGACTGCCCAACAAGAACAAGTGCGAGGAGATCTTGGGGCAGGAGCAGTCTGTCTCCGCGGAGGCGGCCGTTGCGGTGTGCGTTTTCGACCTTAACAATCTGCATGCGGTCAATAACAGCTTTGGTCACGAGAAGGGCGACGAATACATCCGCTCTTTTGCCCGGCAGCTGGGGCGTGTGTCGTCCGAGACCTGCTTCGTGGGTCGCGACGGCGGCGATGAGTTTATCGCGGTGCTGTGGGATGCCGATCGAGCTGCCGTGGAGTCCTGTCTCGCTCGGGTTCGTGCGAACGTGAACGAGTATTCCGAGGCTCACCCCGACATGCCTATTAGCTATGCGGTGGGCTACGCACTTTCCAGTGATTTTGATGAATCGCCTACGATGCGCGAGCTCTTTTCCCAGGCCGACAAGAACATGTACGTCGATAAGAACCGCGTAAAGGCAACCGAGGCAGCCGGGCCGCAACGCGAGGAACGGTAAGCCTGTAATAGAGGGTATAGAAAAGCCTCCGCAGCTCGTGTGGCTGCGGAGGCTTTATTCGTTGCGGTGCATTGTGTTTGGGTCGTTGAGATGAGTCGATTTGCCCCGAAAGAGGAGGGCATTGACCTTAGGGTCATGCCCGATGAATGAGCGGCAAATCGGCCATCTCGGCGAGCCGAACTACTCCAGCTCAAACGCTCCGGTATAGAGCTGGTAGTAATACCCGCGCTTGGCGATCAGCTCATCGTGGTTGCCGCGCTCAATGATGCGGCCGTGGTCCAGGCAGATGATCGCGTCGGAGTTGCGCACGGTGGACAGGCGGTGCGCGATGACAAACGTCGTACGGCCCTCCATGAGCTTATCCATGCCCGCCTGCACGATGGCCTCGGTGCGGGTGTCGATGGAGCTCGTGGCCTCGTCCAAGATCATCGCCGGCGGATCGGCGACGGCGGCACGTGCGATCGAAATCAGCTGGCGCTGGCCCTGCGACAGCTGCGCGCCGTTGCCGGTGAGCATGGTGTCGTAGCCGTCGGGCAGGCGGGTGATAAAGTCGTCCGCGCCCGCGAGCTTGGCCGCTGCGATGCACTCCTCGTCGGTGGCGTCCAGGTTGCCGTAGCGGATGTTATCCATCACGGTGCCGGTGAACAGGTTCACGTCCTGCAGCACGACGCCCAGCGAGCGGCGCAGATCGGCCTTGCGGATCTTGTTGACGTTGATGCCGTCGTAGCGGATCTTGCCGTCGGCGATGTCATAGAAGCGGTTGATGAGGTTGGTGATGGTCGTCTTACCGGCACCGGTGGCGCCGACAAACGCGACCTTCTGACCCGGCTTGGCGTACACAGACACGCCGTGCAGCACCTCGTGGTCGGGCGTGTAGCCAAAGTCGACGTTGTCCATGACCAGGTCGCCGCGCAGCGGTACATACTCGATCTCGCCGGTTGCGCGGTGCGGATGTTTCCATGCCCACATGCCGGTGTGGTGGTCGGCCTCCTCGAACTCCCAGGTCTCAGGGTTCACCTGCGCGTTGACGAGCGTCACGTAGCCTTCGTCGGCCTCGGGCTTCTCGTCGATGAGCTCAAAGATGCGGTCGGCGCCGGCGAGGCCCATGACCACGGCGTTGATCTGCTGCGAGATCTGGCCGATCTGTCCGCAGAACTGCTTGGTCATGTTGAGGAACGGCACCACGACGGCGATGGACAGCGCCATGCCCGAGATGCTCAGGTTGGGCACGCCCAGCGCCAGGAAAATGCCGCCGGCCAGTGCGACCAGCACGTAGAGCAGGTTGCCCAGGTTCATAAGGATGGGCATGAGGATGTTGGCGTACATGTTGGCCTTCTGCGAGACCTCGAAGAGCTTTTCGTTGCGCTCGTCAAAATCGGCCTCGGCGGCAGACTCGTGGCAGAATGCCTTGACGACTTTCTGACCGTTCATGACTTCCTCGATATGGCCCTCGACCACGCCGAGCTCGGTCTGCTGCGCAATAAAGAAACGCGCGGAGTTGGAGCCGAGCAGCTTGGTCATAAAGGTCATAAAGGCGACGCCTGCCACAATGACCAGGCACATCCAAACGCTGTAGTACAGCATGATAAAGAACACCGTGACGATGACGATGGTCGTCATGAGCAGGTTGGGCAGCGACTGGCTGATCATCTGGCGCAGCGTGTCGATGTCGTTGGTGTAGTGGCTCATGATGTCGCCGCGCTGGTGCGTGTCGAAGTAGCGAATCGGCAGGTCCTGCATGCGGTTGAACATCTTCTCGCGCAGCTTCTCGAGCGAGCCCTGCGTGACGATGGCCATGGCGCGGTTCCAGAACAGCGAGGACAGGATGCCGACGCCGTAGATGCAGGCGAGGGTGGTCACGAGCTGTGCGATCTTGGGCTGTGCGGCTTCCCAATCGCCCGACTGCCACGATTCGCTAATAATCTGCAGGGCGCTCTGAAGGAAGGTCGCGCCGATGGAGTTGATGATGGCGCAGAGTACCACGCCGACGACGACGAGGGGCAAAAGCACGGGGTAGAAGCCAAAGAGCGTCTTGATGAGGCGCGACATGGTGCCACCCTTGCGGTTGAGCGCGCGCTCGGCGGTCGTTGCCTTACTCATGCGCCTCGCCTCCTTCCTGGGTCTGAGCTTGCGTTGCGGATGCCTCGGTGTCGGCCTCGACGGCCCCTTCGCCCTCGGCAGACATCTTGTTTTGCGAGGTGAAGGTCTCGCGGTAGATCTCGCTCGTCTTAAGCAGCTCGTCGTGGTTACCGATCTGCGCGATGCGGCCGCCCTCCATGACGATGATGCGGTCTGCGTCCTGCACGGAGCTGATGCGCTGGGCGATGATGAGCTTGGTCGTGTTGGGCAGATAGCTTGCCAGTCCTGCGCGAATCTTGGCGTCGGTTTTGGTGTCGACGGCGCTGGTGGAGTCGTCCAGGATCAAGATCTTGGGACGACGCAGCAGGGCACGCGCGATGCACAGGCGCTGCTTCTGACCGCCGGAAACATTGGAGCCGCCCTGTTCGATCCAAGTGTCATAGCCCTTGGGGAAGCCATCGACAAACTCATCGGCACAGGCCAGATGTGCCGCCTCGCGGACTTCCTCGTCGGTGGCGTTCGGGTCGCCCCAGCGCAGATTCTCGGCAATGGTGCCGCTAAACAGCACGTTTTTCTGCAATACCATGGCCACTTGATGGCGCAGAGCATCCAAGTCGTAGTCGCGCACATCCACGCCTGTCTCTTATACACATCTCCGAGCCCACGAGACGCGTAGTAAT
>URCU01000099.1:0-7615 GCA_900546425.1 uncultured Collinsella sp. | reverse complement strand
TTTTTTTCAAGCAGAAGACGGCATACGAGATTACTACGCGTCTCGTGGGCTCGAGGTCAACGAGGAGTCGCGCGCGCTTCTACCCGACGGTGGCACCAAACTCGTGTACTTTAAGCGCGAGTTCGCCGGCTTCGCCGTGCATCTGTGCCGCGAGTAGTGCATAAGCTGTCATAGCTAGCAAAAAGGGATAGGGCCGCGTGGCCCTATCCCTTTATTTATGCCGAGGGGCTTCCTAGCGCGGCAGGCGAATCGTAAAGCGGCTGCCGACACCCTCGACTGAGGTCACGCCAATGACACCACCATGGCTATCGACGATCCACTTGGCAATGGCAAGCCCCAGACCCGAGCCCTGCGCGCCGGCATCGCGTGCGTTGTCGGCGCGGTAGAACCGCTCAAACGCGTGAGCTGCGGATTCCTGGTCCATGCCGATGCCCTCGTCCTCAATGCTCATGTCGATCGTGCCCATGCCCGCATCGGGCGTTATGCCAAATGAGACGGTCGTTCCCGCATCTGAGTACTTGGCGGCGTTTTGTACGATCACGCGCAGAGCTTGCTTCACGAGCGCCACGTCAACGGGCGCGTCGCAGCGCGGATCGCTGACAAGCGCAGCGTCAAAGGCCAGCCGATACGTGTGCTCGGTATCGATCATCTGCGATTCCTCGCATACCTCGCCGACCAGTGCGGCCAGGTTGGTATTCGCGCGCCGCAGGACCGTACGCCCGGCATCGCCGCGCGCCAAAAACAGCAGCTGCTCCACGAGCTCTTGCATGTGCTCGCTTTCGGCCTTGAGGGATGCGATAGACTCCGCCAGCACGTCCGGGTCGTCTTTGCCCCAGCGGTCGAGCATGTTCACGTAGCCCTGAATCACCGCGATGGGCGTGCGCAGCTCGTGACTCGCGTCGTTGACAAAGCGCATCTGCTGCAGTTTGGCCTCTTGCATCTGGCGCAGCAGGCGGTTGAGCGCGACCTCGATGCTCGCCAGGTCGGCGTCGCCGGTGGTGACGCTCGGCGAGTCGACGCTTGCGCGCTCGATGGCCTGCTCCAGTGTTTCCATCTTGCCGCCGGAGAGCTGCATGCGGCCGAGTTCGTCCACGCGCAGGGCCAGATCGTTGAGCGGTGCCATGGTGCGGCGCACACGGCGGGCGCCGCCGAGCATGTTGAGCACGCTGATGACCTGCCAACCCACAACGACAAGGTAGAGAGGCCATAGCGTGACGAGGTCCTGCGCGAGGGGGAAGGTCTTGGTGGTGCGCGCAAGCTCGACGGTATAGGTGAGCGTTGTCAGGTCCCAGCCGCGCGCAGGCGTCAGCGACATGTCGTGAACGCTGGCGCCGGGGATCCAGCCTGCGGTAAACGCGCTGTCGGGCAGCGTCTGGTTGTATCCATAGACGAGGATCGCCGCTGCAATCACCATCAGCAGCAGATCGAGCCAGACGTAGCCCATCAGGCGGCGCCACATGTAGCTCCAGTTGATGGCGCGGGCGATGGAGGTGACGCGCTTGGCCTCGGCGTTACGCGCGGCAGACATAGCCCACCCCGCGCACGGTCTGGATGATGCGGGCGCCGCCGGCGTCCTCGATCTTGGCGCGTAGGTGCGCGATATGCACATCGACGTTGTTGGTATCGCCCACGTAGTTGTAGCCCAGCGCCTCGTGCGCGATGCGCTCGCGCGTGAGCACGGTGCCGGCATGCGTCATAAGCAGGGCGAGGACGTCGAACTCGCGAGCCGTGAGCGCGATGGGCGAGCCGCCGACCGTGACTTCGCGGCGGTCGGGATCGAGCGCGACTGAGCCCACAGTGAGCGTGGCGGGAGAGAGCGAGGCGGAAACCTGGGCCGAGTCGCCGACTGGGGGCATCGCAGCGGCGCCGACGTCCGCGCCGCCCGCCCCAGTACCGGCGCCGCCAACGCCCGAAGCCGCCCGCACGGCCTCCGAGCGCTTCAGCGCCACGCGGATCCGTGCGAACAGCTCCTCAATCGCAAATGGCTTGGTCAAGTAATCGTCGGCGCCGGCGTCGAGCCCGGCCACCTTGTCCATCACGGCATCGCGCGCGGTGACCATGATCACCGGCACATCCTTGTGCTTGCGCACGCGCCGCAGCACCTCCATGCCGTTGAGTTGCGGCAGCAGTACATCGAGCAGAATCAGATCGTAGTTGTGCTTCAGCGCCAGGTCCACGGCGGTGCGGCCATCGGCGGCGTGTTCCACCTGGTAGCCCTCGTGCTCCAGCTCGAGCGTCACAAAGCGGGCGATTTTCTCCTCGTCCTCTACGATCAGGATCCGTGCCATGCGTGTCCCCGTCTGCGATTACTTGTCGTCGTTCAGATTTTGCTTGATGTCGTCCGCGGCATCGGCGGCGTGATTCATCAGGTTGTTGATGCTACCGGGCACGTCGCCGTCGCTGTCGATGCGGTAGCGCATGCCAAAGAACAGGCCAATTAGCATCAGCCATATCGTGGCGCCCCAGGCAAACAGCGCGACGATGGGAATCAGAATGGGGATGTTGAGGATGATCGCATCGCGGCGCGTGGCGATAAACTTGGTGTCCAGGCTCAGGCGGAAGAGCTTTTTGAGGTACTCCCACACGCCGTCCATCTTCTTGGAGAAGTCGGTCTTTTCGCTCGACTTTTCGTAGGCGGCCTGCGCGGCGATCATCTCGGCTGAGGGCTCATCGACTGGCTCGGACTCGGTGGCGGCATGCGCCGATGTGGTCTGCGTCTTGCCCTGCGACTCGAGCCAAATGATGGCATCCAAAACGTTGCCGTCGGCAGCGTCGAGCGCGGCCTTGGCATCGGTGTAGCTCACGTTGCACTTGGTGCGGATGGTTTCAACTTTTTCGAGGTCGTCCATGACCTGTCCTTTCGTTCGATGGGCGCGACGCCGGGCGATCTGCCCGGGCGCGAGCGTTGCGTTCGGCGGCCTGCGTGGCGCCGCCCCGCCCTTGGTCGAACTCTATAGTGCAGGTTATAGATTAAGCGATTCTTGAGCCAAGATTAATGTTGGATGAGTTTTTGGGTAGCGGTGGGAAAAGTATTAGACCTCGATAGCGGGGGATGGGATGCCGGTGCAAAACGGCGTCAAGGGTTGGTCGAGCAGGTGGTTTCTCCATTGATGTCCGCACAGCATGTGACACTTACCCTGCCGCCCCGCTCTGCCGCGGCGGCATGCGTCTGAACAACGACCCTCTAAGGAGTTCGATACCGATGAGTGACAACGCAAAGCATCTCGCAAAGAAGTGCGTTAAGGACGCGGGGCCGTGCCTCGCGCTGTGCGTAGCCGGCGCAGCGGTCGCGCTGTTGGCTGTTCTGGGGCCGTTTGATGTGCTCCGAAGTGCCAGTTCTCTGCATGTTTGCATGGCTCTTGCCGGCGCCATGATGACCGGCGGCGTGCTCGATCTGATCTTTTGGGTGTTTGACCCGTTTGGATGGAAGAGCGAGGGGTAGGTCCCAAAGGATGGAAGGGCTGGAACGGTTGGCTTAGTGATCGTGCAGAATGTGGGCTAGCGACTTACAGGGAAGTGGTGATCCGATGACGGTCTATGTGACGGGCGATATTCACGGCGGCGTCGACATGCAAAAGCTTCGCGACTGGGATCTTGGGGATGGTCTGACGAGTGACGACTATCTCATCATCGCGGGCGACTTTGGCTTTCCGTGGGATTTCTCTGCCGAGGAATGTGCCGACATCGCCTGGCTGGAGTCGCGCCCCTATACCGTGCTGTTCGCCGACGGCAACCACGAACGTTTCGATCGCTGGGCGGAGCGTCCCATGGAACTGTGGCACGGCGGCCTGACGCAGCGCCTGTCGGACACCTCGCCCATCCGACGCCTGACGCGCGGCGAGGTTTTTGAGCTCGACGGCTCAACGATCTTTACCATGGGCGGCGCCACGAGCGTGGATAAGGAATACCGCATTCCGTATTCCAGCTGGTGGCCGCAGGAGCTGCCGGACGAGCGCAACTTTGAGGAGGCACGGACAAAACTCGACAGCGTGGGCTGGAAGGTCGACTACGTGGTCACCCACACCTGCTCTACGCGTATGCTTTCGCCCACGCTTTATCCAGCGCCCGGCTGGAATTGCCCCGACGTTGACCGACTTACGGCATTTTTCGATGAGCTGGAAGATCGCTTGGACTACAAACGCTGGTACTACGGGCATTTTCATCGTGACGCCAACCCAGCCGAGTGCCACACCGTGCTCTACGACTGTATTGTCCGCCTGGGCGACGAACTCCAGCCCTGGGATGTCGCGTAGGGGCGGGGTGGCTGGCTACTCGACCGTTACAGTGATGTTTTCCCGATGCGTACGGATAACATCCCAGCTAAAGTGCTCGACCAGCTGCTCGGCAGAGCGCGGTGTGGCGTCCGGCGCGATGCCTGTTTGCCCGGCGAGCCAGCCTAGCAGCGCCTTGGGCGTGCCAAAGCGGGCGCGTAGTTCGCCCAGGTCCAGGTCGCGGTCGCGCTTGGAAAGGCGGCGCCCGTCCGGCGACATGAGCAGTGGAATGTGCGCGTAGCGTGGCGTGGGAAGTCCCAGCAGATGCTGCAGGTAGATTTGGCGGGGCGTGGAGCCCAGCAGATCGCATCCACGCACGACCTCGGTGACGCCCATGGCAGCGTCGTCGACCACCACGGCTAGCTGGTAGGCAAAAACGCCGTCGCTGCGGCGCACCAAAAAGTCACCGCACTCGGTGGCGAGTGCTTCGCATTGGGCTCCGTACGTGCGGTCCACGAATTCGATCACGTCGCTGGCGAGGTCGTCGACGGTGGGCACGCGCAGGCGCGTGGCCGGAGCACGCAGAGCACTGCGGCGGGTGATTTCTTCAGCAGAAAGACCTCTGCAGGCGCCGCGGTAGATGGGCGTGCCGTCGCTGGCGTGCGGCGCGCTCGCGGCGTGGAGTTCGGCACGCGTGCAAAAACAGGGATAGGTGAGGCCGGCGTCTTGCAGCTGGCGCAGGGCGTCCTCGTACAGATCCAGGCGATCGTGCTGGTAGTAGGGGCCTTCGTCCCACTCGAGCCCCAGCCAGGTCAGATCGTCAATCAGTTGAGCGGCAAGTTCCGGGCGCTTGCAGCGATCGTCCAGGTCCTCGATGCGCAGCACGATGCTGCCGCCCTGGCTGCGGGCCGAAAGCCACGAGCACAGGCAGCTGAACACGTTGCCCAGGTGCATGCGGCCCGAGGGCGACGGGGCGAAACGGCCCACGACGGGCGCGGGGGCGGAGGCGGGTGGCGTCGCTGGCGCGTCCGCGGCGGGCGTTGCTATGTTGCGTGTTTTGATATCCATGCGGATGAGTATAGCGCGGGGCTTGGCAGGGAAGGCGTTGCCGCGCTCACAAGTTGGCGGCGGTGCGCATTGCGCACGGTGGGTTTGCGGCTCAAGGTCTCGATCGCTGCGTACCGACTTAGCCTCACAAACGACAGAAACCCCGGCAGCTCTTCGCAACTGCCGGGGTTTCCGCGGAAAAGGGGGACATGATCCTCGAGCGAACGGCAAAGGGGCAAACCGTTTTCGCTCAACTGCTTTATGCCCCTCGGCTGGCGGCTCAATCAGCGCGTGCCGCACCCACACAAAGCCGCTACACCTGTGACAGAGCTGTGAAGTGGTATCTATTGCTGGCGCAGGCCATGCCAAGGAGTGTCCCAGATTGCCGGCAGATAAGGAACGTCCCCAGGTGCCGGCCGCGGGCGTGACTTTCGTCCCGTTTGATACTCCGGTCGCCTAGATGTTCGTCATGTGCGCCCGTAAACGTGGGACAATGGCGTTACTGGTATCACAGACAAAGGATGTGCCCATGAACGACCCCGTTGCCAAAACCTGTCGGCAGCGCCGCCTGTTTGCGCGATTTGCTTCCGTCTGCGCACTCGTCGCGCTTGCATTGCTGCTACTGCCCGCCGCCGCACACGCCGACGGTTATTCCATGACCCAGACCTATATCAGTGCCACGGTTGAGGCCGATGGATCGCTGACCGTTGTCGAGGGACGCCAGTTTGATTTCGACGACGACATCAACGGCGTGTTTTGGGAGATCAATACGGGCGCCAACCAGCAGGGCGGCACGGCGGGCGTCGATGTGCTGAGTGTCGAGGAAGAGGACACCGCGTTTAACAAAGTCGATAGCGCGAACAAGGGCGACTCTGGCGTCTATACGGTCGAGCAGACCGGTGACGGCGTAAGGATTAAGGTGTTCAGCCCTCACGAGAGCGGCGACAGCGCGACCTATTACGTGAGCTATACCATGACCGGTGCGGTTATGAACTGGGCCGATACCGCCGAGCTCTACTGGAAGTTTGTGGGCGACGGCTGGTCTGCGGATTCCGATGACGTCGAGATGGAAGTGCGCTTCGCAAATGCCACTGCCGGGACGGCGGCCGTCAAGGGCGATAACTTCCGCGCATGGGGCCACGGTCCGCTGACGGGCGACGTGTCGCTCGATGCGGACGAACCCATGGTCACCTATACCATTCCCTGCGTGCATCAGGGCGAATTCGCCGAGGCGCGCATCGCCTTCCCTAGCGACTGGGTGCCGCAGCTTGCCGCTTCGGGCGAAGAGCGCATGTCAACGATCCTGAGCGAAGAGAAGGAATGGGCCGACGAAGCTAACGCCCGCCGCGCTCACGCTCGCATGATTGCCAATACACTTGCCGTGCTAAGTGTTGTTGCGGCGGTGGCCTTTACCGGCACAATCGTTATGCTCAAGCTGCGCAAGCGCAAGCCCAAGCCGTTTTTCCAGGACGAATATTTCCGCGATGTGCCTTCGGCCGACCATCCCGCCGTGCTTTCGGCCCTCATGAGCTGGAACGAGGTGCCCGATCAGGCATATATCGCCACGCTCATGAAGCTCACCGACGACCGTGTGATCAAGCTGGAGCAGGCGACCGTGACCAAGGCCAAGAAGGGTCTGTTGGGGCGTGAAAAAGAAGAGCAGACGTATCGCGTGACGGTGAGTGATGCGGGCTGGAAGTCGGCCAAGGGCATTGACCACATGGTGCTCAAAGTCTTCTTTGCCGGTGCTAAGCCTGACGAGAACGGCGATCGCTCGCGTACGTTCGACGAGCTGCAGCACTACGTCAAGCAGCACGCTACACCCGTGGGCGACAAGCTCGAGGACTATCAGAACACCGTTAAGGGCAAGCTGGCCGATAGCGAGTACGTTGCCTCGGACGGCATTGTTGCAATGGTGTTTTGCCTGGTTCTTGGTATCCTGATTGCCTTTGTTCCCGTGGGATCCATCTTCTTTACCGATGGCGCACAGGCGAACATTACCGCCGCGGTTATCTCGGTGCCGATTGTGCTGGTGGGTATCGGCGTGGGCCTTACGTTCCGCCGCTTTACGCCGGAGGGCGCCGAGGTGGCGGCTCGCTGCAAGGCACTTAAGCATTGGCTCGAGGACTTCACGCGTCTAAAGGAAGCCGTCCCCGGCGATCTGGTGCTGTGGAACAAGCTGCTGGTGATGGGCGTGGCGCTGGGTGTTTCCAAAGAAGTGCTGCGTCAGCTTGCCGAGGCCGTGCCGCCCGAGGTGCGCGAGGCCGACGGCTTCTATGACAATTATCCCTGCTACTGGTGGTACTACCACTGTCTCTTATACACATCTGACGCTGCCGACGATCGCATAAGTGTAG
>URCU01000098.1:0-7669 GCA_900546425.1 uncultured Collinsella sp. | reverse complement strand
CAGATGTGTATAAGAGACAGGCGAGGACCTCCCCCTTCCTTCCGTGCGGCTTGACCACACGGGCGATGTTTTTGTACTGGGACCTCAAGGTCCTAGCCCAGAACCTCTACCTCGACAGCAGTGTCGAGGCGAGCGGCCAGTGCACGGGCGAGCGTGCGAATGGCCTTGATGGTACGGCCACGACGGCCGATGACCTTAGCGACGTCATCCTCGGCAACCGAAACCTCAATCGTAGAGGCGTCGTCACCATCGATGACCTCAAGGCTCACGGAATCCGGGTCGTCGACGATCTGAACAACGAGATATTCGACGAGATCGGCGATGCGATCTGAGAGCATTGCCTCACCCTCGAGCTGTGCAGCGTCAACCTCAGGCACGATTTACTCCTCGGCGCCCTCAGCGGCCTCAGCGGCAGCCTTAGCGGCCTCGGCCTCTTTGGCGAGCTGCTTCTTGGACTTCTTGACGACGGTCTCGGTCTTCTCGCCCTCGTTGGCGGCCTTGACCAGAGCGGCGACGGCGTCGGTGAGCTGAGCGCCCTTGGACTGCCAGTCGGCGATCTTCTCGAGGTCGAGGTTGATGGTCTTGGGGGCGGTCATCGGGTTGTAGCGTCCAACCTCCTCGATGATACGACCGTCACGCGGGGCGCGGGAATCGGCGACGACGACACGGTAGTACGGACGCTTCTTAGCGCCGTGACGAGCAAGGCGAATCTTGACTGCCAAAGGAAACTCCTCCAACCAAGCAGCTTTAGGCTGCAACTACAAACAAACAGTTGAACATAATACGCCATCGACGCGGGCAGGTGAAGTCCGTGAGACCAACTTCTTCGGTGTAGTCGAGGGCAAATCCATATCTTAGACAAGAATTCGGGATTTGCAAGCACATACACGCACCCCACATGAGCTGCGCGGTATACTCATGACATGGAAAGACGCGAACATACATACGGTTATGAGGATGCCATGGGCGTCACGCCGCCTCCCTGGACGGGTCCGGCGGTGGGCCTGATGGACCTTGATGCGTTTTTTGCGAGCGTGGAAATGCTCGATCATCCCGAATGGCGCGGAAAGCCGCTCATCGTGGGCGGAGACGCCGATTCGCGCGGCGTCGTGTCCACGTGTTCGTATGAGGCACGTCGCTTTGGCGTGCACTCTGCCATGGCCTCGGCCGAGGCGCGGCGCTTGTGCCCGCAAGCCATTTGGACGCATGGGCATTTTGATCGCTATCGTGAGGTCAGCGCGCAGGTCATGGCGATTCTCGCCGACGAGACCCCGCGCGTTGAGCGCGTATCCATCGACGAAGCCTTTATCGATATCACACCGGGTCGCTTTGCGCCCGAAGACCCGCTGCTGGTTGCGCGGCGTATAAGCGACCGCGTGGCAGGGCTGGGAGTGACCTGCTCCATTGGCGTGGGCTGCAACAAGACGGTCGCAAAGATCGCAAGCGAGCGGGATAAGCCGTTTGGGCTGACCATCGTGCGCCCCGGAACCGAGCAGCGCTTTTTGGCCGCGCTGCCGGTATCTGCCATGAGCGGCATCGGGCGCTCGGCCGAGGAGCGACTGCGCCGCATGCGCATCTACACCCTCGGCGAGCTATCACGTGCACCGGAATCCACCTTGTCCTCTATTTTTGGCGTCAACGGCGAACGCATGCGCCAGCGTGCGCTGGGACTCGAAATCTCTGAAGTCACGAGTCTCGATGAAGAGCGCGAGGTCAAGTCGGTCAGCAATGAACGCACCTTTGCGAAAGATTTGACTGAGCGCGGGGATATTGAGGCGGCGATTGCGCTGTTGGGAGAGTCAGTGGGACGCCGTCTGCGCCGTCAGGGGCTGACGGGTGCCACGGTAACGCTCAAGCTTAAGTATTCGTATGGCAGCGGGCGTACGGCACAGCGCCGGCTGCCTCATCCGACCGACGATGAGAACATCTTCGTGGCGGTTGCACTCGAACTGCTCGACAACATCTGGCAGGAAGGCATGCATGTTCGCTTAGCTGGCATCGGCATGAGCGACTTCGACCACCAAGGCGGCATCCAGACCGACCTGTTCTGCGAGATCGATGACCGCGGAGCCCAATCCAGCGACCGCCGCGACCTCTCCGTCGCCATCGACACCGTCCGAGACAAATTCGGCGACACCGCCCTTTCCTTCGGCCGCCAATCCCGCTTCAACGATTAACCGCCTTTGGGCAAAAAGAAAGCCGGGCAGGTGCGGAAAACCGCAACTGCCCGGCGATATGCGTGAGGGTAGCTAAACCCTGTCTCAAATGAGCTACTAGAGGAGGTTGAGGGGGAGCTGGGGAGCGTCACCCCAGAGCTTTTCGAGACGGTAGAAGTCGCGCGCCTCGGGAGTGAAGACGTGGACGACAACCGAACCATAGTCCATGAGCATCCAGGTCTTCTGCTCGCGACCCTCGATGGAGAACGGGTGCTCGCCGCAAGCCTCGGCGACCTTCTCCTCGATCTCGTCGACGATAGAATCGACCTGGCGGTTGTTGGTACCGGTGGCAAGCACAAAGTAGTCGCATACGTCGGAAAGCTCGGTCAGGTCGAGCACCTGAACGTCCTCGCCCTTCTTGTCGTAGGCGGCCTGCGCGGCGGCGCGGGCGACATCCTCGGCGGCGACACCGCTCGCGGACAGCGAGGCGGCAGTGCGGTCGGACGTGGCGGCGAAGCTCTTGTGCTCCACACCTTCAAGAATCTGCTCGTCGGTCATGGTCTCGTCGGCCATGGAATACCTCTTTCTAGACAGCCCGAGCTAGCGCAGCTGGGCGTAATGGTTGTAAATCGTAATAGCCGTGGGATAAAGATAGCGCCCGGACTGGATCACATAGACCAGACCCTGCGCAAAACAGGAGAAGAACAACTCATCGAGCGTCGACTCCCCCACCATCTTACGCAGCGCATGCGCATAGTCGCCGTGGCGGTTGGGCTCGATGGCATCGGCCACAAAGACCACCATATCGAGCGGCGTCATGTCGCAGGCGCCCACGGTGTGACGGTCGACAGCGTGAAAGACCGCCGGCGACAGCTCGGGAAAAAGCTGCGGAAGCTCATAGGCGGCAACCGGGCCATGCAAAAGCGGCGTCGCGGCAGACGGAGAGCCGGCAATCTTAATGCCGTAATGCAGAGCGCGCGTGACCAGCTCGTCGTCGGAGAGCACTTTGTCCCAGTCATGGATCAGACCGGCGGCAGCGGCATCAAAGCGGTCGACGCCGTAGACCTCGGCCAGATGAAGTGCGGTCTCGGCAACACCCAGCGAATGCACATAGCGCTTGCGCTTATCCTTCATGCGAACATCGAGCAGCTCTTGAATGCGCTTGAGCAGCGCGCGCTCATCGCCCTCAAACTGATCCTCTACCGACAACGTAGACCCCCATCACTCAAAATCTTCTTGGCCCAAATCGGCATATAGCCTGCGTTTGCGAATGTAGCCGAGCACGGACTCGCTCGTAAGATAGCGCACGCTCATACCGCGAGCAACTCGCTTACGAATGTTCGTCGAGCTGATCGCCAGCGCCGGAATCTGAATATAGCGCACGTCGAACGGCAGCCCCGACTCTTTGATTCGGGCACGCGCCGTATCGATATCAAAGCCCGGTCGCGTCGCCGCAATAAAGGTAGCAAGCTCAGCGATTCGTTCGGCATCATGCCAGGTCACGATATCGATAATCGCGTCGGCGCCCGTAATAAAGTAAAGCTTTACCTGCGGCGGGTAAAAGTCGCGAAGGGCATGAAGCGTATCGGCCGTATAGGTTACGCCCGGACGGTCGATTTCGAACCGGCTCGCCAAAAAGGCCGGGTTCGCGGCGGTGGCGAGGACCGTCATGGCATAACGGTCCTCGGCAGGCGTCACCGGCTTGTCAAGCTTAAAGGCAGGAGAGCCCGCCGGCATAAAGAGCACAGCGTCCAAGTCGAGCGACTCGCGCGCCTGCTCGGCAGTCACCAAGTGCCCGTAATGAATCGGGTCGAATGTGCCGCCCATAATGCCGAGCCTAAACTCCCGCCCGTCCTCTAGAGGAAGCTCGGGCAGACCGATTCCACCGCGCAGCGACATGGCTTACTCGCCCTCCGAGGTCTCGGCATCGCCCGCGGCATCCGCCGCATCGACAACCTCGACGCCCTCATCCGCAGCATCGGCCACGTCAATGGCTTCAACGGCAACGTCCTCGTCAGCAT
Source organism: uncultured Collinsella sp. (assembly GCA_900546425.1). GTDB lineage: Bacteria > Actinomycetota > Coriobacteriia > Coriobacteriales > Coriobacteriaceae > Collinsella. The sequence continues at coordinate 3,492 of URCU01000098.1, read as the reverse complement.
CCTCGAGCTCCTCGTACTCCGAGAAGTCCTCAGCGCCCTCAAAGTCAAAGGCGCGCTGGCAAATGCGGACCTCGTCGCCCGCACGGCAACCGGCCTTCTCGAGCGCGTCGTCAACACCCATACGCGCAAACTTATGCTGCAGGTAAATGACGGCTTCCTCATTTTCCCAGTCGGTCTGGATGACCATGCGCTCGATGGCACGACCGATCACGCGGAAGGCACCGGGCTCTTCCTGGACAATGCGGAAACGCTTCTCACGCTGCAGGCGGCGGCGCTCCCACTCATCGTCGCGCAGAACGACCGGCTCATCCGAGACAGCCAACTCGGCGCGCAGCTTAGCCACCTGCTCGCCCACGGCAAGCATCAGAGTGTTGAGGCCGGCGCCCGTCACAGCAGACACAGCAAAGAACATATGCCCATCGTCGAGCGCTGCGCGCTTAAGGTCGGCAATCTTGTCGGCCGTGCCCGGCGCGTCGCACTTGTTGGCAACGACGATCTGCGGACGCTCCGAGAGCTCGGCGCCATACTGCTCGAGCTCGCGGTTGATGATGTGGTAATCCTCGACCGGATCGCGATCCTCAAAACCACCCGTCATGTCGACGACATGCATGATCAGAGCCGTACGCTCAATGTGGCGCAGGAACTGGTGACCCAGGCCACGGCCCTCGCTCGCGCCTTCGATAAGACCGGGGACGTCGGCAACGACGTAAGAATATTCGCCGGCACGCACCATGCCGAGGTTCGGCACGAGCGTGGTAAACGGGTAGTCGGCGATCTTGGGGCGGGCGGCACTCATGCGCGCAATGAGCGATGACTTACCCACCGAGGGAAAGCCCACGAGCGCGGCATCAGCCATAAGCTTCATCTCGAGCTCAATCCAGTGCTCCTCGGCCGGCTCGCCCAGCTGGGCGAACGCGGGCGCGCGGCGCACCGACGTCACAAAGTGCGTGTTGCCCAGACCGCCGGCACCGCCGGGCGCCACGACGACGCGCTCGCCGTCGTGCACCAGGTCGGCAATCTCGAACATCGGGGTCTGCGTCTCGGGGTCGAGCTCGCGCACCACGGTACCCATAGGGACCTTGAGAATCAGGTCCTCGCCGCTCTTACCGTTACGACGGGCACCCTGTCCGTGCGTGCCGCGCTCGGCGCGGAAGTGATGCTTAAAGCGGTAATCGATCAGCGAAGACAGCTGAGCATCGGCCTGGATGACGACATTGCCGCCACGACCGCCGTCGCCGCCATCGGGGCCGCCCTTGGGAACAAATGCCTCGCGCCTAAACGACATGCATCCGGCTCCGCCGTCGCCGCCGCACACGTTAATGCGGCTGATATCGGTGAACTGTGACAACAGAATCGCCTCCTACAAAAAAGAGGGAGACCCTTGAATCCTAAAACTCAAGTGCCTCCCACATATGTGCTCTATGAAGGGTGAATTACGCGTTCGCGAGCGGGCGTACGCTGACCCTGTGCTTGATACCCTTGTGGAACTCAACGGTACCGTCGACCAGCGCGAACAGCGTGTCGTCCTTACCACGGCCAACGTTCTCACCCGGGTGGATGTGCGTGCCGTGCTGACGGACGAGAATCGTGCCCGTGGTTACCGTCTGGCCGGCATAGCGCTTCGTGCCAAGGCGCTGACCGCGGGAGTCACGGCCATTACGGGAGGAACCGAGTCCTTTTTTGTGTGCCATTGTGTATACCTACTCTTTCGTTACGAGTGTAATCTACTCGGCGACGGGAGCCTCGGCAACAGCCTCAGCCTCTGCCTTGACAGCCTTCTTGGCGCGGGAGGTAGCCTGAACCTTCACGATCTTCAGCTTGGTGAGCTGCTGACGGTGACCCTTCAGACGACGATAGCGCTTGCGCTTGTGGAACTTGAAGACCAGCTGCTTCTCGCCCTTGAACTGCTCAACGATCTGAGCGGTAACCTTGGCCTTGGCCAGCTTGTCGGGATCGGTGACGATCTTCTTACCATCGTTGAGGAAGATAACCGGCAGGGTGACCTTGTCGCCCTCATTGCCCTCAATCTTCTCGACGGTGATGACATCGTCGGTGGCGACCTTGTACTGCTTGCCGCCCGTGTTAACGATTGCGTACATGTTTACTTGCCCTTCATGCATCAGTTAGTGCAACAGCCGAATATAGTAGCAGGCGAAAATACCCCCGTCAACGAGTATGTGGAGCAAATCCACAAGTTCGCACAGGTATGGGGCTGACGAGTCGGCCCTCGTCGTCCTCGCATGCTTGATTCTGACGCTCGACATCGTAGGAGCAGATGGTCACGAGGTCTTGCATACCGGTGGAAACAATAGGTGCATCCACGCCCGGGGTCAAGCCCTGCAACAAAACATCAGCAGCAGAAAGCAAAATTTCCGGACGCATGGAGCCCTCGTTGTCGGCATGGGTGTCGAGCATGAGCACCAAATGATCCGGGCGCTCCCCCGCCGTGAGCTCATAGCCAACGAGCGTGTGGTCCAAATCCAAGCGCTTGCTCTTTTTTCCGCGCGCGTAGTCGATGCCGTGACCCGCGCGCAGCGTGTCAATCGCACGACGCACCTCATCGGCGCTTACGGGCGCCTCGGGGTCCAGATGCAGGTCGATGCGATACGACAGGCGCGTGAGCTGCGCCGTCAACGCCGGCGTGCGCACGTCGATGTACGCCGCCTCAATGGGCGCCAGATCGGCCGGAGACGCCGCAGCCAGACGTCCAAACGCCTCGTCGAGCGCCACGAACTCGGTCATAAACAGGTCATACCACTCGCAGGTCGACGACGTACCCACCGGTAGCGCCGAAGAGAAGCCCACGCGCATGTGTGGAGAGAAGCCCTGCGTGACGGCATAGGGAAGTCCCGCACGGCGCACGATGCGCTCAATGGTATGGATTACTTCGAGATGGCCCAGGTACTTAAGGCGATCGCGCTTGCCATAGCGAACACGAAGTCTAAAGAGCGTGGGGTTGTCGGTCAGGCGCTCACTCATGCGCGATCACCCATCAATACATTCTTGGCGTGGAGCGTGGGGCAGATCCCGCAGCCGGTGCACGACGTACGGGTGCAGTCGGGAGTCGTGACGCCCTCGAGCGAGCGACGGTACTCGCGCTCGAGGAAGCCGCGCGTGCAGCCGGGGCTCACGTGCTCCCACGGCAGGCGCCAATCCAACTCGTAAGGCAGGTGCACGAGCTCATTGAGGTCGATGCCGTTTTTGGCAGCAGCTTCCTTCCAGTTATCGAGCGAGAAATGCTCTACCCAGGCGTCAAAGCGAGAGCCCGAGCGCCAAGCATCGATGATGACGGGCGTCATGTCACGACCGGCGCGGGACAGAGCGGCCTCGATGAGCGAGGTCTCGGCATCGTGGTAATGCACGCGGACGGCACGGTTGCGAACGCTCGTGATAAGCAACTTCTGGCGACGCTTGACGTCGTCGTAGTCGAGCTGCGGGCACCACTGGAACTGTCTCTTATACACATCTCCGAGCCCACGAGACGCGTAGTAA
>URCU01000097.1:0-7778 GCA_900546425.1 uncultured Collinsella sp. | reverse complement strand
AAGATGCAGAGGAACAGGATGCTGATATAGGCCGTGTACCAGCAGAACATAACGTTGAGTGCCGTTGCGATGACGAGACGCGTCATGCGTTGCTTGCGGATGAGCTCATAGCATCCGTAAGCGCAGACGGGGAGCAGAATAAGGCAATCGATCCAGAGTGGGTTTCGCAGGTTGCTGACGGTCCAACTGCAAAACGTGAACGAGAGGGAAAGGAGGAATGCGGCGGGTTTAGACAGACCAAAGCGCTTTTGTACATACCAGGCACTGCTGATGAGGATGCAGCCGAGTTTGAGCGCGCTGATGATAAACACAAAGAGTGTCAGCTTGTCCTGGGGAAACAGTATGCAGAGTACGTTAAAGGGACTCGCGAGATAGTAGCTATAGAGCCCCCATGTGTTCATGCCGAGACCCTGGGAGAAGGAGTATCGAAGATTCGCTTCGCCCAAAAGGACGCGTCGGAACCACGCGAAGAAATCGATGTATTGGTATTTGAGGTCGTTCGCAAGAAATGAGTTGTCGCCAAAGGGATAAACGTGCCCCGCTACGGCAAGCGCAATAAAGAGCGCGACGGAAAACGCGAAGCATGCGGCGTAGAACGCTATATTCTTGAGCGTGCTTTTATTGGCTTTGGCCATCAGATTCCTCATTTGACTCTCGAATAATATAGATGGGGCGACGCTTGGTTTCCAAGTAGGCCTTCGCCAGGTATTCGCCGATGATTCCCAGGCACAGAAGCTGCATGCCCCCAAACAGCGTAATGAGGCATGCGAGCGAGGGCCAGCCTCCAACCGGGTCGCCCCAGACAAGCGTCTTAACGAGGATGACAACGAACCCCAGAATGGCGATGAGACAGAAAACGACACCCGTGAGGGCGGCGAGGGAGAGCGGTGCCGTGGAAAACGCGACAATGCCGTCGATGGAATAGAGGAGCAGCGACCAAAAGCTCCATTTCGTCTCGCCGGCAATTCGGTTGACGTTTACGTAGGGGAGCCATTTGGTTTTGAAGCCGACCCAGCCGTAAATGCCCTTGGAGAATCGGTTGTATTCGCCCATGGAGATGATGGCTTCGACCATGGGGCGTTTCATGAGTCTAAAGTCGCGTGCGCCATCGACGATGTCAGCCTTGGAAATGCGGTTGATGATCTTGTAGAACATGCGGGCGAAGAATGATCTGATGGGAGGTTCGCCTTCGCGGGTGGTTCTGCGCGTCGCGACGTTGTCGTAGTCTTCGGTTTGCAAGATCTCGTACATTTGCGGCAATAGGGAAGGTGGGTCTTGCATATCGGCGTCCATGGTGGCGACATAGTCGCCCTTTGCATGCTGGAGTCCGGCGAGCAGTCCTGCCTCTTTGCCAAAGTTGCGTGAGAAGGAGTACCAGCGAATGGCGTATGGATGTGCTGCCGCGGCTTCCTCCTTCATGACGGCGAGCGTTTTGTCCGCCGAGCCATCGTCGATGAGGACGGCTTCAAAGGAGATCTTGGGGTCTTGCTGTGTCATAGTGTGAACGACGTTGTCGAGCTCTTTAAGAAAGATCGGAAGCGATTCCTGCTCGTTGTAGCACGGCACGACGATAGAGATGAGCGGCATGCGACTTACCTCGCGTTTTTATTGGCGCTGGAGGGAATACTGCAACCATACGTGTTGTACACGTTGAGCTCCCACTGCTTGCGCTCTACTTTTGCAACGGAATCGAGGACAAGGCCTGTTGCGAGGCTTAGACCGCAAAGGAACATAAATGATGCGGCGAGCATGGCGGTGGGGAAGCGGGGGACGAGCCCGGTCTGGAAATACTCGACGACGATGGGAATGCCCAGGGCGAGGCCGATAATCGCAAACAGAAGCGCGACCAGGCTGAAGAATTTGAGTGGTCGGTAGTCCTTGAATAGCGTGCCGATCATGGCGACAACTTTGATGCCGTCGCTGACGGTGTTGAGTTTGGACTCGGAGCCCTCGGGGCGGTCGCGGTACTCAATAGGCACATCTTTGATGCGCCAGCGGTGGTCGACGGCATGGATGGAGAGCTCGGTTTCGATCTGAAAGCCCTCGGAAAGCACGGGGAACGTTTTGACAAAGGGGCGGCTCATGGCGCGATAGCCCGTCATGACGTCATCGAAGCTGTATCCGTAGATCCACTTGATCATGGCGCGAACCAGATTGTTGCCAAAGCCGTGGAAGGCGCGCTTGTTTTCCTCGGCGTAGGTGCCGTTGGACAGGCGATCGCCGACGGTCATATCGGCTGTACCATTAAGAATGGGCTCGCAGAGGGCTTTTGCCGCTTCGGCGGGGTAGGTGTCGTCGCCGTCGACCATGAGGTAGCAATCGGCATCGATATCGCGGAACATCTGACGGCAGACATTGCCTTTTCCCTGGCGCGGCTCAAAACGCACCGTGGCGCCATGCTCTGCCGCGATGTCTGAGGTGTCGTCCGACGAGTTGTTGTCATATACGTAGACCGTCGCTTGAGGAAGCTCGCGATGAAAATCGTCGATGACTTTTCCAATGGTGACGGCTTCGTTGTAGCAGGGGATAATAATAGCAATCGTTTGCTCGGCCATGAAGGTTCCTTTGGTCGCGTACAATCGAATCGTTTGTTACATGGTTAGGATGAGCGCATTGATTCGACAGTTCAAGCTTTTAGATGCGGTACGTGCTTCTTTGCTGGTTGCAGCAAGTATCGTTACGGTGACGTATTGTAGTGGTTCCTTTGCCCTGTTTCCATCGGTCTTGGCGTGCATTGCGATAATCGCATCATTGGTTTACTTCAAAAAGTTGGGATACAGGGATTTTGCATTTCCGTCTGTTGGAGGTCGAGTTTGCTGTCTTATGAGCTCCCTTGCATTTTCGTTTGTTCTTGTGTTGGGAGCTCATATTCGTGTGACCGAACCGGTGATAGCCGGCGGGGTTAACGAGAATTATATTGAGCCGTATTCCGTGTATGATGTCGTCGCTTTTTTCATGATGACGGCGTTGGTCTTTTGGATTTTGTCGGCGCTGGTTCAGCTGTCTGGCTGTGGCCGTCGCTGTGCCTTCGTTAAGAAGTTTCAGATGGCGAATGGCGCTGATACGTTCGTTCCTGTTTCGGTCTCGTCCGTTGCAATCCGTGCCCTTGTCATTTTTCTTCTGTATCTACCGTTCTTTATGAGGTATTGCCCCGGCCTGTTTTTTGGCGACACCTTTTCTTCGTTCGCTCAGATTATGGGGTGGAATCCCCTGAGCAATCATCATCCGGTTGCTTTCACGTTGATGATGGGCGCTTGCATCAAGGTTGTCGGGTTGTTTGGGCTAGGCCCTTCGGTGGGCGTTGCATTGCTGACGGTATTTCAGATGGCCTGCGTTGCCTGTACGTTTGGCTATCTTGCACTTTGGGTCACTTCCCGCCTGGGGGTTTCTGTTCGTTGGTCCTGGCTACTCGTGGCTCTATTTGGCTTGTCTCGGTATTGCGCACTGTATTCAGTGGCGCTCTGGAAGGACCCACTGTTTTCTTGCTGCCTTGTTTTGGTGGTGGCCATGCTTACCGATGCCGTTTTGGAGCATGGGCCTCGATTGGGTACGCCGCGTCTGCTTTTATTTGGCCTTCTTTCGCTGGGCGTCATGCTGCTGCGTAATAACGGTCTGTATATTTGCGCTGCGCTATGTATCGTGCTTGCAATAATTGCGCTGCTGGGCCTACTTGGCCGCGCTGTTCCAATGGAGTCGGCTTTTCGTATGGCTGTTCCTCTTGGATTGGCGATAGTTGCATGCTTGGTGATTACGGGTCCCGTGTACTCGGCGATGGGCGTTGTTCCGTCGGAGGATGTTGAGTCGGTGGGTATTCCGCTTGCCCAGATGGCCCGCGTTGCCGCGCTTGATGGTGATATGTCCGAGTCCGATCGTTCTTATATGAACGAGCTGCTTCCAATAGATCTTTATAAGGATGTGTATCTTCCCAGTTTAATTGATCCGCTTAAATGGAATGAAGACTTTAATTCGGAGCATTTAAAAGATGGATTTTGGACCCATTGGGTCTCGATGCTTTTGCGCAATCCCTCTATCTATTTTGAGGCGTGGGAACTGCAGACGTTTGGTTTTTGGGCTCCAAATGTAAAGGGTTCTGACGGTCTGCCTGACAACTTTCTCATGGGCGTTCCGTATAACCTTGTGGCCGACGCAAAGGCTTCTGCGGGAGTTACATTTCGCAACTTGCTTGCACCCTTTGGCGATGGTGTCGATGCGGCGATTGGACTGAGCGCTTGGTCTATTTCTGGCGCAGTTGTCTTTTGGTTGCTCATGTTTTCGACAGTACTGTTGGTGTCTTGTGGTCGCGCAAGGTTTGCTTTGCCGCTTTTGCCTTTTTTGTTGTTGTACGGGACGCTCTTTATTGCAAGCCCCATTTGGTATTGGCCTCGTTATATCGTTGCGGCACAATTTGGCCTTCCGGTTGCGTTTGTGGCGGTGGCTCGTGGTCTGTTGTTTGGTAAGGAAAGCACCGCAAATGATGTTGTGGGTTAGTTCTCCAGTTTTGCTACGCCGCCCTATGGCTTTGAGGGCGGGTCTATACTGTTCCGTTGTCAACGATTACGAGTAAAGGAGTTGCATCCGTGTCGGATCAGACAAAGCAACAAGAAACTCGCAGTCTGCCTGCGACGTTTGCCAAGAATGAATTTGAGAAGGACGCTTTTATCCTTCGTCAGCTGGTTACTAAAGACTTTAAGATCAAGTATCGCCGCAGTGTTCTGGGTGTTGCGTGGTCGGTGCTCAACCCACTGCTGATGATGATCGTCATGGCCATTGTGTTCTCGACGATTTTTGCCCAGGGCCGTAATGGCTCCATTACGCCCGAGATGTACCCGTTGTACTTGATTGTGGGTAACGTCACCTTTGCCGTTATGTCTGAGTCTACGAATCAGGCGCTGACGTCAATCGTGGGTGCGGCCCCGCTGCTTAAGAAGGTCAAGGTGCATCGCTGGGTCTTCCCGGTGCAGAAGGTGCTCTTCTCGCTGGTCAACTTTGCTTTCTCGCTGGTTGCCGTTGCCATTGTTATGGTGTGGTTCCACGTTATGCCATCTTGGCATCTCATTTTGCTGCCTGTCTGCCTACTCTTGCTCATGTGCTTCTGCATGGGCCTGGGCATGATGCTCTCCGCTCTCACGGTCTTCTTCCGTGATGTCATGCATCTGTGGAGCGTTGTCATCACGGCGTGGACCTATATCACGCCCATCTTTTGGACGACCGATTTTGTTGCGCAGATGCCCCATATTGTCCGTATCTTGGTTTACACGAACCCCATGTACAACTATCTGCAGTTTATGCGTGATATCTTCCTGTTCCAGACTACGCCCTCGCTTATGACGCTTGGCATGTGCGTTGCTTGGGCGGTTCTTGCGCTTGCCATTGGCTATACCGTGTTCCATAAGTCTGAGCGTAAGTTCATCCTCTACATCTAAGGAGTGCTGTGATGACTGAATCTGTTGTTGATTACAGCGAGCAGCCTCTGGCTGTCGAGGTCGACGACGTCACCATGATCTTTAACATGGCGTCCGAGTCGCTGACCAACCTCAAGGAGTACTTTATCAAGCTTGCCAAACACGAGCTGTTCTTTGAGGAGTTTAGGGCGCTCAAACATATCTCGTTTGATATTCACCGCGGCGAGGTTGTGGGCCTTGTCGGCACCAACGGTTCCGGTAAATCTACGATGCTCAAGATTATCGCCGGCGTGCTTGAGCCCAGCGAGGGCAGCGTTAAGGTGCATGGCAACATTGCGCCCCTTATTGAGCTTGGCGCTGGATTTGACCCTGAGCTGACGGCTCGTGAGAACATTTATCTAAACGGCGCACTGCTCGGCTACACCAAGGAATTTATCGACGCAAACTTTGACGGCATCATCGAGTTCGCTGAGCTGCAGAACTTTGTCGATATGCCGCTTAAGAACTTCTCCTCGGGCATGGTCGCGCGTATCGCTTTTGCAATCGCGACGATTACCGAGCCCGATATCCTGATCGTTGACGAGACGCTGTCCGTCGGCGACGTCTTCTTCCAGCAGAAGTGCGAGGCGCGCATCCAGCACTTTATCCAGAGCGGTGACGTGACTGTTCTGTTCGTTTCGCATTCCATGGAGCAGGTTGAGCGCATCTGCCAGCGTGCCGTTTGGATCGAGAAGGGCGACCTTCGCATGGATGGCCCGGTTGATGAGGTCTGCAAGGCGTACCGCGAGCAGTTCAACTAGGTTATAATTACTTTCGCTTGGCCAATTTGCTTGGCGAGGCGTGCGGTTATTTGCTCCATTAGCTCAGTTGGATAGAGCAGGGGACTTCTAATCCCAAGGTCGACGGTTCGAATCCGCCATGGAGCACCATCGTTTATTGAGCCCAGGCCGCTTGGTGGTCTGGGCTTACTCTTGTTGCTGCGGTTTTGAAGGGTGTGCTAGGGGAGCAAAAGACTCGACTGGATCGATATTGCAAAGGGGATTGCAATTATTCTGGTCATTGTTGGACACACCGTCCCTAATCCCTCTCCTTTGTGGCACGCCATCTTCTCCTTTCATATGCCGGTGTTCTTTATTCTTGCCGGCTATACGTTTAGGCCTAAGCCGTGGCGTGAGCTGCTGAATGGTTCGGTTTCGCGTTTGCTTGTACCGTATGTGGTTCTTGCGCTGGCGTGGCAGGTGCCGACGTTTTTGATGAGCGGGGCTCCCTTGACGGGCGGCGCGCTCGTGAGCGGGCTTGAGACGCTCGTGTTTGCCTCGGGCGTTGGTGTTCCCGGGTTTGGCATTGCCGCCGTTGGCATGTCATGGTTTTTGGCTGCGCTGTTTACGTCGCGTGTACTCTTTAATGCGATGGTGCGGCTGTTTGACGAGCACGAGGTTGGTGTTCTTGCGCAGGGCGTTGTTTGCGCTGCGATAGCCTTCTGCGGTCTGTGCGTGTCTCGCGTTTTTGGTGTTTACCTGCCGCTCGATTTGGATCTGAGCTGCTACATCGTCTTGTTGATGTGGATTGGTCATACGGCGCGCCAGCGAAAGCTGGAACCGAGCGTGGGCAAGCCGTTGCTGTTTATTGGGGCTGGAATTGCTTGGCTTGTGTTTGCCGCCATGAGCGGGCTTGAGCTCTCGAGTCGCCGCGTAGATGGATTTGTGGTTGCGACGGTTGCTGCTGTTGCGGGTAGCTACTGCGTGTGCTGGGTTTCTATGGCGATTGAAAAGATGAAAGACATTCCGGTTTTGGGGTCCTTTGAGCGAGGATTCGTGTTCTGCTGACAAGCCAGTCTGGCAATCTTTGCGATCCATGCGGTCGATTGGTTTATTCCTTGGCAGACCATGCCTCTGCTTATGTCGCTGCCAGCATCGTGGCTCTTCGCGTCAATCGTACGCTGTGCCTGCGACATAGGGTTGGCATACGTGATTAAGAAGGCGTAATAACAGCGGGGAGGACCAACTTGGCCCTCCCCGCTGTTATGTATTCAGTAGTGCTGTTGTTTAACTAATCGAGACGCTTCTTCAGCAGCTCCAACGCATGGGCGTATCCCTGGAGGCCTTCGCCGGTTATGGTGGCAAAGCAGGCCAGGCGGGCGTAGCTTACCTGGCGGAAGTCCTCGCGCGTCTCGACGGCACTGATGTGGACCTCGACGGCGGGGATGGCGACGGCCTTGAGGGCGTCCAGGATCGCTACGCTCGTGTGCGTGTAAGCCGCCGGATTGATGACGATGCCGTCGACCTTGCCGTATGCCTCCTGGATCTTGTCGACGATGCTGCCCTCGTGGTTGGACTGGAAGACCTCGACCTCGTCAAAGCCCTGCGAGGCGCCTGC
>URCU01000096.1:0-7778 GCA_900546425.1 uncultured Collinsella sp. | reverse complement strand
CTACACTTATGCGATCGTCGGCAGCGTCAGATGTGTATAAGAGACAGCGGTATGATTATCCCTCACAAACAATCAAATAAATCTCGACCGCAATCGGTCGATAGTGAAGCAAATGGTAAAAACGCTTGCTACGTTTATTAGGCAGTCAATTAAAATCGAAACGCATTGGCCGTCCCCCAACGGGGTCACACCGCAAATCCACATGAGCATCGAGGACGGAAGCGGAAGCATGGAATTGGCCCCGAGCTGTATGTAGATCGCTACAACATTGACAAGCAGCAGCATGCCAATCGGACCGAAGCCGGACCCAAAATAGGAAACAGCAATCACGCAAGAGACCACATATGCAAGGCAGACGACACTCGCCAGAAGAAGTCGATAGCAAAAAATATTCAGGTTGAAATACTGCTGAGCATCCAAAACGATTACGCAGTTAAGACAGTACAAAACGACACTTGACAGGATAAATGCGCCCAAAAGGGCAAAAGAAGACAGCACCACTCGCGCAACGATAGCGCACACACGCTTCCCTCCCCGAGCCTCCGACAACCCCCACGGTTCCTCAATAAAGCCCGAACTGACAAAGCGCGGCACAATGCAAGCCGCGATGAACGGAAAGAACAATGCATGAGCCAACGGGGCCACGTTGAACAGCAGACCGCGGAAAACCTCTGCATTACCAAATAGAAGGACATCCTCTGCCGATAGCCGAAGTGTCGGGTCTGGGAAAAAGCCCAAGAAACTGTTCTCACGGAGACTACAGAACCACATCGGGAAAGAATTAAGCTGCAATACCACCATGCACGCATAAATTACCAGGATTAAGGCGTACGTCCATTTGCTCACATGCCTCAATTCTGAATGAAGAAATCTTCTAGTCTGGCGAGCCATTGAGCACACCCCCAGCACGAAAGCTCACGAGAGCGTAAATCAATACCGATAGACAGCTGGCTGTCACGCCGTATCCCAGAAGTGTCAGCTGACCCATATCGCTATACCCAAGGGCACATCCGACTCCAAGATACGGCCCCGGAAGAAGGAAAATCCATCGCAAGGACGGTATGGGCGCCTGAAGGAAGGTTCCGTAGAGCGTCAAGCTCATGACAAATCCAATAATTATCGCAGCCCCGCTCAATACAGCGCTGTCTGTAATCCGATAGATGGTCACCGTCTCCAGCGCAACCGATATCACCAATACAGCGTTGACTATCATTGCAGGCAAAAATGCAGTTAGCATATCGTGCGAGAGGTTATGCCCTCCACGTATTATGGCTATTGCAAAAAGAAGAAGGCAAAGCGCACTATATGCTACGCCAATTATTAAAGCAAACGAAAGCACATGTGCTAGGACCCCATTAAAGCGGGTAAGACCTCTTGCTGAAGAAATTCGGTGCCCCTCTTCATAGCCGCGCTCCTGTAAAATCGCCAGGCAAACGATGAGCGGAACGAACAGAGACGTGCCAGCAAAAGCACTGCGCACAAGGGACTCATCGGGTGCAGAAGGATCGATTACATTCCAGCAGAAACCAATATCCTCCCCAAAAACGCTATTGCCAAAGGCGAGCAACGTTGTTCCGTTTTTTAGAAAGACACCGAAGAGAAGGCCGAACGCCAGAATAAGCGCAAGACCAAACTTCGCCGGAAACATCCTGTGCAAACGCATCATATCTGCCTTTATGGGATGGATCGCCCGCTTCATAGCGAGACCGCCTTCATCAAGCGCCTGTAATACTCTTTTAGGGACGACGCCTCATCCCTTATGACGTCCATCGATTCCTTTTTCAGCAGTTCGCCGTCATGAATAAACACGCAACTTGTTGCAACTGATGCCAACTCATCCAAATCATGGCTAGAGACGAGCATGGTCTTACCCTGTTCTCGATTCAATCGACCGATAAGGGCCCATATACTCTCGATGCCCAGCGGGTCCAATCCATTTGCCGGCTCATCGAAAATTAGTACGTCGGTGTCGCCCAACAAAGCCGTAGCTATATCCAGCCGCCGTTTCATTCCCAGAGAAAAACTGTTCACGCTCTTTTTCTCTTCGACGTCCAGCCCGACTAGGCTCAAAACGCGAGGAATCTCACGATTCGCATCAAGCCCCCATTCCGCACATCGGATCCGAAGATTCTCAGCCGCCCTGAGGGATTGGTATGCTCCGCAGGAATCTGGCACATAGCCGACACGCGTCCGCATCAGGCTCAGCTCTTTTTTCGACTTGCCCCCAAAGAGCTCCACGCTCCCCGACGACGGCTCGCAGAGGCCCAAGACGATTTTAATAAGCGTGCTTTTGCCCGCACCGTTTGCACCAACAAGGGCAAGGAGCTCAGACTGATGCACCTCGAAGGAAACGTCATGCAAAACGCGCCGTTTCCCGTAGCGCTTTGACACCTTTGATAACTTTATCGCTGATGCGTTCATCGGCCTCCCGTTCTGCTTGATAGCAAAACCGCTCATATCGTTCCTTCTTTCCTTTATCGTTTTTCATAGTTGTGTTTTCGATAACTCATATTTGTCAAGGTAATCTAAAAGAAAGAACCCGTGTTAGACACGGGCCCCTTTACGCTGATATTTCGTTATAGTTGTTCGCTTTATGCTACTCGTCGCTCAAATCTACAGCAAAGACTGATGTCGGAAGCAACGCCTCATTGCCTCCGCCGTCCCGCATCTGCCTCACGACATTTTTTGCACGCTCAACAATAAGCTCCTCAAGCTCTTTCTCGCTCACGCGCTGAATAATATCTCCCGGTTGACAGTCAAGTTCATCGCAAATATCGAGAAGCGTCTTAAGGCGAATAGCCTTAATTTTTCCGTTTCTTAGCTTAGAAATATTAGCCGGAGTATGCCCCGTGGCACGAATCAGATCAGCACTGGTCTTTCCGGTCTTAAGTAGCTGCGTCTCAAGCTCGATGATGAGATAGCTCATGCTTCCTCCTACACAAGCTCGTCAGACTGCTCTTGGAGCAGCGAGGCATAACTCCAGATCACCGAGATACACAGACAGACAGCCGCGCCGATAAGCGACCCCGCATCAAAGGCAACGCCTTGGCAAATCTCAATAACGAAGGAATGAGGCACGACGTAAAGCTCCAGCCCACCAATGGTAAGATTGACCGATCCGTAGGCACCAATAAGCGAAACCGCGGCGTTAACAGCAAAGGCAAGCGCAAGAACACGGATAAGCCGCACATGCGTCTTGGTAAAGGGCGAGACGCCTCGCGAGATGTTACGGCTGATCCCACACAGAACGACAAGCGAAATACCCACGACGAGTGCCAGGCACAGTCCGCTTGGGATAACGATGCACCCGCCATCGAGAAGCGTCACGACGCCGAAAGAATCGACAGAGGCAACGTTTGCAACCGCATACCAGATCACGTAAACAACCAACGCGGCAAAAGCGACGAGCATCCCTGCAAAAACGGCTGCCATGCAAAAGCCAAGCTTCCTGATATTTTCGCCCGCTTTGGCCATACGCTGAACGCTGTTAGACATACACTCACCCTCATCGACTCTATCGTTATTCGAACAGTTTATCGAACAACGATATTGATTGCATGCGGAAAGCCCCGCCAGTGCGCATAGGCCATTTACTAACCCGGAGGGGTGAGCGTGGATTTTTGGACACATATCGAACGAGAGTGGATAATCTCCCACTTTGAGGCCGCCACCGGGCCTAAAACGGAAGATTATCCACTCTCATAGTCATCAAAGCTTGCAAGCTCTTATTCGGCCGCCTCGCGCAGGGCTGACATCGTTGCCGCATATTGCTGCTGCAACGCATGCATTCCCTCGCGAGCGTCGTCAACGGTATCGGCGCCGCGCAGTGCTTCGGTCACCACGACCGCCGGCTCGTACAGATTATCGAATCCCAGGTTCTGGCTCACGCCCTTGAGCGTGTGCGCTGCCATAAACGCACCTTCGGCGTCTCCCGCCGCCATGGCGGCCTCTAGCTTGTCCATGCTCTCGTCATCCAAAAACTTGAGGGCAAAGCGGGCGAGCATTTCCTCGCCCATCAGCCGAGCGCACGCGTCATCATAATTGGCGCCGATCTTCTCATACGCCTCACGCATGGAAATCATGGATTAAAAACTCCTTTGGTCAAACTAAATCGTGGGAAACGCAACGACGTCAGCGGGGCGTGCCAACGTCTCGGCAATTTGGTCTTGCACCTCGAGCAGACAATCGAGCAGCAGCGGGTTAAAGGTGCCGCACTTACCGTCCAGAATCATCTTGATCGCTTCCTCGTGCGGGATAGCGTCCTTGTACACGCGCACGCTCGTCAGCGCATCGTACACGTCGGCCACCGAAACCACCTGTGCGGCAATGGGAATTTCATCTCCCTTAAGGCCATCGGGATAACCCTTGCCGTCCCAGCGCTCGTGATGCCAACGCGCAATCTGGTACGCATATTCCATAAGCGCATTGCCGGCGTGATGGCTACCCAGCTCACGCAGCATGTCGGCGCCGATCGTGGTATGCGTCTTCATAATCTCGAACTCCTCGGGCGTAAGGCGTCCGGGCTTGTTGAGAATCGCATCGTCAATCGACATCTTGCCGATATCGTGCAGCGCCGAAGCCAGGGCGATCGTGGAGCGTTCCTCATTGTCGAGGGAGATCGTGCCGCCACGCTGGACCAGACAGCCAAGCAGCAGCTCAGTCAGCTTCTCGATGTTTGTAACGTGCCTGCCGCTCTCGCCGTTGCGAAGCTCCATGACGCCGGCCATGATGTCGATGAGCATGCGACTGTTCTTGACGCGCTCGTTGTACTGCTGGGACAGCAGGTTCGTCAGACGGCGCTGTTTGGCGTATAGGCGGATGGTGTTGCTTACACGACGGCGCACGACACGGGAGTCAAACGGGCGGTTGATATAGTCCGAGGCGCCCAGCTCGTACGCGCGCAGAACCATATCATCGGAATCTTCGCTCGAAATCATGATGACAGGCAGATTTTCGATACCCGATCGGCGCGACAGATCGGCCAGTACCTCAAAGCCGCTCGCGCCCGGCATGACAATATCCAGCAGCACGAGCGACAACTCATCGCCATAACGGTCGACCATATCGAGCGCCGTACGACCGTTATCGGCCTCGAGGATGCAATACTCGTCCTTGAGCATCTCGCTGAGAATGGCTCGGTTCATCTCGGAGTCATCGACGATAAGCACCGAAGGCTTTTCGCTTTGGAAGGCCTCGATGGAATCGCCATCGGTCACGACCGTACCGGCTTTTGCCTTGGCACGGCTCAGTAACTGGACAGCGCGGCCAACGCCCTCATCGACCGTCTCGCCATGAATGCGAACGCCACCAACACATGCCGTCAAGCTCACGTGCTCATGGCCCGGAATAATCGTGGAATGGACGGCATCGGATACCTGACGCAGACGACGGGCAAAGTCATCGGAGGGAATATTGGGCATGACAGCTACAAACTTGTCGCAGCCATAGCGCACAAGTTCGTCAGTCGAACGAATACCGCTGCGTATGGCTGTTGCCACAGCACCGAGCGCAAGGTCGCCGGCATGGCGGCCACATGTATCGTTGAATACCCTAAAATCATCAAGGTCGATCACCGCCACGCCAGCCTTCATGCGGGCGCCACGAAGCTTTTCCTCGTAATATCGGCGATTGCGCACATTCGTCAGCACGTCGGTGTAGACAAGGTCCTCTTCTGCAGCCTCTTGCCCATCGATCGGACGCACCATCAGCAAGACATGAGGCTCGCCCTCGACCTTTAGAGGGCGCAGACGGGCGCGGTACTCAACACCATCGTTGAGCAGTTGCTCCGACACCTCATCGGAATCTGTCAAGGCCTCAAGACTCGACTGACGCAGACAAGGGCAGCGATCGCCGGCGAGCAGGCAGTTAGGCTCGCTCTTAATCTGATCGGCCGACAGCAAACGTACCACGGGGTAGGTCCTTGCGACACGGGCGACCTCGGCGGCAGCCTCCTCGTCGGTTAGATTGACCTCGTGATTATTGAGCATACGGGGCCCTTTCGATAGTTTCGCATGGAGCGGTGGGTTCCAAATGTTACAAGGGTAACACCTTGTCGATGCAGGTAGGCACGTGAATGCTGTTACATTTTTATGAGTTGGCAGACGGCGCGATTGAAGCCGCAAACGTAAGGTTTTGAGCGCATTTGTTAACACGGCCGAAACGTTTGCGGATGAAGCCTGTTTTGTTTTTTTGCAGCTGCTAGAACCCCAGGATGCCACGGACAGTCTGGGCAGCCGCTGCCGGGCGATCGCGCAGGCCGTTGTGCGCGCCGGGAATCGTTACGAGGGGGCAATCCAAAAGCTCAGCCGCCATCCTCGTACCCGCCTCGCGGGACGTGCCAATCGAAAGCTCGCCCAAAAGCACGGCGGCCACCGTTTTCGACGCGCGAACGCTATCCCAATCGGGAACGCAGGTCATAGTAATCCCGTATTCGTTCGCCATGAAACTGCGGCCGTTGCGCAGAGCATGCTTGGCTTCTGCCTCGGTTAACTTGGGGGCCTCAGGGTCCGAATCGCCGATGGCGCCCAAGAAGGCCCGTAATGCCCTGGAGACCTTTCCCGCGGCGATCATCTCGAGCAAAACCGGGACCGCGCCCAGGCCGGCACCCTCATCCGTCACGGCGGGTTCATGCAGAATCGCACGCGAGATTATGGCGGGGTTTGCACGGAGAAGCTCCAGGGCCACCAACGTACCGGCACTGTGCGCGAGCACGTTTGCCGGAGCGCCAATATGCTCGATAACAGCCTGCAGGTCGGCGGCCTGGGCGGCAAGGTCGTAGCGTCCGTCTGCAGCGTCGCCGCTCTCGCCGCAACCGCGGCGGTCGTAGGCAATGACGCGACAGTCACGGGCGAGCTCGCGGGCGATGGCGTCAAAAAAGACGCCGTCGACGCAGGCACCGTGCACGCACACCAAAGCGGGAGCATCAGGCGATACATCTGGGCCGGCATACTCGCGGCAGGCGATCGTGGTGCCCGCATTCTCGACCGTAAAATCCATGTTGTGCCCCATCGTCTTGCGTTTTGTCAACAGATTAACTGTACCCGACCCGATACCTTTCATGACGCGGCATCGAAGGCAGAGTTAAAAAACGAAACCTGCAAAGCACAAGCCCGGACCATACGTTGGAGCCGATGCTATGCTTAAGGTTAATTGTCTTGAGGAGCTTTTACCTATGTCTACGTTTCTAAATGCCAGCCCCATCTTTGGGCCCGTTCGCAGCCGTCGCCTGGGCCTTTCGCTCGGTGTCAACATGATGCCGGCGAGCGGCAAGATCTGCACGTTCGACTGCATCTACTGCGAGAACGGTCTCAACGCCGAGCGCCCCTGCCACGAATCGTATAACACGGCTGCCGTGGTGCTCGATGCACTCGAGGCCAAATTGCGCGAGATGGCAGTCGAAGGTGAGCTGCCCGATGTAATCACGTTTGCCGGCAACGGCGAGCCCACCGCCGCACCGGAGTTTCCGCAGGCCATCCCCGGCGCTGTCGCGCTGCGCGACGAGCTTGCCCCAAACTCCAAGATTGCCGTGCTCTCCAACGGCACGCGCGCCGACCGCCCCGAGGTGCACGCCGCGCTCATGATGGTCGACGACAACATCCTCAAGCTCGATACGATCGACCCGGCATTTATCCAGCTGCTCGATCAACCCGTTGGCCCCTACGATGTGGAGCATCAGATCGAGACGTTCGCGAGCTTTAACGGCCACGTCATTATCCAGACGATGTTTTTGACCTGTCTCTTATACACATCTCCGAGCCCACGAGACGCGTAGTAATCTC
>URCU01000095.1:0-7896 GCA_900546425.1 uncultured Collinsella sp. | reverse complement strand
ATTACTACGCGTCTCGTGGGCTCGGAGATGTGTATAAGAGACAGGTATATGCTCGCGTGGTCCGACCTGGGGCTCGACGGCAAGGAACGTATGACGGTCGATGCGCTGGCGCGCGCCGAGGTGAACCGCTTTGCTGACGAGGATACAAGCGAGCGCATGCGTGGTGAGATGATGGGCATACTGGGTGACCTGCTGGGTATTTCGCCCGAGCAGATGGAGGAGCTGCGCTCCGAGGACGGCCAGCGCCGCCTGCACGAGGGCATGAAAAAGTTTGAGGGCGAGGTCCAGGACGCCATCGATAAGATGATGGGCGGCCAGGGTGGCCCGCAGGGTGGGCCCCAGGGCACGCCGATGCCGCAACCGCCGGTGGATCCGAGGCAGTTCCCATTCTTTAGCCAAAACTAAAAAGGTTACGCGGTTTTACCAAACCGCGTAACGAGCCGACGCTGCGCGAGCCCCTGCCGGGCAATCTGCCGCTCAAACCGTCGCTTGCGTACAGAAGTACGCGGCGCTCCTCTTTCGCGGCACCTTGCCACGGCAGGGACTCGCTCGCTGACTTATGCTCAACCTATGGTTCAACCTTGCTCGCTCTGGCGGGCGCTCGCTTGCGTATGCTCAACCTACAATTCAATCTCGGCTGACTTATAGGGCTAGCATTGTGTTATTCTAGAACAGACGTTCGTGAATGATGCGCGGGGCCTTGCCTTGCGCCGTGCTTGTGGCGAGGGGAGGTTGGCTTGGTCATTTTGGGTATCGACCCCGGTTTGGCCCATACGGGTTGGGGAATTATCGAGGAACGGCGCGGAGAGGTTCGCTGCCGTGCCTACGGTTGTATCGAGACCAGCGCGGGCAGTCCGCTCGCGGTGCGCCTGTCTCACATCGCCCGCGACCTCAAGGGTGTCGTGGAGCGTTATCGACCTGATACCGCTGCTATCGAGAGCATTTACTTTGGTGCCAACGTTCGCTCGGCTATCCCGACGGCGCATGCCCGCGGTGCCGCACTCGTGGCGCTTTCGGAATGCGCGCTCGAGATTGGCGAGTATACGCCTATGCAGATTAAGCAGGCTGTTGTGGGCACCGGCGCCGCGGACAAACGGCAGGTCGCATATATGGTTCGTACGCTCACACAGCTCGACCACGACCCGCATCCCGACCACGCCGCCGATGCCCTGGCCTGCGCCATCTGCCACGTTAACCTCAGCCGCACCCGGGCACTTACCGGCGGCGAGTTCTATCAACAGAGAGGAACCGGATACTGATGATCTCCCAGCTCCATGGAACGCTTGTCGAGGCCACGATGAGCTCGGCCGTTGTCGATGTATCGGGCGTGGGCTTTGAGCTCGGTATTTCGGGCAGCACTGCCGCCGCGCTGCCTGCACCCGGCGGCGAGGTTCGCCTCTATACCCGTATGCAGGTGCGCGAGGACGCCATGACGCTCTTTGGCTTTGCCTCCAAAGACGAGCGCACGATGTTCGATCGGCTCGTGTCCGTCTCGGGTGTAGGTCCGCGCCTGGCACTTGCCGTGCTCTCCACCTATACCGTGGGACAGCTGTATTCCCTGGTGATGGCCGAGGACGATAAAGGTATGGCCAAGGTTCCCGGTGTGGGCAAAAAGACCGCGCAGCGTCTGATCCTGGAGCTCAAGAGCACCTTTGCCAAGGACAAGGGCTTTGTGCCGGTCGACGTAATCCCCGGCCAGGTTGCGATGCCGGTTCCTGCTGCCGCTCCTTCGGCGATCGATGACGCCCGTGCGGCGCTCCTTTCCATGGGCTTTAGCCCGCAGGAGACCGATGTTGCCCTGAGCGGGTATGATGGGCAGAATATGCGTGTCGAGGATCTGCTCGGCGCGGCGCTTAAGCGACTTGGAATGGATGCGTGATGTGGGAAGCCGATGACTCTCAGGACCTGTGGGCGACGGCCGGCAACTCGCCGGCGGCATCCATGGCGCATGGCGAGCGCATGGTGGGCTCGGAGCTGACGCCCGAGGACCTCGATGTCGACCGCACCTTGCGCCCCCAGCGCTTGGACGACTACTGCGGTCAAGAGCACATCAAGCAGAGCCTTCGCGTGCTCATCGAGGCGGCGCAGAGCCGTGGCGAGACGCTCGATCACGTGATTTTCTCGGGCCCTCCGGGATTGGGCAAGACCACGCTGGCTACGGTTATCGCCAACGAGCTGGGCGCTCAGATCAAGACCACGAGTGGCCCTGCCATCGCGCGCACGGGCGACCTGGCGGCCATCCTGACTAACTTGCAGCCGGGCGACGTGCTGTTTATCGACGAGATCCACCGCCTCAACCGCTCGGTCGAGGAGGTCCTGTACCCTGCGATGGAGGACTTTGCCCTCGATATCGTGATCGGCAAGGGTCCGGCGGCGCGCTCGATTCGCCTGGATATCCCCAAGTTCACGCTGGTGGCGGCAACGACTCGCTCGGGTATGTTGACCGGCCCGTTGCGCGACCGCTTTGGCATTTCGTATCGCCTGGATTACTACACCGTTGAGGAGCTCGCCCAGATTGTGACACGCTCGGCGACCATTCTGGGTGTGACGATCGACCATCCCAGCGCACTCGAGATCGGCTCGCGTTCGCGCGGTACGCCGCGTCTTGCCAACCGTCTGCTCAAACGTGTGCGCGACTATGCGCAGGTGCGCGGCAACGGTCCTATTGAGCTTGATATTTGCCGTCAGGCGCTTGAGTTCTTCGAGATCGACGAGCTCGGCCTGGACTGGATGGACATTCGCATCTTGGAGACACTTGCCAAGACGTTCTCCGGCCGTGCCGTTGGCTTGACCACGCTTGCCAGTGCGGTGGGCGAGGACCCGGGAACACTCGAGGATGTCTACGAGCCCTATCTGCTGCAATGCGGCTTGATGATTCGCACGCCCCAGGGCCGCCAGGCAACGCTTCGCACCTTTGAGCACTTAGGAATTGAGCCGACCGTTTAGGACGGGTTTGTAGGCTATCGCTGGGTATCGGGTAAACATATCGCCGTTCGTCGCTTGCGGGCGTTTTACCATTGCGCGCGCGTGCTATGCTGGATTGGTCTTTTTCTCATCCGGTAACGAAAGGACCGCCCATGCCTACTGACATCGAAATCGCACGTTCTGTTACGCCGCTGCCTATTACCGAGGTGGCCAAGAACGCCGGCGTCGACGTTAAGCATCTGATTCCGTACGGCTTTGACAAGGCAAAGGTCGACTATTCCCTGCTCAACGAGCCGACCGACCACCAGGCCAAGCTTGTCCTCGTGACCGCTATCAATCCCACGCCCGCAGGCGAGGGCAAGACCACCACGACCATCGGTCTGGCCGATGGCCTGCGCCGTCGCGGCATCAAGAGCGCTGTGGCCCTGCGTGAGCCTTCGCTCGGCCCCGTCTTTGGCGTCAAGGGCGGTGCCGCCGGCGGTGGCTGGGCGCAGGTCATCCCCATGGAGGACATCAACCTGCACTTTACCGGCGACTTCCATGCCATCGGTGCCGCCAACAACCTGCTGGCGGCCATGCTCGACAACCATATTCAGCAGGGCAACCAGCTCGGTATCGACGTTAAGCGCATCACCTGGAAGCGCGTTGTCGACATGAACGACCGTCAGCTGCGTCATGTTATCGACGGCATTGGCGGCAAGGCTCAGGGCGTGCCGCGCGAGGATGGCTTCGACATCACTGTTGCCTCCGAGGTCATGGCGATCCTGTGCCTGTCCACGAGCATCAACGATCTTAAGGAGCGCTTGGGCGAGATTGTTGTCGGCTACAGCTATGCCGGCGAGCCCGTCCGCGCTCGCGACCTCAAGGCTCAGGGTGCCATGGCGGCCCTGCTCAAGGACGCGCTCAAACCCAACTTGGTTCAGACGCTCGAGGGCACGCCTGCGTTTGTCCACGGCGGCCCCTTCGCCAATATTGCCCACGGCTGCAACTCCATCATGGCCACCCGCATGGCCATGCGCTTTGGCGACGTCGCGATTACCGAGGCCGGTTTCGGCGCCGACCTGGGTGCCGAGAAGTTCCTCGACATCAAGTGCCGCATGACGGGCGTTCGCCCCAGCGCTGTCGTGGTCGTCGCCACTGCCCGCGCGCTTAAGTACAACGGCGGTGTTGCCAAGGCCGACCTCAACGAGGAGAACCTCGAGGCCCTCAAGGCCGGCATGCCCAACCTGCTGCGCCACGTCGACAACATTCAGAATGTCTACGGTCTGCCCTGCGTGGTCGCCATCAACCGCTTCCCGACGGACACCGAGGCCGAGCTCGAGCTCATCGAGTCCGAGTGCCAGAAGCTCGGTGTCAACGTTAAGCTGTCCGAGGTTTGGGCTAAGGGCGGCGAGGGCGCGCTCGACCTGGCCGATGAGGTCATGCGCCTGATCGAGCAGCCGAGCGAGCTCAAGTTTGCCTACGAAGACGGTGCCGATGTGGCCGACGCCCTCGAGGCCGTTGCCACCAAGGTCTACCGCGCCGACGGCGTTGACTTTACGCCGGCTGCCAAGCGCCAGCTCGCCGAGCTGCGTGAGAACGGCTTTGGCAACCTGCCGGTGTGCGTGGCCAAGACGCAGTACAGCTTTAGCGACAACGCCAAGGCGCTGGGCGCTCCCGAGGGCTTCTGCATCACCGTGCGCGAGCTCAAGGTTTCCGCCGGTGCCCACTTTGTGGTCGCGCTGACCGGCAGCGTTCTGACCATGCCCGGCCTGCCCAAGGTTCCCGCGGCCGAGAACATCGACGTCGACAACGACGGCAACATCACCGGTCTGTTCTAATCCTGCTGCTCATAGCCGCTTGCCCGCCCCGCCGCGCCCCATGGCTCGGCGGGGCTTTTTGATCCCAAGGGGACGGAAGGATTACGGATCATTTTGTGGCTGTTGGGTCAATGAGGCTATCCGTATGGGGTCGTTCGTCCAAAACTATGCCGGTTTACTACGATGAATCGGTATACCTCGACCATATCTGGATTTTCCGATAATGACCGATTCGTCTACCTGCGGTTTTGTTTTCTTGTAAAGTAGCATGCTCAGGTTCGGGCGATTTATCGTAGTAAACCGGCATAGTTTTGGACGTGGCGGCAATGTTGCGCAACAAGAATGGGGATTTCTCTCGTACGGTGTAGTTGGAAGAACTGCGCGGGCGCATTGCGACTGCGGCGAGAGACGGGAGATGCGATGTATTGCACCAAGTGTGGAGCTCAGATACCCGACGGCTCCACGTTTTGCACGAGCTGCGGCGCTCGCGTGGGCGGAGTTGAGGACCAGGCGGAGCCTGTGGCGTTTCCGGTGGAGGATGCGCCGGCGTCCGCTCCTGTGGGACAGCAAACTCCTCAGGGTGCCCCGGTTCATATGGCGGCGCAGCCTCGTTATGAGGAGCCTATGACCGAGCCTGCTGAGGTCGCTCAGCCGTTTGTTCCGACGCCGCAGCCCAAGAAGCCCAAACACAGGGGCCGTATCGTCGCGGCTGTTATCGGCGGCGTGGCCGTTGTCGCCATTGTCGCCGCTATCGTGATCGTGCCGCGTATTGGCGCGTCGTCCGAGGTAACTTCGGGTGGCAAGGGCTATGTTGTCTGCGCATGCGAGACCAAAGTGCTGCCCAAGAACAGCAAAGGAAAAAAGCTCAAGAGCTATACCGTCGAGCTGGCGCCGGTGTCTGGCAAGGGCAAGAGCTACACCATCAAAGTGGATGGCGAGGACGGCTTTGCCATGGAGGACTTTGGCGAGCTGCCCGACCAGAAATACCAGATGACCATCACCTCGGGTAAGGGCAAAAAGAAGAGCACGACCACCATGAAGGTCGACTATACCAAGGACGTTTCGGACGCCCCCAAGAATGTCGAGCTCACGCAGTCCAAGAAGGAGGCCAAGGCCTCTGCCAAGGCGGCGGTCAAGACGGCAAACGAGCTGTTCACCGATAAGATTCTCGAGTATCAGAAAAAGTACGGCGAGGGTGAGGCTGTCGAGGTTGCTCAATCTACGTATGGAGCCCAGGGCGTTGCTTTCGCTAAACTCGTCGATTTTGACGGGGATGGTCAGGACGAACTCCTGATTGAGTATTCTGATGAGCCGCTCTTCAACGCTAATGGCGCCACCGCCGCTAAGGCCGAAGTTTGGGCATACCGCGACGGCAAAATCGAGAAAGTATATGAGCCCGATATCTGGGTTGACGTTATGTGCGTTGGCGTTTCGCTCCGTGTATACGATTACGATGGCACCTATGGGTTCAGGCGATATTTGCATGACGGGGAGAAGATCAACGTCAAAGAGGTTCCAGTCGGGATGGACGAATCTCGTGATGGCTATGAGTGCGAATTCGATGCCTACGATGGTAAGGCGTTTAGCGCCGTTGCCGGTCCGGCGCCGATAGGCGATTCGAAGATTGCCGGCACCAATGAAGTGTCCGAGCTGAGCGCCGTGCTTACCAGCACCGAGGAGAGCGTAGCCAGCACCATCGCAACGGTGGCCACGACGCTGGAGCAGTTGAAGTCGAAGGACGATGACAGTGCGCAGGTGAGCTACGAGGCCGTCTCTGCCACGCAGGATGTCAACTTTACGGCTGCGGTTGGCGAAGGCCCGCTGGACCCGTCTCCCGATGACACATGCCAGATTACGGCTACGTGGACCTATCCTCAGGTGAAGGGCCAGGGCGCGGGCGTCGCCAAGTTCAACAAGGACATGGTCCAGCTTGTTGCGGACACGCTCGACGCGAGCAAGCAGGCTTCGATGGATGACGAGGACAGCCGCGTGACCATGATGTATACCGCCGAGATCGTCTCGATCGATGGCGATATTGCCTGCGTGCGCACGTTTACCGACAGCTATCAACCTCCGTATCGATCGGAACGGGTGACGAGGTCGGCATACTACAACCTCAAGACGGGTGAACAGGTTTCGCTCGAGGACTCACTTGCGCAGCATGGGCTCTCGTTCGATACCCTCAAGAGTGAAGCCAAGCAGGCAATTAAGACGGCAAAGCCGGATATGGACTCCGTGTCCGAAGACAACATCGACGATGACGATAACTACACCGAGGACCATTTCTACTACGACGGCAAGGGCTATATCGTTGTCCTCGATACTGGCGAGTTTGACTGCATGGCATGGGACACGCACGACTTGGTTGCGCACGCATTCGACTCGAGCTATTCCAGTGGTCAGGACGTGACGCCCGAGCGAGCCAGGGCTACGTACGTACCCAATGAGTAAGGTGGACCGCGAGGGATAAAATGAACTGTCCCCGGTGACGCAAAACGCAGCGCCGCCGGGGACTTTTTGATGCAAATTGGCTCCGAAACAAGCTATCTGGGCCAGCCACGCCACGAAAAGCGCCCATCTACTACGTTTGCCAGGGCTGGACCGACCATGGAGCGTTTTTTAACAATGCAGCAAGACGTTTACCTGCGGTTTTGTTAACGCAAATTTGGCTATGGTTGGCACCCTTGGGTTAAACGTAGTAGATGGGCGCAATTTGTGGTGCACAGCCCAAGAAGGGATCATTAGCCGCGCTGGAGGCCGAAGAGTTTGGCGTTGCGCTCGGCGACCATCATGTTGATGTCGGCGATTTCCATCTCGCCGTCAATGTAGGGCTGGTAGGTGCCATATGGATCGCCGGCTCCCAAGCTGCAGCTTCCGCAGTTGTCGCAACTGCCGTTACCGCAGCCCGCGAGCGCTAGCTTGATGATCTCCTCACGCTCGGCACGCGTCGTGTCCTTGATGAGCTTGCTTTTTGCCATAACGTTCCTCGATTCGATTGTGACCGTCGCCGCGCATGTCTTGTAGATACCGGCGGGCTTTGCCCATCATAGGCTTTTGCGCGGGTAGAATGCATGGATAACTTGATGCTTAGGGGCGACGGAAAGGAATCGTTGCATGGACCAGGATCTGTCTCTTATACACATCTCCGAGCCCACGAGACGCGTAGTAATCT
>URCU01000094.1:0-8009 GCA_900546425.1 uncultured Collinsella sp. | reverse complement strand
CGGAACCAGCCCGGCATGCCAAAACTGTCCGAGGGCACCGCGAGCAGCTCATACTTCTTCGCGCGCTCGCAGAAGGCGTTCGCATCGGGCTCCAGCGCCTTCACCCACAGGTAGAACGCGCCATCCGGCTCAACATACGTGTAGCCGTACTCCGCCAATGCACCGGTAAGCGCCGTGCGGTTGCGTGCATAGGCCTCAACGTCACTCGGCTCATCGATGCAGTCGATAATTACGCGCTGGAAGAGCGCCGGCGCGCACACGAAGCCCAGCGTACGGGCGGCACCGGCAACAGCGGGCATTAGACGAGCCGCCTGAGGATTCGTATTGGGAACTAGGATCCACCCCACGCGCTCGCCCGGCAGCGAAAGCGACTTGGAATACGAGTAGCACACGATGGTGTGCTCGTAGATCGAAGGCACCCAAGGCACCTCGGCGCCATAGACAATCTCGCGATACGGCTCATCCGAGATAAGCGCAATCGGGTTCTCGGGCTCGCGTTTGGCGTTGACCTCGTGCAAAACATTAGCCAGTCGCGTCAGGGTATCGCGCGTATACACGGCGCCGGTCGGGTTATTCGGCGAGTCGATGATGACGGCAGCCGTCTTATCGGTAATCGCCTTGAGCACGTTATCTACGCTCAGCTGGAATGTGCCCTCGTTGGCAAGCGCCTCGACACACGTACAACCAGCCTTCTCAATCCAAACGCGATACTCCGGAAAGTACGGGGCGATAACAATAACCTCGTCGCCCGGATTCGTAACGGCATTGAGCGTACAGGTGAGCGAAGCCGCGGCGCCCACCGTCATAAAGACGTCCTTGCCCTCATAGCTCGTACCGAAGCGACGGTTGAGCGACTCAGCAACGGCGGTACGGCACTGCGGTAGGCCCGGTGCGGGAGTGTAGCCGTGCAGCTGGTCACTGGGCAGTTCAAGCGCCTTTTTGATGGACTCCGCGACGGCAGCGGGTGCCGGAACGCTCGGGTTGCCCAGCGAGAAATCGAACACGTTTTCCGCGCCGATTTGCGCCTTGCGCTCAAGGCCATAGCTAAAAATCTCGCGGATGATGGAGCTCTCTGCACCGCGAGCATACATAGTTTCGTTGATCATCTGTTCCCCTTTCGCATAGGCGGTATTGTACGCTTTAGTCAAGCAAAGCGCCGCAGCAATGTTAATTGGGGACAGACTTAAATGCGTGAAAACGCTCATTTAAGTCTGTCCCCAATCAACAGATGGCCCCATATCGCTCAAAAGAAAAGCCTCCGCAGGTTTCCCCACGGAGGCTTTCACCACAAAGACTATTTGTCGTCGTCGGTGTCGGCACCGGCATTGACAGCACAGTCATCATCGGCAGTCTCGGATGCGGCTTCGGCATCCTCCTGCATAGCCGCCTGCGCAAATGCCGCGGCATCAGCCGCCAGCTCCTCCTCGCTCATGCGAGGCGCACGCTTCTTGGTCGGCATGCCGGCCGCCTTAGCGTTGCGCTCCTCCTTGGCCGCCAGGATATCGCCCTCGCGCTCAAGGTAGGCGTCCCACTCGTTGTCGAGCAGGGCGCTCACGGCGTCGCCCTCGACGGTCTCACGCTCAAGCAGTACCTTGGCCATCAGGTCGAGCTGATCGCGACGGGCATCCAGGATCTCGACCGCACGACGATGGGCCTCACGCATAATGCGCTGGACCTCGATGTCGATGCGACGCGCCGTCTCCTCGGAGTAGTCCTGATGATCGGCATAGTCGCGGCCCAGGAATACCTGATGCTGCGCCTCACCAAACACCTGCGTTCCAAGCTCCTCGCTCATGCCCAGGCGCGTGACCATCTCGCGCGCCATCTTGGTCGCGCGCTCTAGATCGTTGCTCGCGCCCGACGTGATGTCGTCGCACATGAGTTCCTCGGCAACGCGACCGCCCAAGAACACGGCAAGTTCGTCGAGCATCTCGTTCTTGGTCTTGAGGAAGTGGTCCTCCTGCGGAAGCTGCAGCGTGTAGCCCAGCGCCTGGCCGCGACTGACGATCGAGATCTTGTGAACCGGATCGGAGTGCTCCAGGATGTGGCCCACCAGGGCGTGACCGCTCTCGTGGTAGGCAATCGTGGTGCGCTCGGCCTCGGTCATCACGCGACCCTTGCGCTGCGGACCGGCAATCACGCGCTCCATCGATTCCTCGACCTCGTCCATCGAGATCACGGAACGATGGCGGCGGGCAGCCAACAGCGCAGACTCGTTGAGCAGATTTGCCAGATCGGCGCCGGTAAAGCCAACGGTCATCTGGGCGAGTTTCTCAAACTTCACGTCCTCGTCCATCGGCTTGTTCTCGGCATGCACGCGCAAGATCTGCTCGCGGCCCTTCACATCCGGACGGTCGACCGTGACCTGACGGTCAAAACGACCGGGACGCAGCAATGCCGGATCCAGGATGTCAGGACGGTTGGTTGCAGCGATCAGGATGACCGACTCGCTCTCCTCAAAACCGTCCATCTCGACCAGCAGCTGGTTGAGCGTCTGCTCGCGCTCATCGTGACCGCCGCCCAAGCCAGCTCCGCGCTGACGTCCCACGGCATCGATCTCATCGATGAAGATGATCGACGGGGCCTGGGACTTGGCCTCCTTAAAGAGGTCACGCACGCGGCTGGCGCCGACACCCACGAACATCTCGACAAAGTCGGAACCCGAGATGCTAAAAAACGGCACGCCCGCCTCGCCGGCAACGGCCTTGGCCAGCAGCGTTTTACCGGTGCCCGGAGGGCCCACCAGCAACACGCCGCGCGGGATCTTGGCGCCCAGCTTGCGATAGCGATCCGGATCGCTCAAAAAGTCGCGGATCTCCTCGAGTTCCTCGACTGCCTCGTCCACGCCGGCAACGTCTTCAAACTTGACCTTGGGGCGCGTGGCCTCGTTGGTCTTGGCGTTGGTCTTGCCAAACTGCATGTTCCTGTTGTTGGCGCCCATCATCTGGCGCATAAAGTAGAACATGATGGCGATCAGGGCGATTGTTGGAAGCACGCTCATCGCCAGGTCGCCCCAAAAATCGGGATCATTGGTGTTGACGATGTACTTGGTATCGGGGTGCTCCGCCATAAGCTCGGCAAGCGAATCGGAGCCGACATAGGTCGAGGAGAAGCTCTTGAGCTCGCTCGTATCGCCCTTGTCCTTCTTCGTCTTCCAGTAATGACCCGTCACGCTTCCGTCTTGAACCGTATAGGTCAGATCTTCGACGCGATCCTGCTTGATGGCGCTCACCATCTCGCTCGTCGCGAGCTTTACGGTATTGCTGGAATTGGCAAAGCCGGAGCCCATGTTAAAGAAGGCGTAGCCCAGAAGCGCGCAAGCCAAAATAAAATACAGCCAGCCCGTACGCGTGGGCTTCTTGCCTCCGGGCATCCCCGGGATCTTAGGCTCCCGGGGAGTCTGGGAATTGTTATCGTTACGGTCGTCGGGCATCTTACGAATAAACCTCCGGTTTCAAAATGCCCAGATACGGAAGGTTACGATAGCGCTCGGCATAGTCGAGGCCGTAGCCCACCACAAAGGCATCGGGGCAATGGGTTCCAACATACTTGGGCGTGACGGCCGAGGTACGGTCCTCAACGTCCTTCCACAGGAAGGCAGCGACCTCCAGAGAAGCGGGCTTGCGGCTCTCGAGGTTCTTCATCAGATACTTGAGCGTCAGGCCCGAGTCCAGAATGTCCTCGACGATTAGCACGTCGCGACCGCGGATGTCGATATCCAGGTCCTTAATGATACGCACGATACCCGAGGACTTCACACCGTTGCCATAGCTCGAAACAGCCATGAAATCGATGTTGGTCGGCAGCTCGATCTTGCGCATCAGGTCGCCCATAAAGACCACAGCGCCGCGCAGGACCGCAATCAGCACCAGATCCTTACCCGCGTAGTCGCGAGTAATCTGCTCGCCTAGGCGAGAGACGATACCGTCGATATCCTCCTGCGTAAACAGAACCTTCTCGATATCCGGATGTTGAGAAACCATGACAACCCTTTCTTGTGCTTATCGCCCACACACCGCCGTATGGACGCGAACTTCACATTCTAGCAGCGCACGGTGTATATTTTCCAGCCCATACACCATCAGCGCGGGAATACCGTCAACGTCGCACAGAATAGCTGGCGTGGGACGCTATTCCGCATCGACCACACGAAGCAGATACGCCACGCGCGTTGCGGCCGTGCATTTAAAACGCTCGTCCGTGCGAACGCCTGCGACCCATACCACGGCACCTCCCGGAGCCGTTCTCACCACGGGAACGCCTGCGCGCTCAGAAACAGGAATACGAGCCTCGTTGAGCAGATCGGATACCTTCTTACTTCGCCCACTCATGCCCAACGGACACATCACATCCCCCGGCGCGGGACCGTCTACCCACAGACGCGCCAAACGCGCCTCGGCGGGTATCTCCCCGCGCGAGCCGGCGAGCATCCGTTCGCTATCGCGATCGGCAAAGCCCAGCATCGCGGCATCCACCATAGCGGTCACCCCTCCGGCACCCGCGAGTTCGCGGGCACGGCGCACAATATCACACCCCGGCTCCACAGCCATCGGCTCTGCCACCAGGATGCGGCCCGCCCCCAGCGGCAATCGACCGGGAATGGTGACCCAATCGGCAACTAACCCCTCGCGCGCCGCCGGGGCCTTAAATGACAGCATGCCAAACTCCACGCGCGCGTCGATTCCCGCCGGCAGCGTGACCGAACCCGAGCCCTCGGCGACACAGGCGAGCACGCGCTCCACATGCCGCATCTCCGGGCGAGCGTCGGGGTCGATACGCTTAATTGCCAGTCGCACCATGCGCCGAGCAATCACCACCTCGGCCGCGGCCAGTCGGCGGGCGTCAAGGACCAATGCACCCGCCGCCTCCTTACGCAGGCAGCTTCGAAACGCCTGTGCGGAAAGTTGGGAAAGAAAGGCGTCCTCATCGCCTAAGATCTCGCAGGCGGCGCCAATCGTCTTGCAGACGCTTGCGTTGCGCTGTGCCACCACCGGCATCACCCGATGGCGCACGTAGTTACGCAAGTACGACACGTCCTCGTTGCTCTCGTCCTCTCGCCACGGCTGACCATGCACCTGCAGATAGCCAACGAGCTCATCATGAGTCAGGTCGAGCAAGGGACGCACCACGATATTTCTCCGGCGAGGAATGCTCGATAGGCCAGCGGGCCCCGAACCCTTAATCGCGTTCATCAAAAACGTTTCCGCGCGATCCGAAGACGTGTGCGCGGTGCAGATACGAGCCGCCGTTCGCGGTGCCCCCGTCTGGGCGCAGAGCTCGCGAACATACCTCCGCGCCGCGGCATAGCGCACCTCGCGGGCAGCCGCCTCGATATTGCCCGATTCATCATCAAAATAGGCGTGCTCAACACACAGCGGCAAGCCATATTGTGCGCAGAGCTCACGCACGAAGGCCTCGTCGCCATCGGATGCCTCGCCGCGCAGATGATGGTTCACGTGCAGCACGTGCAGTCGCTCACGCGCGATGGGGGCTACACCACGCCCATCCAGAATATCCAACTTTGATGTGCACGCCATAAGGAGCAAAGCCGTTGAGTCCGCACCACCTGATACCATGAGCACCACGGGGGCAGCCGTCTGCCGCGTTGCCAGGGCTTTATCATCGGCCCACGACGCAGCATGGTGTCCATAATGCTGAGATACCGTTGGCATTTGCTTCCTCCTCTATTCGTTCGCACCCATTGTATCCTTTGGAATCTTATGTCTCGTCTGCACCTTCATATCCTTGGCAGCGGCTCAAAAGGCAACTGCGCGCTCATCGAAGGCCCCCGGGGGCTCATCATGATTGACGACGGTCTTTCTCGCCGCGAGACATTAAAGCGCATGGCAGAACTGGGGCTCTCGGCAGACAACGTCTCGGCTCTTCTCATTACTCATGAGCATAGCGATCACATCAAGGGTCTCGATGTCTGGTGCAAGCACTGGCACGGCCCCCTCTTTGCCAGCAGGGGCACACTTTCGAGCAAAGAAACCCTTTCACATCTGCCTGTCGAGGAATTCGATCCCGGTGACACCCTGTCCATTGCCGGCATCCACGTGCAAACCTACTCAACATCACACGATGTCATCAATCCAGTCGGCTATCGATTCGACGCCCTCGATGATTCAATCGGCTTTGCCACCGACACCGGAGAGCTATCGAGCCAAGCCATGAACACTCTTAAAGATTGTCGAGTCCTCGCGCTCGAAAGCAACCACGATGTGACTATGCTGCGCGAGGGAGAATATCCCCGCTTTCTGCAGGAGCGCATCCTATCTACAAAAGGGCATCTCTCCAACGATCAGGCAGCCGAAGCCGCACGCGAGCTTGTTACCGATCGCACCGAACAGCTCATTGCCATGCATATCAGCCAAGACAACAATCGTCCGAGCCTTACCGTCAAAAGCTATGCCAAAGCTCTAGCCGCAACCCTGGATGACGAGGTCGGCAGCTCCGCCACCCTTCTCCAAGGATCACGAAAACTCTCGATACGCCCCGCAAGCCAGCATCGGCCAGCAACCATTCAATAAGACTGTTCTAGACAGCAAAAGGGACCGGGAATCGCTTCCCAGCCCCTTTTGTTATCTTTTAATAGCGCAGAACACCAACGAAGTTAGTCGATGGAGATCTTCGTAACGTTCTTCTTCTCGACGATCTTGGGAACCGTAACGGTCAGGATGCCGTCAGCGTACTTAGCCGAGAGGCCCTCGCTCGAAGCGTCCTTAAGATACACGCCACGCGTCGCGCTGTACGAGCTGAACTCCTTCTGCAGGAAGTTCTTGCCCTCGTTCTCCTCGTCCTCCTCGACATTCACGCTAATGGACAGACGGCCCTCATTAAGCTCGACATCGATATCGTCCTTGGCAACACCGGTCAGATAAGCCTTGACCTCATAACCATCGCCCTTATCCTCAACGTCAACGGGGAACGCCTTAGAGGCAATCGAGTTGTTCGCTAGGTCGCTCATATCATCAAACAGATCGAACAGCGAGCTTGCAGAGGGACGAACGCCAAAAACCGAACGATAAGGAACCATGCTTGCCATGTTTACCACTCCTTTATGAGACTGCCGAGTCATCTTCTAGGTGACTGGGACTTCTTTTGACGCTCTTATATATTCCCACCCGGAGCTCATATATACATCGACTATAAGGTTTTTTGAGTCCAATACAATAAGCATATCTAAGTGCGTGTGACTCAGGTTTAGGGAAGGTTAAGGTTCTTTGAACCAGGGCTTAAATAACGAGTATGTCCACAGCTACAAATAACAAGGGGCTTACAATGAGCGCGTACACGTTGTTGGTAACGAGCTAAAGGGCATCATGGACGACCAAAACCAGAACAATAAGTTTATACCGACGCGGGGGGAAGATACTTCCACGCAGCCGCCACGGTTCCATCGCCCCCACATCTCGCAAGAGCCCATTAATGATCCAGAGCCCGAGTATGTGACGAGAAATCGATATCAAACGCTCGAGGATGCCCAGACGGGACGTAAGCATATGGGCGTCGCATCGAGCGATCCCGTATATCTGAAAGATGCACCGTTATCAAAAAACAGCGCGATCAATGACGACCCGACGAAAACGCCCAAAAGTCGACAGCAAAGAGGCCCTCGACCTAAGCAGACCTTAACGCATTCGGCTCGTTATCTCGAGACGCCAAAACAAGGGAAAACGATCTTCGTATCGTCAAGTAAACGACGCAAGCAGCATCGACTGACAATTCTGCTTTTGATCATTGTGGTCGTAGCAATTGCCCTTGTGATTCGATTTATTGTCTTTAAATGAAAGCTCATTACCCATAAGCCCAACCGAGTCACGGGTGAAATGCAACTACATTGTGAAGTGTTAAAGCAAAAAAGGGGGAGGCCGCGAGGCCTCCCCCTTCTTCAATCTCGATGACGGCTCGGTGCCGTCCACCGGTCAGCGGCGCCCTGGCCTCCCACGGGCTGACCCCGCAGTACTCTCGGCGCGATGGGGCTTAGCTTCCGGGTTCGGAACGGGACC
>URCU01000093.1:0-8011 GCA_900546425.1 uncultured Collinsella sp. | reverse complement strand
GAGATTACTACGCGTCTCGTGGGCTCGGAGATGTGTATAAGAGACAGTCCCAAATCTCAACTCTGTTATCATAATTACGATAATATCCTGATAGCTCAGGAGGTAGCTGTGAATATTAGGCCAATCTCAGATCTTAGAAATCACTACCCGGACGTTGAACGCGAAGTCGAACAAGAGGGTCCGGTTTTTCTAACTAAAAACGGGCGGGGCTCTATGGTCGTCATGAGCTTTGAGCAGTACAAGTCACTGAGCAATACAATCGAGAGCGCACTTGATGCCGCTGATCGTCAGGCTGCCAGCATGCAACTTCGCTATACACACGACGATGTCTTTGGCTCTGTCAGAAAAATGCTCAACGGCGGTCTCGATGAACAGGCATTATAAGCTCCGTTATCTTCCCCTATTTTGGGAGGACCTCAGCCAAGCAGCGTCATATATCGCCTTTGATCTCAATAACCCCGCTGCAGCAAATAGGCTTGTCGACAGTGTTGAAGCAGGCATACTCGAGCATCTCAAGAATCCAACCATGTCACCAACATACCCTTCGACAAGAAGACGGTTGCACCCGTATTACCGCTTCTACGTTGGCAACTACATGGTTTTTTATGTCGTCATCGACGACGTTATGGAAGTCCGCCGACTGCTATATAAAAGCCGAGATATTGAGTCGATCATCAGGTAGGTTTCTTTCAGCTAAAGCACGCCGGAAATTCGACGCTGGTTTGCTAACCTTGCCGGACGTTGTCGACGCCAAACCAGCTCAGAAGCTATATCGATACAGAAAGGTCCCCGGCCGGAGGGGCCGGATATAAGGTTTATCGCGAGTTCCGCACGCAAAGAAGGCCACTTAATGTGGCCTTCGTCTTGCGCAGGACTGTAGAGCAGGAAACCTTATATCCGGCCCCTCCGGCCGGGGACCGCACCCGTACGACTACAGCGTCATGTTCGGATCGGCGTCGACGTCGAACGGCGAGATTTCTCCTCGGTCGAATTTACGGCGGGCGACCTCCGCGATCATGGCAGCGTTGTCGGTGCATGCCGAGAGAGGCGGCACCGTCACGCGGATGCCCTGGCGCCCGAGCTTCTTGATCATCATCTCGCGCAGATGCGGATTAGCCGAGACGCCGCCGCCTATGCAGTATTCCTTGCATCCGGTGGCATGCAGCGCGTTCTTGGCCTTCTTGTACTGAACGTCAAAGACCGCGGCCTCAAACGAAGCCGCCAGGTCGGGCAGATGAATCGTACGCCCGGCTTTGGTCTCCTGCTCAATGTAGAGCGTCACGGCCGTCTTAAGGCCCGAAAGCGAGAATCGATAGTCTCCCCTACTATTGAGAGCACGGGGGAAGTCAATCGCCTTTGGATTGCCCGTCTCGGCCAGTTTGGAAATGATGGGGCCGCCGGGATAGCCCAGACCCAGCGCCTTGGCCACCTTGTCGAAGGCCTCGCCCACGGCGTCGTCGAGCGTCTCACCGAGCACCTCGTAGTCGCCCCACGCCTTGACGTGCACAAGCATGGTATGACCGCCCGAGACGAGCGTGAAGATAAACGGCGGCTTGAGATCGGGCTGCGCCAGCAGGTTGGCGAACAGATGACCCTCCAGATGGTTGACGCACACGAGCGGTTTACCGGCGGCATAGGCAAAGCCCTTGGCGAAGGCGACGCCCACCACCAGAGCACCCACCAGGCCCGGACCCTGTGTCACGCCAACAGCGGCGAGTTCGCTCGGCGCGATGGCTCCGCCCTCAAGACCAAGCGATGCCGCGGCATCCTCGAGCGCCGCGTCCACGACGCTAACGATAACCTCAACGTGCTTGCGCGAAGCGATCTCGGGCACTACGCCGCCAAAACGGGCATGAAAATCAATCTGCGTCGAAACCTGATTGGCCAGCATATTACCGTCCGCATCGATAATCGCCACAGCCGTCTCATCGCACGAACTCTCGATGGCAAGCACCAGGCGGCGACGTTCAATTTCGGCGCGCTCCTCAACGGTGCGCTCGGGTGCAGGTAGCGGCCATACACGCTGCTCGGCCGCCGTCGGCTCGGGCGAAGCGTTGTCGACCGGGAGCACCAAGGGCAGCGGCGCCGTCATGACGATGGCATCTTTGCCAACACCGTAGTAACCGCGGCGGCAGCCCGCCTCGGTAAAGCCCAGAGAAGCATAGAGCGCAATAGCGCCCTCGTTGCCATCCTCAACCTCGAGCGAGGCGGTCGTGCAGCCGAGCATCTGGGCATCGTAGCTCACGTGCGACAGCAGCTTGCGGGCAATACCCTCGCGGCGATGCTTCGGGTCGACGGCAACATCCAGAATCTGCACATCACCGTCTACGACCATGCCACCGGCAAGCCCCAGCAGCTGACCGTCATCGTGCGCCACCCACCAGCTGCGCGGCACCGCAACATCCTCGCCCAGCTCGGACAGGAACATGCCCGGCGTCCATGTCTCGTGCCCGGCGCCTTCAAAGCAGGCGGCCTCCAGCGCACTCGCACCCTCGGCATCCGCCGCACCCATGGGGCGGAATTGCAGATGGCGACCGGCGAGCTCATCGGCGACGCCCGTAATTTCGCTCTGCGCGCTCTCGGCAAGACCGAGGCGTTTGCGCTCGTTTTCCTCGGCGTCGGAAAGGCGCGTATAGATTGGTAGGACGCGGGCCGGGTCGCCGTCACCCGCGGCATGCGCAAGGAGGAGGCCCTCGCCCGAAGGCCACCACAAGCCGCGCTCTACGCAGCGAGCGGCCTCATCCTCGCCCAGCAGCTTGCCATAGCGCACGAGACCGTCACCAGTCAGCTTGACCTGGTCCCAGTCCGCGGCTTGGCGCCACTCATCAAGCGCCACGGCAGCCTTGACCACGTGCTCGCGCTCAAACTGACGCTCGGGGCCCTCGTCGCCCAGCACATACAAAGCCGGATACACCTCACCGCGCATGGCATCGGCCAGAATGCCGAGCTTACCACGCACGCCAGTCTTCCACGCGGTCCATGCGCAGGCATCGAGCGTCGACACACCCAACAGCGGCACGTTGGCACCGCGTGCCAAGCCTTTGGCGGTGGAAATGCCGATACGCACACCGGTAAACGAACCCGGACCGCGACCGACGACGTAACTACCCACATCGGCACGGTCCATGCCGGCCTGAGCAAGCACGCTGTCGACGGTATTCACGAGTTCCACATTGGCATGGCGACGGCACATATGGTCGCCACTCACCAGCTTCGCCTCGCCCGTCTGCCCATCAATCCAGCTTGCCGCGCAGGCAAGCATATCGGTCGAAGTATCGAGCGCCACCACCAGCGCGTAATCGTTATGCAAGCTCATCTTGTACAGCCTTATCAATCAAATCGGAAAGCTCCGCTGCGCGCTCGCCATGCGCCTCGAGCGTTATCGTTCGCACGTCGCTATCGTTCTCATCACGCTTAAGCGTTACCGAAAGATACTCGTCTGTCAGTTCGTCCTGGAACTGTTCGCCCCACTCCAGCAGACAGGCGCCCTCGTAGCCCAGTACATCGAAAATGCCCGTATCCTCGAGCTCGTAAGCATGCTCCAGACGGTACAGGTCAAAGTGGAACAGCGGAATACGCCCCTGGTCATGAACGGCCATGAGTGCGAATGTGGGGCTCGTGACCATATGGCCGTCGCCCAGACCACGCGAAACGCCCTTGGTAAAGTGGGTTTTGCCCACCCCGAGGCCACCGGTCAAGATCAGCACATCACCATCTTCCAGGTACGGCGCAACCAACTCGCCAAAATGCTCCGTATCGGCAGAGCAAGCCATTTTATAAATACCTACCCCCAGGCGCTCCAGGGACATATATGCTCCTTATTGTTCCGAGGCACCCTCTGGCGCGGGATGCCGCTCCAGATAGTCGCCCAGCATCTTAAAGTCTTCCTCCAGCAGCTCCTGCCACGCCGGATTACGCAGCGCCGCCGCCGGATGGAACGTGGGCATCACCACAAAATGCCCCATCTGATGGAACCTGCCGCGCAGCTTGGTGATGCCGATCTCGGTCTTAAGCACAAAGTGCGTCGCGGGGTTACCGAGCGTCACGATGATATCGGGCCAAATGCTTCTAATCTGCTCACGCAAAAACGGTGAACAGGCCAGCACTTCCTCGGGCCGAGGATTGCGATTTCCCGGTGGGCGACACTTAAGCACGTTGGCAATGTAGACGTCTTCGCGCTTGAGGCCAGCCAGCGACAGGATGCCGTTGAGATCCTCACCCGCCGCCCCCACAAATGGTTCGCCCTCCAGATCCTCGTTACGCCCCGGCGCCTCGCCGATAAACATTACGCGGGCGTGGGGGTTTCCCACACCAAACACGATGTTATGGCGCGACTGATAGAGCTGGCAGAGATGGCAGTCGCCTAAAACAGCCTCAATCTCCTCGAGCGCAACCTCGCGCGGCGCCTGATGACTATGTCCGGGGATGTGCATGACACCCATAGCGGCTCCTACACGTAGACCTTGTCGAGACGCATGCCAAAGCCGCAAGCAACCTCGTAGTTAATCGTGCCGCGCAGGCGCGCCATCTCATCCATGGTGATCTCGGCATCACCGTCGCGGCCGACAATGATCATCTCGTCGCCATACTCGGCCTCGGGAATCTCATGCGCCGGATTGGACTGGATGGCGACCATAAACTGGTCCATGCAGATGTTACCCACCTGACGCACACGTTCACCGCGATACAGCACGTCCATGCGATTGGAGAGCGTACGCGAAAGACCGTCGGCATATCCAATCGGCAGCGTGCAAATCTGAACGCGTGTGCGCGGCACGCGATAGGTAAATCCGTAGCCCACGCCTTCGCCCATTGCAGGATGTGACACACGCGTCACGCGCGCATGAACGCTCATGACAGGGTCCAGCTGCATCACGCGGCTGCTCAGCTCGCACGGCTGCAGGCCATATAGACCGATGCCGGCGCGAATCATATCAAAATGCATCGAGGGATCGAGCATCGAGGACGGCGTATTGGCACAGTGCACGATACCGCACTCAAAGCCCGCGTCCTTAATGGCTTGAACGGCCTCGGTAAAGCGCTGGCACTGCAGCTTATAGTCCCAACCGCCAGGCTCATCGGCCGTTGCGAAGTGCGTAAAGACGCCATCACACTGGATACCGCGATGGAAGCTAATACCGCGAACAAAGTCGAGCACCTGCGTGTAGTGAACACCGATGCGGTTCATGCCCGTCTCGATGGCTAGATGGTACTTGCCAACCTTGCCTGCCGCGACAGCGCACTCGCCATAGGCAAGGGCGAAATCGGACGTATAGACCGAAGGCATGATATCGAACTCGAGCAACGTCGGAATGGCCTCGATAGGCGGCTCGCTTAGGATGAGGATGGGTTTCGTGATCCCGCCCTGTCGGAGCTCAACACCCTCGTGGACCGTTGCCACCGCGAACATGTCGGCTCCGGCCGAGTACATGATTTTGGCGCACTCGACGGCACCGTGGCCATAGGCATCGGCCTTGACCACGCAGCACAGTCGCTGACGTGGATCGAGCAGGTTCTTGTAAGCCCTCGTGTTGCGGCGAAGCGCCCCTCGGTCAATCTCAACCCAGGACCAGCGCGTCAAATCGGCTTTATTCATGATTAGTCATCCGACCCTTCGTCCATGATTCCCAGATCATCGAGTGCATCCTTTGCCGCCAATTCCATGGCAGGACCGATCAAGTCGATCAAATCGGTCGCAATAACACTCTTCTCACCATACTCCGTCGCCGCGGCAAAACCCGCGTAACTGTGAAGCGCAACAGCATACGAATACAGCAGCTCCCAGCGATCCATCTCATCACGCATGGTAGCCAGTGTGCCAGCCAAAATGCCCGCAAGAACATCGCCCGAACCGGCAGTCGCCAACGACGCCGGACCCGAGAGCGGCAAAAGCACGCGCTCAACGCCACAGATAGCCGTCGTCGGCCCCTTGGCAATAACCACGAGATTGTCGGAGCCAGCAGCCCAGACAACCTTCTGCGCTGCTGCAATTGCAGTCCCCAGATCGTTAACCTCGTCACCGGCAACCAAGCGCGAAAGCTCGCGATAGTGCGGCGTCATGACGAGCGGCTGCTCGCGGCGGTACATCTCAGGGTTGCTATCGATACCGTCGATGGCAATCTTAGAAAGGCAGTTGAGCGCATCGGCATCAAGGATCAGCGGCACATCAAGCTCCAACAAGCCCGAAACCACCTGCATGGCACCGGCAGACGTCGTCATGCCGGGACCGCACAGTACGCAGCTGTACTTCTTTGCAATCTCGCACACGGTCATACGGGCAGCGGCACCAAAAGAGCCGCGGGAATCGGACGGAATAGCAAAAACCGGAATCGAGGGAAGTGCCATACGAATAAGATTGGCACACGCATCGGGCGTCGCGACAGCCACATAGCCGGCACCCGCACGGGCAGCAGACTTGGCGGCCATAATGGCAGCGCCAGGATACTGCGCCGAGCCGGCAACAATAAGGACGGACCCGCGAGAATACTTATCGATATTCGTGGGCAGCGGAGCAAAGAAATCCACCAGGTCACCGGGCTCGACAATCTCGGCGGCATGGTCGACATCATCGATAACCTCATCTAGGCGATCATAGAGGCTACCGCACACCAGATCACCGGCGTACTCTGGGCCATCAGCGCTGTAGAGGCCAATCTTGGGCGTGATCATCGTAACCGTACGCTCGGCACGGATGCAGTCGTCGTCGACAACACCGGTCTCGGCATTCAGACCCGAAGGAACATCGATGGACACCACATGGTCGGCGCAGTCGTTAACTGTCGGAATCCAGATGGAAAACGGTGCACGCAGGTCACCGTGGAAACCGGTACCAAAAATAGCGTCAACAACAACGTCGGCCTTATCGATCAAAACCTCAAGCTCATCTCGTGAGGGACCGACGCACACATGTACGTCACGACCGGCAGTACGGCGGGCAACATGGCGAGCCAGAGCAGCAGGAATCTCATCCGGCTCAACCGGAGACACGATATCCACGTCAACGCCCTTATGACTCAAGATATCAGCCGCGACCCAGCCGTCGCCACCGTTGTTGCCAAAACCGACCAGAACAAGGACGCGATCGGGATTGAGTTTTAGAATTTCAGCAGCAGCAAACTCACCCGCCAGCTCCATAAGCTCGGCCTTCGAAGTT
Source organism: uncultured Collinsella sp. (assembly GCA_900546425.1). Lineage (GTDB taxonomy): Bacteria > Actinomycetota > Coriobacteriia > Coriobacteriales > Coriobacteriaceae > Collinsella. The sequence goes on along the minus strand of URCU01000093.1, from coordinate 858 downwards.
CCTTCGCGTTCGATAATATCCTCGAGACGAACGACTTCCTCGGTACTCAAAACCGGTTTCATCTATGCTCCTAGCGTATCTCGCGAAGCATCGCCCAGGTGCTCCGTTAAAGCCGAATTTTGCAGTTGCTCAAGCTCATCTAAAACCGAGCGAGCCTCTTTAAACGTTTGTGCAACGCGTTCCTTGGTGCTCACCTTTTCTTCCTTAGGCTTAGGTCGAGCATCCTCGGTGATCGCAATGGCATTGGCTACGGCCAAATCACCCGTCAAGGTAATGGAAAGCGCAACTTCAACGACACCCAACTCTTGAGCAATCTCGAGCGCTCGACCTGAAAGCACTGCTTTAGGCTTTCCGAGGTTATCACGCGTTACCGAGACGTCTTTGCGGCCGACGCCCTGACTAAAGCCCGTACCAAGAGCCTTGAGAACCGCTTCACGAGAAGCAAAACGGCTCGCATAGTGCGCCGCAGGACGCGATGAAGCATCGCAATATGCGCACTCTTCTTCGGTAAACACACGCCGAGCAAACGACGGCGTCTTTTCAAGGATTGATTTCATGCGGGAAATCTCGACGATATCAACGCCGATACCAGCTTCAGCCATGTTCACCTCCATATTGCACAGACCAAGTTATTGTAGCCCGTTAACGGAAGATGCGACAAACGAGGGTCATAAAACACAGCGAGTTTGTTAGATCTGGCTTAAACAAAAAAGGGGGAGGCCGCGAGGCCTCCCCCTTCTTCAATCTCGATGACGGCTCGGTGCCGTCCACCGGTCAGCGGCGCCCTGGCCTCCCACGGGCTGACCCCGCAGTACTCTCGGCGCGATGGGGCTTAGCTTCCGGGTTCGGAACGGGACC
>URCU01000092.1:0-8034 GCA_900546425.1 uncultured Collinsella sp. | reverse complement strand
GATTACTACGCGTCTCGTGGGCTCGGAGATGTGTATAAGAGACAGATCAAGGGCGCCGGCACCGTCGTGACGGGAACGCTGCACGATGCACCGGTTGCGGTGGGCGATGAGCTCGTCGCGCTGCCGTCGCGTACAGTCTGTCGCGTGCGCGGGATTCAGGTGCATGGCGACACGCAGCAGGCGCTGCCCGGTCAGCGTGTGGCGCTCAACCTGGTTGGTGACGGCGTCGCTGCGCTCGATCGCGGTGAGATGCTCGTCGTGGAGGGTCGCTTTGGCCAGACGCTGCGCTTTATGATGGCGTTTACGTATTTGGGCCGCGAGGGCGCCAAGCCGCGTGTGCTCGAGTCGGGTGCGCGCGTGCATGTGATGGCCGGTACGGCCGAGGTCGTCGGCCGCATCATGCTCATGGAGGGCGAGGCCCCCATGGCGGTGGGCGAGTCGCGAGTGGTGCAGGTACGCTTGGAGGAACCGCTGCCGCTGCGTGCCGGCGACCATGCCGTGGTGCTGTCCTATTCGCCGGTCATGCTCATTGGCGGCGGGCGTGTGCTGCTTTCGCGCTGCCGTCGCTCGCGCGAGCTTACTGAGGGGGAGCGCGTGCTGTACGCGGCGCTTGAGGCCGGAGATATTGCGGGCGCGGTGGATGCGTGGCTGGCGCTGCAGGCGCTGCCGGTTGCGGCTGCCGATGTTACCGCGGTGCTCGATCTTGTTGCCGGTGAGGCTGAGGCAGCGTTGCGCGAGTTGGTGGCGAAGGGCGCTGCTTGCGCGCTTGCCGGCTCGGATGGCTCGCTGTATGCAGATGCTTCCGCGCTCGATGCCGCGATGGGTACGCTGGCGTCGACCCTGTCCGCCATGCACGCGGCTGCCCCCAAGGAGACGGGCTTTACGCCCGGCGCCGTCGCCCATGCTGCTTGGCCTACCGCTGACGATACAGTTGCCGCAGCCCTGATTTCCGAGGGCTGCTCGCGCGGCGTGTGTGCCTCCGAGGGCGCCGAGGTGTTCGACCCGCACTCCGCTGCCGCCGCGGCACGCGTGGTGCGCGAGGCCTGCGAACGTATCGTTGCCTTGCTGGACGAAGCCGGCCTCGATGCACCGACGTTGCCCGAGGTGGGCGAGCAACTGCAGCTCGATCGCGACACCATGACGCGTGCCCTGCGCGAGCTTTCGCTCAACCGCTCGATCGTGAAGGTCGAGCGCGACGTTGCCCTGTCTGCTGCCGCCGAGGCCCATGCGCGCGAGCTTGTTGCCGCCGCTATCGCCGATGCCGGTGGCGCTGCCACCACGAGTGTGCTGCGCGAGGCGCTGGGTGTGTCGCGCAAACGCGCCATCAGCATCTTGGAGCACCTGGATGCCGTACGCTTTACGGTGCTCGACAAGGACGCCGGCGGCCTGAGGTCCCTGCGCTAGGCCGGTCACCCGCTCCCGCCTCCTCAGTTGCGGTGAAATAGTTCCTATTTGGAGGCTTTGGCAGCAAATACAGGAACTATTCCACCGCAACTTCTTGTTCGTCTTTTTGGGATGGAACCGTTTCGGTTTGGTAAAATACCGCCGCACTTGGGAACGGATGGGCTCCGGTGGGCTCCGCGGTCCTCAAAACCGTTGCGAGGCGTGCAAAACGTCTTGGATGTGTTCGATTCACATACGTTCCCGCCATACACTACCAGCGCTTTTGTGCTCGCGGTCTTGCTGCGTGCCGCAAAGGCGCTGTTTTATTTTTGCATGAGCTTTTCGTAGCGCCGCTATTTCGGCGGCGGTATTTAGCTTCGTGCACCGGGTTTCGAGCATGCCGATGGGAGTGATTTGCCGTATGACTACCGTAAGACGAGCCGATCTTTCTTGCGTCGTCCAGGCGGGCGGGCTGTCGTCGCGCATGGGTTGCGATAAGGCGCGGATGTTGTTTTGCGGCGAGCCGCTCATCGAACGCGTACTGGGTCGGCTGGCGCAAGTTGCCGGCGAATTGGTCGTGACGACCTCGCGTCCCAGCGAGCTTGCCTATCTTGAGGAGCGCGCGTTTGGCGGCCTGGTGCCGCGTGTGGTGGCGGACCTTGAAGGGTCGGCGGGCGCCATGCGTGGCATCGCGAGCTCGCTGTCTGCCGCTCGGTTGCCCCTTGCGGCGATCGTCGCCTGCGATATGCCGTTCGTCTCACCTGAATTGATTGGCGCGCTTTCGGATCGGGTCAAGGAAGGCCCGCTCGATGTGTGCGTCCCGCGCGAGGAGCGGGGGATTGAGCCGCTGTGTGCCGTGTGGCGCCGCCAGGCTTGCGCGCCGGTTGCCCGTGACTTGCTCGACCAGGACCGCCAACGCATCCGTTGTTTGATCGACCAGGTCCATGCCGGCTATCTGGATGAGCCCCAGATTGTCGAGGTTGCCGGTTCCACGCTCTGCTTCGAAAACGTCAATACACCCGAGGAGTTTGCGGCAGCCGAGCTGCTCGCCTAGACGATGGGAGATGCCATGCCTCACGATATCTGCCCCGATACCGGGGAACCTTGCACTTGCGATGGGTCCGAACCTTGTACTTGCGGCTGCGGTGGCTGTGGACATACTGCGGAAGAGGAAGCGGCCGCCGCGGCGTATCGTGAGGCACACCGCGAAGGCCCGTCCGGTGATGCTCTCGACCACGAACGCAAGATCATCGTATCGTTCGACAGCACGTTCGATGTGATGGAATGCGAGCAGCTGTGCCTGGATGCCGGCGTGCCCGGGCGCATTATGCCTTTGCCCAGCTCCATTACCGCAGGTTGCGGCCTGTGCTGGGCCATGCCGTTCTCGGGCGATGCACTCTCCGCCTTCCGCGCTGCCACCGAAGGCCGCATAACCCCCGCCGACTACCATCAGCTCGTTCTCTAACCACCAACACCGCCACAAAGGTGCCTGTCCCCTTTGTGGTGGTTTGGAACATGTGGACGAAACAGGTTTGAAACACGGGTTTTGCATGTCAGGCACTCAAAAACGCCTCTACCTGCATCGTAATCAAAACGAAACATCTGCTCGTCGGCTTATGCGAAACTTTCCCGCAACAGTGCGATATTATCCATACTCGATAAAGTTCGCGGCGCATAGGGTGCCGCGACCAACATTTTCGTTTCCCATCATTGGAGGAAGCATGAGCTACACGCAGAAAGTTCTCGAAGAGCTCAAGGCCCGCTATCCCGAGCAGCCTGAGTTCATCCAGGCCGCGACCGAGATCCTCGGCACCATTCAGCCGGCGCTCGACGCCCACCCCGAGTACGAGGAGGCCGCCCTGCTGGAGCGCCTCGTCGAGCCCGAGCGCATCGTCATGTTCCGTGTTCCCTGGGTCGACGACCAGGGCAAGGTACAGGTCAACCGCGGCTACCGCGTCGAGTTCAACTCTGCCATTGGACCCTACAAGGGCGGCCTGCGCTTTAACCCGACGGTCACCCTGGGCATGCTCAAGTTCCTGGGCCTGGAGCAGATCCTCAAGAACAGCCTGACCACCCTTCCCATGGGCGGCGGCAAGGGCGGCTCCGACTTCGACCCCAAGGGCAAGTCCAACAACGAGATCATGCACTTCTGCCAGTCCTTCATGACTGAGCTCTATCGCCACATTGGCCCCAACACCGACGTTCCCGCCGGCGACCTGGGCGTTGGCGGCCGCGAGGTTGCCTACCTGTTCGGTCAGTACAAGCGCCTGACCAACGAGTGGACCGGCGTCCTTACCGGCAAGGGCCTCTCCTTTGGCGGCTCGCTCGCCCGTACCGAAGCCACCGGCTACGGCCTGGTCTACTTTGTGGACGAGTACCTCAAGAGCCGCGGCGACTCCTTCGAGGGCAAGAACGTCGTCGTTCACGGCTCCGGTAACGTCGCCATCTACGCTGTCCAGAAGGTCGCCCAGCTCGGCGGCAAGGTGCTGGCCTGCTCCGACACCCACGGCTGGGTCGAGGATCCCGACGGCATCGACTACACCGTGCTCGAGCATGTCTACAACAAGAAGCGCTCCGGCCACGACAAGGGCGTCACGCTCGCCATGTACGTTGACGAGAAGCCCAACGCCGTGTGGCACGAGGGCGACGGCCGCGGCGTGTGGCAGCTTCCCTGCGACATCGCGCTGCCCTGCGCTCGCGAGAACACGCTGCTGCTCGAGGACGCCCAGGCGCTCGTCGCCAACGGCTGCAAGGTGGTCGGCGAGGGCGCGAACATGCCCACGACCATCGAGGCCACGACCTACTTCCAGGAGAACGGCGTCGCCTTTATGCCCGGTAAGGCTGCCAACGCCGGTGGCGTGCTCGTGTCCGGCCTGGAGATGAGCCAGAACGCCGAGCACCTGTCCTGGACCTTCGAGGAGGTCGACGGCAAGCTCGAGCAGCTCATGCGCGGCATGTTCCACAACGTGGACGACACTGCCAAGGAGTATGGCCAGGAGGGCAACTTTGTCATGGGCGCCAACATCGCCGGCTTCCTGAAGGTTGCCGACGCCATGCTCGCCCAGGGCGTCTGCTAAATCTTCGCTCGACATAGCATCGCAGAAGGCTTCCAGTCATCTTGGCTGGGAGCCTTTTTTGATCCGCATGCGACGGAGGAAAACGGTTCATTTTGTCCCGACACGAGCTGTGCCCCCTCGTTTGGTACACTTAAAGGTACTGGACAAGTGGAGAGATGGGGGAGAACGTGCTCAAGTTCGGTACCTACGTCCGTGTTGGAAACGCGGCCGAAGCCTATGAGCTCTTGCAGAAGAACCGCAACAACAAGATTGTGGGCGGCGGCATCTGGATGCACCTGGGTTCGCGTCGTGTGGCGACGGCGATTGACCTTTCGGCCTGCGGACTCGATCAGATCGAGGAGACCGATACCGAGTTTCGCATCGGTGCCATGTGTACCCTGCGCCAGCTCGAGCGCCATGCCGGGCTCAACGCGCTTGTCAACCATGTCTTTGAGTTTGCCGTCCACGACATCGTGGGCGTTCAGTTGCGCAACACCGCCACGGTGGGCGGCAGCATCTACGGCCGCTTTGGCTTCTCTGACGTGCTCTCGGCCTTTTTGGCGCTCGATTCATATGTTGAGCTGACGGGTGCCGGCCGCGTGCCGCTCGCCGAGTTCGTTGACATGGGCTACGTGCGCGACGTGATCGAGCACGTCGTGGTCGTCAAGCACGATTACCGCGCAAGCTACGAAGCCGTGCGCAAGGCCGCGACCGACTTCCCCTCCTTAAACGTCACCGCTGCCTGGTGGGACAACAGCTGGCATGTCACCGTGGGTGCCCGTCCGCTGCGCGCGACCCTGCTGCAGGGCGAGGCATGCGGCTTGGTGAACGAGCAGCCTTCCGAGGACGAGCTTCGCGCCCTGGCCGCATCCGTGCGCGCGTTGAGCTACGGCACCAACCTGTGGGGCTCGGCCGAGTACCGCCGCCGCATCTCGGCGCCGCTTGCCGTGCAGGCCGTGCGCCGCGCCGCCGGCATCGAGCTTTCGGCCGCGCTTGCCCGCGAGCTCGAGGGCGTGCAGATCCCTAAGTTCGCCACGGACGAGTATTCCTGCCGCCGCGTGCCCGGCGTCGATTCTAGCGAGGTGCGCTAATGGCTGCCAAACTCATCGATCTTTCCTTTACGCTCAACGGCCGCAAGGTCAAGGTTCAGATTGCCCCCGACACCATGCTCTTTGCGCTTCTGCGCGAGCAGGGCTGCGCATCGGTGCGCTGCGCCTGCGAGACCACCAACTGCGGCCTGTGTACGGTGTGGCTCGACGGCGACCCGGTGCTGAGCTGCTCGGTTCCCGCTGCCCGTGTTGAGGGACACACCATCACCACGCTTGAGGGCCTTAAGGCCGAGTCCGAGGCACTCGCCCGTGCGATGGCTGCCGAAGGCGCCGAGCAGTGTGGTTTTTGCGCCCCCGGCCTCATCATGAACGTGCTGGCGCTCGCCCGCGCCGCCAAGGAGGACCCGAGCCTCGTCGCCACGCGCGAGGAGCTGTCGCGCCAGCTCGCCGGCAACCTCTGCCGTTGCAGCGGCTACGAGAGCCAGCTGCGTGCTATCGTCCGCTTCCTCAATGAGTCTGGCGTGCAGGTGGGCTTTGAGTTGCCCGAGCTGCCCGTCAACGACACGAGCTCCGACGGCGTCTCCTACAAGCAGATCACCCACAAGCAGCCCAAGAAGGACTCGAAGGCCTTGCTCGAGGGGCGTCCCGTCTACACGGGCGACCTGGTGCCCGCCGGCGCGCTCATCGTTAAGCTCAAGCGCAGCCCTTATGCCCGCGCCAAGATCCGCTCCATCGATACGTCGCGCGCCCTGAAGGTGCCCGGCGTGGTGGGCGTCTACACCTACGAGGACGTGCCCAAGCGCCGTTTTACCATCGCCGGCCAGAGCTATCCGCAGCCGAGTCCCTACGACCGCCTGATCCTCGAGAACCTCGTGCGTTACCAAAACGAGGAGGTGGCGATCGTCGCCGCCGAGACCGAGGAGGCCGCCGACAAGGCACTCAAGCTCATCAAGGTCGACTACGAGGTGCTCGAGCCGCTGCTCGACTTTACCCAGGCACTTGATAACGACATCGTGGTCCACCCCGAGGGCGACGTGACCTTTATGTTCCCGCAGGGCGGCGATGTCCCGCGCAACCTGGTGTGCAGCGGTACCAGCGATTATGGCGATCTGGACGAGGCCTTCGCCCAGAGCGACATCGTCTTTGAGCGCACCTACACCAGCCAAGCCACGCAGACCGCGCCCATGGAGACCTTCCGCGCCTTTGCGACGACCGACGCATTTGGGCGCATTTCGGTGACCACCTCGACGCAGGTACCCTTCCACGTGCGCCGTATGGTCGCGCAGTCGCTCGATATTCCGCAGTCGCAGGTGCAGGTTATTAAGCCGCGCATCGGTGGCGGCTTTGGCTCCAAGCAGACGGGTTGCTGCGAGATCTTCGTGGCGTTTGTGACGCAGCAGACCGGTCGTCCGAGTTATTGCTGCTACACCCGCGAGGAGACCATCACTGCGGGTAACTCGCGTCACCAGATGCAGATGACCGTCAAGCTGGGCGCCATGAACGACGGCACCATCACGGCCATCGACCTGCATACGCTGTCCAACGCCGGCGCGTACGGCGAGCACGCCACCACGACGATCGGCCTCTCGGGCCACAAGAGCCTACCCATCTACAACCATGTGAAGGCGAGCCGCTTTAGGTGGGACGCCGTCTACACCAACACCAACCGCGGCGGCGCGTATCGTGGCTACGGTGCCACCCAGGGCCAGTTTGCCGTGGAGAGCGCCGTCAACGAGCTCGCCGACATGCTGCACATGGACCCCGCCGACCTGCGCCTTAAGAACATCGTGCACGAGGGCGAGATCATGCCGCAGTACTACAACGAGAAGCTCAACGCCTGCGCGCTCGACCGCTGCCTGCTGCGCGCGATGGACATGATCGGTTGGCGCGACAAGCCGCTGGCCGTGGACCTGGGCGACCGCGTGCGCGCCCTGGGCTGCGCGCTCACCATGCAGGGCTCGGGCATTTCCAACGTGGATATCGCCGGCATCGACATGCGCCTGGAGGAAGACGGCTTCATTACCATCGGCACCGGCGCCACCGATAACGGCATGGGCGTCGACACGATCCTGGCGCAGATTGCTGCCGAGGAGCTGGGCGTGGAGAGCTCGCAGATTGTGGTGCGCGGCGTAGACACCGATGTGTCGCCGTTCGACGCCGGCTCGTACGCGAGCTCGGGTACGTACGTGACGGGTCTTGCCGCCAAGAACGCCGCGACCGAGCTGCGTGAGAAGATTTGCGCCAAGGCCGCCCAGATGTGGGACGTTGACGCCGCCGCCGTGGTCTTCGACGGCCAGTACGTGCGCCTGTCCGACGAGCGCGCCGCTCGCGAGCGCGGTCGCTACCTTACGCTGCGCGACTTTGCCAACCTGTGTGTCAAGAACATCGCGGGCGGCGACGCGCTGACCTCGCACGCCTCTGCCTGCCTGCCCGTTTCGCCCCCGCCGTTTATGGCCGGTATTGCCGAGGTCGAGGTCGACAAGGCCACTGGCAAGGTGACCGTGGTGGATTACGCCGCCTGTCTCTTATACACATCTCCGAGCCCA
>URCU01000091.1:0-8204 GCA_900546425.1 uncultured Collinsella sp. | reverse complement strand
TCGTCGGCAGCGTCAGATGTGTATAAGAGACAGGGCCCAGAGCCTGGCGAGCGCTTCGGCCAACGCCGAGGGTCTGTCCACGTCCATGACGTCGACCATGCGCGAGGGCAACCAGCGCGCCGGCCACCTGGCCAGCTACGACGCGTCCAACCTGCAGATGCCCGAGCGTCGCGAGGACGGTTCCTACACGGTGCCCATCCGCATCCTGCGCATCCACATGGAGGAGGACGCCGCCAAGATGGTGCACGTGGGTGGTGCCGAGGGCCGCATCACCGCCGCGGCCGAGTCGCTCGTCGACTACAACCGCTGCGGCACGCCTTTGATTGAGCTCGTGACTGAGCCTGACTTGCGTACGCCCGAGGAGGCTCGCCTGTTTATGGAGAAGCTCCGTCGCATCTTTGTGACGCTGGGTATTTCGGACTGCTCGATGGAGAAGGGTTCCATGCGCTGCGACGGCAACGTGTCGCTGCGCCGCCGCGGCGAGACCAAGCTGGGCACCAAGACTGAGCTCAAGAACCTCAACTCGTTCAAGAGCCTGCACGATGGCCTTGCCTACGAGATCTGCCGCCAGGCCGAGGTGCTCGAGGAGGGCGGCATCATCTATCAGGAGACCCGCCACTGGGAGCCCAGCCGCAAGCGCACCGTGGTCATGCGCGTTAAGGAGACGGCCGACGACTATCGTCTGTTCCCCGATCCCGACCTGGCGCCGTTCGATTTGGACGACGAGTTCATCGACCGCTGCCGTGGCGAGATCCCCGAGCTGCCCGATGCCAAGCGCGCCCGTTTTGAGACTGACTTTGGCATTAAGGCGGCCGATGCCGAGCAGATCGCCGGCGATCCGGAGTTCGCCGAGTTCTTTGAGGCTGCCGCTGCCGGTATGGCTGGCAGGGAGGCCCAGACGGTCGCAAACCTGCTGGTGAACGAGATGATCGCCTACCTTAAGGGCGCGGGCGTCTCGCTGGCTGAGTCTGGCATCGCGCCGGCTCAGGTGGCAGCGCTGGCCAAGCTGCTGGCGACCGATGCCATCAGCTCCAACCAGGCGCACGAGGTCTTTGAGGCCATGGCCCAGACCGGCGACGACCCCAACAAGATCGTCGACGAGCGCGGTATGCGCCAGGTGAGCGACGCCGGCGCGCTGCAGCCGATCGTGGACGAGGTGCTGGCAAACTGTGCCGATCAGGCGCAGCAGTATCGTGACGGCAACCAGAAGGTCATCGGCTTTTTGGTGGGCCAGTGCATGAAGGCAAGCCGCGGCAAGGGCAACCCGAAGCTCTTCAACGAATTGCTGAGAACGTCGCTCTCGTAAACGGGAACCGAGGGGCCGGGCGCAGGGCCTTGCCTCTCAATTTCGGACAGTCCTGACTCACGACGGAGGCGCCACTGGCGCCTCCTGTTCGTGCGGAACTCATTGAGAGGCAAGGCCCTGCGCCCGGCCCCTCGGTTCCGTGACGACTCGGCCGTTCGGGTCAGGTAGGCTGATAGGAAAGATGGTGGCGGAGGCGCAAAATGCGCCTCCGCCTTTTGAATGTGATGGAAGTGTGGCGAAATGAGCTTAAAACTTCCATAAATGTGATAAATGTCACGTTTTACCTAGGGTAAAATGTGGGAAATATCACGTTTACGGAAGTTTCTTTGCGGGAGGTTCGGTCATGCAGCGAGATATCATTGCCAAGCTTAACGCTTGGAAAGCGTCAGAATATCGTAAGCCGCTTATCCTTAAGGGGGCGCGCCAGGTTGGAAAGACGTGGGCGCTTAAGGAGTTCGGCCGAACCTCGTACCTCAATTTTGTGTATCTGACGCTCGAGGAGCCGTCACCTGGGGTACAGAGCGAGTACGCTCAGTTTTTCGAAGGTACGCGCGATCCTCGACGGATCATCTCAAATCTTTCCCTGGCATTTGGACAGCCTATCGAGCCCGGCGAAACGCTGCTTATTATTGATGAGATCCAGGATTGTCCTTCTGCAGTCGGCGCCCTTAAATACTTCTGTGACGAGGCCCCCGAGTATCACGTCGCATGCGCAGGGTCTTTGTTGGGCGTTCGCTTGTCCCGTGAGACCAGCGCTTTTCCGGTGGGAAAGGTCGAGTTCATGGAGATGCGCCCCATGAGCTTTTCCGAGTTTCTGAAAGCCGAGGGCGCTGCAAACTACGACGAATACCTTGGCGGCCTGGATCAGATCGAGACAGTGCCCGATTTCTTCCATGTCCGTCTCGTCGAGCATCTTCGTCGTTATTTTGCATGCGGCGGCATGCCAGAGGCTCTTGGCCGGTGGGTGGAGACGGGCGATATCGTTCAGGTCGATAAGGTGTTGTCTGATCTCTTGGATTCCTACGAGCGCGATTTTGCCAAGCATGGTGGCCGTGCGCAGTTCGCCAAGCTTTCACAAATATGGAACTCGATTCCAGCTCAGTTGGCGCGCGAGAACAAAAAGTTCGTTTGGGGTGCGGTGCGCGAGGGGGCTCGTGCTCGAGAATACGAGGATGCTCTGGAATGGCTTGCCGATGCTGGGCTCATCACGGCGGTTCGCCTTAATGCTGCCGGTGGTGTGCCGCTCTCTGCGTACGATGACCTCAAGGCATTTAAGGTCTACTGTCTTGATGTCGGCTTGCTGCGCCGCATGGCAAGGCTGGATGCGTCCGCTTTTGCCATCTCGGATGCGCTATTTTCGGAGTTCAAAGGTTCGTTCGCCGAGAACTATGTGCTTCAGGCATTGCTTTCACAGTTAGATGCTGCTCCGCGTTATTGGACAAACGAGAAGCCGAAGCACGAAGTCGATTTTTTGATTCAAGTCGGAAACGAAATCGTTCCCGTCGAGGTCAAATCGGGAGAGGTCGTTCATTCCAAGAGCCTTAAGTACTATGCCGACAAGCATGCGGAGACGACTCCATTGAGGGTCCGCTACTCACTTAAGAACCTAAAGCTCGACGACGGGGTGCTCAACATTCCGTTGTATTTGGCTGATCGATCTGTCCCTCTTATCAAAAAGGCGCTTGATCGTGCACATCTTGACGTTTAGATCCTGGGTGAGCTGACGGACGGCGGCTAATTAATCGCTCCGTTACGGCCAGGGAGCTTGGGCCTTAGCGATGCTTGCTTCGCCAAGCCGTGGGTGTCATGCCGGTGTATTGTTTGAAGGCTTGGGCGAAGGCGGCCTGCTGAGGGTAGCCTAGACGCTCTGCCACCTGCGCTATCGTGAGCGCGCTATCGGCCAAAAGGTCCTGTGCTCGCTCCATGCGGCGTCTGCGAATGTAGGCGCCCAGGGACTCGCCGGTTTGGGCCTTAAAGGTGGCGCATAGTTTGGAGCGGCTTGTGTAGAGCCTCTCGGCCACCTCGTTGATGCCCACACGTCTGCCTTTGTCGAGCGCGCGCTCAATCATTGCCGTTGCTTCTTCGGCAACGGTTATGCTGACGCGTGTGTCTGCCGCCTGCCGCGCCTGCTTGTGGGCCGCGCGCGAACAGGCGAGCTCCGCGACCATGGTCTCCACGATGCCCTGCATATAGACGTGTCCGCCTACGGTGCGGGCGCGGTCCTCGTTAATCCGGCGCAGCGTGTGGCAGATGGCAGACGTCGCTTCCTCGTGCCATGGCTCGGCAAACGCCTCAAAGATTCCCGCGAACTCGGTGGGATAGCGGTGCTCCAGTTCGTCAAAATATCCAGGCAAAAAGAGCACCGAGCGCGAGTGATAGAGCTCCCCCGCAAACAGCGGGCTTAATTCCTCGCCACAGCTATCTTGGATAAAGCTGCAAACGGCATTGTTCGGCCACGGTCCATGCAATGGTTTGAGGTTCGCGGGCGTTATGCCAGCCTCGGGCATGCATGTAAGTGTGGGCGCGCTGACCTCGCTCACGCAGGCGTACGGTTCGGGCGTGTATTCGGCTAGGTGCATGTTGCGCGTCGGGGTTATGAAATGCTCCATGACGATGCAGGTGGGGGAGAGGGGCATGATCCATGCGCGGCCGTGCGCCCGGTCGTTTGCCACCTCGCCGGTAAAGACGGCGCCCTTGCCGGTAAGCTCCAGGCCAAACTGCTCAAATTGCGGTGCGTAGAGCTCGGTTATGTCGGTCGCTGCTCGCCGTATTTGCAAAAGCGTCCCTTTCCTTTGCAGAAACGTCCACGCCTGGCTTGATTGTGAGCCATGGCTAACACATCAATGATAAGTTCATTACGGTTAACTCTCAAGCCGTTAGAAAGGAATCTCATGGCAAAGGGATCAAAAAGGGAAGGCGGCGGTATCGGCGAGTTGCTCGCGTATGCCGGTGACCGCAAATTCCTAACGTATTTGGGCATGGCGCTCTCGGCGCTCTCGCAGCTGCTGAGCTTTGGCCCGTACGTGTGCATTTGGCTTGTCGCGCGCGATCTGATCGCCGTGGCACCTAACTGGAGCGAAGCCACTGACATCGCGATGTATGGCTGGTGGGCCGTGGGTTTTGCCCTGGCAAGCATCGTAGCTTATTTCGTGGGGCTCATGTGCACGCATCTGTCCGCGTTTCGCTGCGCGTCCAATATCCGCAAGACTACGAGCGAGCACCTGCTTAAGCTGCCGCTTGGCTACTTTGACACGCACGCCACCGGCGAGCTGCGTCGTGTTGTAGACGGATGCGCCGCCTCCACCGAGACTTTGCTCGCACACATGCTGCCCGATATCGCAGGCGCCGCCGCCATGGTCGTGGGCTTGCTCGTGCTGTTTTTCGCGCTCGATTGGCGTTTGGGGGCGGCATGCCTTATCTCGGTCGTCGTTTCGTTTGGCGCCATGGCCGCCATGATGGGCGGCAAGGGCGGTGAGTTTATGAAGGCCTACATGGGAGCGCTGGTCAAGATGAACAAGACCGGCACCGAATACGTACGCGGCATCCCCGTGGTCAAGGTGTTTCAGCAGACGGTCTACTCCTTTAAGGCCTTCCACGATGCGATCGCCGAATACGCCGACATGGCGCAAAACTATGCGGGCACGTTCTGTCGAGGTCCGCAGGTACTCAACCTTACCGCGCTCAATGGTCTTGTGGCATTCCTGTTGCCCGTGGCGTTGCTGCTGGCGCCGGGCGAGACGGACTTCGCGCATTTTATGACCAACTTCACGTTTTACGCGATATTTTCGGCCGTGGTGCCGACGGCCATGACCAAGCTCATGTTTGTGGGCGAGGCCTCTCAGATGAGTGCTGATTCGCTGGCTCGTATTCGAAGCGTCATGGATTCCAAGCAGCTCTCCGTGCCCGTCCAACCCAAGCACCCTGCCGGCGGCGACGTGCGATTTGAGGACGTGAGCTTTACCTACGAGGGTGCCGAAGCACCTGCCGTTAGCCATGTGAGTTTTAGCGTTCCCGCTGGTAGCACCCTCGCCCTGGTGGGTCCCTCGGGTGGCGGTAAGTCAACCTGCGCAAGCCTGATCCCGCGTTTTTGGGATGTCTCCTCGGGTCGAGTGCTCGTAGGCGGTGTGGACGTTCGCGATATGGATCCGCACGAGCTTATGGACCAGGTCGCCTTCGTGTTCCAGGCTAACCAGCTGTTCCGGCAAACACTTGCCGATAACGTGCGCGCCTCCAAGCCTACGGCCACTGACGACGAAGTGCGTGCGGCCCTCTCCGCAGCTCAGTGCGACGACATTGTGGCCAAGCTCCCACAGGGCATCAATACCATGCTCGGTGCCGGCGGAGCTTATCTTTCGGGCGGCGAGGTCCAGCGCGTGGCACTCGCCCGCGCGATCCTTAAAGACGCGCCTATCGTGGTGCTCGATGAGGCCACGGCGTTTGCCGATCCCGAGAACGAGGCGCTCATCCAGCGCGCCTTTAGCAAGCTAGCGACGGGTCGCACGGTCATTATGATTGCGCACCGACTCTCGACTGTAGTGGGCGCAGACCAAATCGTGGTGCTCAACCAGGGCAGCGTGCAGGAGTCGGGTACCCATGCCGAGTTGCTGTCCCAAAACGGCCTGTATGCCAAGATGTGGGCCGAATACGAACAGGCCGCGAGCTGGAAAATCACTGCAGCGACCGCGGATGCCGCCGTCACGAAGGGAGGCGAGGCCTAAATGTTCGCCTCATTCCAAAAGAAGTATTTCCTATCCGATAAAGGCGTCGCCGGCGTAAAACGCGGCATTTTCTGGACCACGCTCACCAATCTCATTACCATGGCCGGCATGGGCTTTTTATTCCTGGTTATGGCCGGCTTTGTCGAGCATCTCGCCAGCGGGGCTGACCTGCCGGATGCCCTGCCGATCGTGGGCGGCCTCCTGGTCTTTTTCGTGTTGCTCTTTGCCTCTAACTGGCAGCAGTATTACTACACCTACTGCATCTTTTACGAGGAGTGCGGCAAGCAGCGCATGGAGATCGCCGAGCGCTTGCGCAAACTGCCGCTGTCGTTTTTTGGTCGTCGTGATCTGGCCGATTTAACCGAGACCATCATGGGCGACGTCCAGGCCATGGAGCACGCCTACAGCCACGTGCTGGGAGAGCTTTGGGGTGCCATCATCGCAAGCGCCATTGTATTCGTGGCGTCGCTGTTCTTTTGCTGGCAGCTGGCGATTGCGGCGTTTTGGAGCGTTCCCGTGGCCTTTGCCGTGCTGTATCTAACGCGCGGCCCCATGACTCCGGTGTTCGATCGCGTGCGCGCCGAGAAGGTCAAGGTTACCGAGGCAATTCAAGAGACGCTCGACTGCGTTCGCGAGATCCGCGCCACCAACCAGGAGGCCCATTATCTTGAGGGGCTCAACGCCGTGATCGATGCCGAGGAGCGCGAGACTACCAAGGGCGAGCTCGTTAACGGGCTTTTGGTCAACTCCGCCTTTGTCATCCTGCGTCTGGGCATTGCCACCACGCTGGTTACGGGCGCCGCGGTGGTCGCCTCCGGGCAGGTCGACTTTTTGGTGATGTTTGCCTTCCTGCTTATGGTGAGCCGTATCTATGCGCCCTTTGACCAGGCGTTAATGTTAATGTCCGAGCTGTTTGCCGCCGAGTCGTCTGCCAAGCGCATGCGTTCCATCATGGAAGAGCCTGTGGCGCGGGGCAGCGAGATATTTGAGCCCGTGGGCCACGATGTGGTGTTCGATCACGTGGCATTTGGATATGGTGCGGGCGAGGACGGCCGCGCCGGCGAGAAAGTTCTTACCGATGTGAGCTTTACCGCCAAGGAAGGCGAAGTTACGGCACTGGTCGGTCCTTCGGGTTCCGGTAAGTCTACGGTGAGCCGCCTGGCCGCGCGCTTTTGGGATGCCACCGCGGGCAAGGTTGCCGTGGGCGGTGTGGATGTTGCGAGCGTCGATCCCGAGGTACTGCTGCGTGATTACGCGATCGTCTTCCAAGACGTGCTGCTCTTTGACGACACAGTGATGGGAAACATCCGCCTCGGGCGTCGTGATGCCACCGATGAGGAAGTGCTTGCGGCCGCGCGTGCCGCCAACTGCGACGAGTTCGTGAACCGCATGCCGCAGGGCTATGACACCATGATCGGCGAGAACGGCTCCAAACTCTCCGGTGGCGAGCGCCAGCGCATCTCCATCGCCCGCGCGCTGCTCAAAGATGCGCCCATCGTGCTGTTGGACGAGGCGACGGCGAGCTTGGATGTGGAGAACGAGACCGTGGTACAGCAGGCACTCTCCCGTCTGCTTGCAGGTAAGACGGTTATCGTTATTGCCCACCGTATGCGTACGGTGGAAAATGCCGACAAAATCGTTGTGCTCAAGGATGGTGTGGTTGCCGAGCAGGGCACTCCGGCGCAACTCAAGGCGGCAGGTGGAGAATTCGCTCGCATGGTTGCGCTGCAAAAGGAGGCGGCGGACTGGCAGCTGTAGGAATATGACAAAGGGACTGTCCCTTTGTCATATTGAGTTCACCCCCATAGTTTCCAAAAAGTTAACCTTTGTTGAACTTGATAGTTAGATAAACTAAACTATTTTCCAAAAGTGTGCTCGAGCAAACTTGTTTACTCGGGTGCTGAGGCACCGTGCCGCGTCCAATGCGGCAAAAGGGAGAAGCAACATGAAGAAGTCCACGTTTAACACCCTGCTTGTTGGTGGCGGTTTTCTGCTTGGTACGGCTGGCATCAAGCTGCTCACCAGCGCTCCGGTAAAGAATGCCTGCGTGCAGGGCATTGCGTGCGGCATGCGCATCAAGAACGGCTACCAGGACATGGTCGAGCAGGCCAAGGCTAATGTCGACGACATGGTCTGTCTCTTATACACATCTCCGAGCCCACGAGACGCGTAGTAATCTC
>URCU01000090.1:0-8310 GCA_900546425.1 uncultured Collinsella sp. | reverse complement strand
GTATCCTGCTGTCTGAGGGTATCGGCGACACCATGCGCGTCTCTCTCACAGCTGATCCGGTTGAGGAGCCGCCGGTCGCCTGGGGTATTCTGCAGTCGCTGGGCCTGCGTCGCCGTGGCCCCGAGATTGTCTCGTGCCCCACGTGCGCCCGCTGCCAGGTTAACCTGATTCCCATCGCCGAGGAGGTTACCGAGCGGCTTAAGAACTACTCCGCGCCGCTTTCGATCGCTGTGATGGGATGTGCCGTTAATGGCCCCGGCGAGGCTTCTGATGCCGACCTGGGCGTTGCTTGCGGACGTGGTCAGGCCTTGCTCTTTTCGCATGGCCAGATCATTGGTAAAGTAGCTGAGGACCAAATTGTCGACGCGCTTATGGCAGAGGTCGACAAGCTTATTGAGGAGAAATAAATGACCCGAGCAATGTATATGTCTAAGCTTTATGCGCCGACGCTTAAAGAGGATCCGGCGGACGCTGAGCTCGCCAGCCACCGTCTACTGCTCCGTGCCGGCATGATCCGCAAGGAGGCCGCCGGTCTATATTCCTACCTGCCGCTTGCTTGGCGCTCGATTCGCAAGATCGAGAACATCGTGCGCGATGAGATGGACGCCGCCGGCGCCCAGGAGCTTATGATGCCTATCATGGTCGATGCCGAGTTGTGGCGTGAGTCCGGCCGCATCGATGCCTATGGCAAGGAGCTCGTGCGCTTTGACGACCGTCATGGTCGCGAGTTTGTGCTGGGCCCCACGCACGAGGAGACCGTCACGGCCCTGGTGCGCAACGAGCTGCGCTCCTATAAGCAGCTGCCCGTTAACCTGTACCACATTCAGGACAAGTTCCGCGATGAGTTCCGTCCCCGCTTTGGCCTGATGCGCGGCCGCGAGTTCATCATGAAGGACGCCTACAGCTTCTCTGCCACGCAGGAGAGCCTGCAGGAGGAGTACGACAAGATGAAGCAGGCTTACGCCAACATCTGCGAGCGCTGCTACATCAAGGCTCTGCCCGTTGTTGCCGACTCCGGCGAGATCGGCGGCGACACCTCCGTCGAGTACATGGCCCTGGCCGACGCCGGCGAGGCCTCGCTCGTGTACTGCGACGATTGCGGCTTTGCTGCCGATGACGAGGCTGCAAGCACCAAGGTCGTTGTGACCGAGGGTCCCGGCGACGGCACGCTCACCAAGGTCGAGACTCCGGGCATGGGCACCATCGAGGCCGTCGCCAAGTTCTTTGGCTTCCCCGAGAACGGCGCGCGCAAGTCGCTGGCTCTCATCGACGCCGAGGGTAAGCCGGTCGTGGCCATTGTCCCGGGCGACCACGAGCTCAATGACTGCAAGGCCGAGCACGTCTTCGGCAAGGGCTATCGTATGATGACCGACGAGGAGCTCCAGGCGAACGGACTGCACAAGGGCTTTATCGGACCGGTCAACCTGCCCGAGGGTATCCGCCTGGTGTGTGATGAGAGCCTGCGCGAGTCCAAGCAGTGGGCCTGTGGTGCCAACGAGGTCGATTATCACTTTACCGGTGCCTGCCCCGAGCGCGACTTTACCGTCGACGAGTGGGCCGATCTGGTCACCGTCGTCGCCGGCGATCCCTGCCCGCACTGCGGCAAGCCGCTCTCCGCTGCCCGCGGCATCGAGGTTTCCCAGGTCTTCCAGCTGGGCACCAAGTACTCCGAGGCCATGGGGGCCACCTTTATGGACGAGGACGGCAAGGAGAAGCCGCTTATCATGGGTTGCTACGGCGTGGGCGTGTCTCGCTCGCTCGCTGCCGTCGTGGAGCAGCACAACGACGAGCACGGCATTGTCTGGCCGGTCTCCGTCGCTCCGTACGAGGTCGCGGTGATTCCGCTCGACCCCAAGAAGGAGGAGTGCGCTTCCGTCTGCGAGCAGATCGTTGATGGCCTGTGCGCCGAGGGTATCGAGGTTGTCGTCGACGATCGCGATGAGCGTCCCGGCTTTAAGTTTGCCGACAACGACCTTATGGGCTTCCCGTATCAGGTGGTGCTCGGCAAGCGTGGCCTTAAGAACGGCACCGTCGAGCTCAAGGACCGTGCCACGGGCGAGCGCGAGGACGTGGCGATCGACGAGGTCGTCGCCAAGGTCGCCGAGCTTGTGAAGGCTGCGCGCCGTTAATCGGCGATTTCGCTTGTAGTTCGATATACGGGACGGTTCCGCATTTCTCCAGATAGGGGAGATGCGGGGCCGTCCTTTTATCTTGTCGGCGTGCTCAATCGCTAAAAGGAAAAACCCCACAGCCCATGCGAGCTGCGAGGTTTTTCCTTTGTGCCTCCGATGCGAAATGAATCGCTCAGATATTACTGATAATCGACGACGTCGATCCAGTTCTTCAGGAACTCATCGTTTACGTTGCGCTTACGAGCGAGCTCGGAAGCGGCGACGATGCTCGTCCACTGACGCACGACCTGCATGGGCATGTCGGCGCGGTCGCAGTAGAGCTCCAGGTAGGCCTCGGCCTGATCCTTGCTGTTGAGGGCAAAGAGCAGGTAGGTGGTGGCAACGTCGGCAGCAGGGGAGCCTTGGGTGGCGTGTGCCCAGTCGCAGACGTACAGCTGGCCGTCGTCGCCGACGATGACGTTGGAGGGGTTGAAGTCGCCGTGGCAGACCTTGAACTCCTTGGTCATGCCGTCCAGACGCTCCTGAAGGTTGTAGCGCGTGGTGGCATTGAGCTGATCGAGGCTGTCGATCATGCGGGCGAACTTGTCGCGCTGACGGTTGAGCAGCGGGGAGGTGTAGCCGTGGATCTCGATCTGGAGGTCGACGAACATCTCGAGGTACTCACCAAAGCGCTGGGGCTCGGCAGTCATCTTGTCGGCAAGGGTGGTGCCCGGAACCTTCTCGGTCACGAGCGCCCAGCCGTTGGCGTTCTCGAGCTGAGAAACCTCGAGAGCCTTGGGGCTGCGGATGCCGCACTCATTGATGCGGGCAAGATTCAAAGCCTCGTTGAACACGTCAGAGACAGGCTTGGTCTCGTTAAAGACCTTGACGATCTTGTCGCCCAGGTCGTAAACGACCTTGTTGCCACGGCGGACGAGCTCGGTCTTGGAATCGGGTAGCAGCATGGTTGCATCCTTTCAACGATGCGATAGAAGCGACGGCGGGGGTGTGTGAAACACCCGTGCACCCCCGCCGTTAAAAACCGTGCTAAAACTAGCAGACGGCGTAGTCCTGGGGCTCGCGGCCGTAGTAGGCATCCAGGTAGAGCTCCTTGATCTCGCTCATGAGCGGGTAGCGCGGGTTAGCGCCGGTGCACTGGTCGTTGAATGCCTGCTCGGTCATCTCGTCGAGGGTGTCGAGGAAGTACTGCTCGTCAACGCCGTACTCAGCGATGGTGTGCTTGACACCGATGAAGTCGCAGAGCTCGGTGAGCTTGGCGATGAAGTTCTCGAAGACCTCACGGTCGTCCTTGCCGTCGATGCCGCAGTAACGAGCCATCTCGGCATAGTTGTGCAGCGCGTTGGGGTAAGGATACTGAGAGAAGGTTCCCATCTTGACAGGAGCCTCGGCGGCGTTGTAACGCATGACGCGGGTCAGGATGACTGCGTTTGCGAGGCCGTGGGGCAGATGGTGGAAAGCGCCGAGCTTGTGGGCCATGGAGTGGTTGAGGCCCAGGAAGGCGTTACCGAATGCCATACCGGCCATGCAGGATGCGTTGTGCATCTCCTCGCGGGCATGCGGGTCCTTAGCGCCGTTCGTGAAGCTGGAGGGCAGGTTCTCAAAGACGAGCTTGGCGGCGCGCTCGGAGAGGCCCTTGGTGTAGTCGGAAGCCATGATGGAGACGTAGGACTCGATGGCGTGGGTCATGACGTCGATGCCAGAGGCAGCGGTGAGGCCCTTCGGGGCGGTCATGCAGTTGTCGGCGTCGACGATAGCCATGTTGGGGAGCAGCGCGTAGTCGGCGAGCGGCCACTTGATGCCGGTCTCCTTGTCGGTGATGATGGCGAACGGCGTGCACTCGGAGCCAGTGCCCGAAGAGGTCGGGACGGCGACGAAGTAAGCCTTCTTGCCCATCTCGGGGAAGGTGAAGATACGCTTGCGGATGTCCATGAAGTCCATGGCCATGTCCTCGAAGTTCGCCTCGGGGTGCTCGTACATCATCCACATGATCTTGCCGGCGTCCATTGCGGAACCGCCGCCGACGGCGATGATGACATCCGGCTCGAAGAGCGTCATCTGCTTGGCGCCGCGACGTGCGCACTGCAGGGAGGGATCGGGCTCAACGTCGTAGAAGCAGTCGTGAGCGATGCCCATCTCATCGAGCTTGGCCTCGATGGCACGCGTGTTGCCATTCTTGAAGAGGAACTGGTCGGTAACGATGAAGGCGCGCTTCTTGCCCATTACGGTGCCGAGCTCGTCGAGTGCGACGGGCGTGCAGCCCTTCTTGAAGTAGACCTTCTCGGGTGCGCGGAACCACAGCATGTTCTCGCGGCGCTCTGCCACGGTCTTGACGTTGATCAAGTGCTTCACCCCAACGTTCTCGGAGACGGAGTTGCCACCCCAGGAGCCGCAGCCCAGGGTTAGAGACGGCTTCATGCCGAAGTTGTAGAGGTCACCGATGCCGCCGTGCGAGGACGGGGTGTTGATGACGATGCGGCAGGCCTTCATGACGTGCTGGAACTTAGCGATCTTCTCGCTCTGTGCGGGGTGCACGTAGAGAGAGGCGGTGTGGCCCGGGCCACCTGCGAGGACGAGGTGCTCTGCCTTGTCAACGGCCTCCTGGAAGTCCTTGGCGTGATACATAGCGAGGACCGGGGAAAGCTTCTCGTGGGAGAACTCTTCCTTCTCGGGATCGGTGGAGGTGACCTCGGCGATCAGGATCTTGGTCTTGGCGGGAACCTCGATGCCGGCGAGCTCGGCGATCTTGGCGGCAGCCATGCCGGGGATGCGGTGATCGAGAGCGCCGTTCTTGAACATGGCGGCACGCAGGGCCTCCATCTCGGCACCCTGCTTGACGAAGTAGCAGCCGCGCTTCTGGAACTCGGCCTTGACCTGGTCATAGATGGTGTCGATGACGGTGACGGACTGCTCGGAAGCGCAGATCATGCCGTTGTCGAACGTCTTGGAGTGGATGATGGAGTTGACGGCGAGCTTGATGTCCGCGGTATCGTCGATGATGACCGGGGTGTTGCCGGCGCCGACGCCGAGTGCGGGCTTACCGGAGGAGTAAGCAGCCTTAACCATGCCCGGGCCACCGGTTGCGAGAATGATGTCGACGTCGCGCATGACCATGTTGGTCAGCTCGATGGACGGCTTGTCGACCCAGCCGATGATGCCCTCAGGAGCACCGGCCTTGACAGCTGCGTCGAGAACGAGCTTGGCGGCGGCGATGGTGCACTTGGCGGCTGCCGGGTGCGGGGAGATGATGATGGCGTTACGGGTCTTCAGGCAGATGAGCGTCTTGAAGATGGCCGTGGAGGTCGGGTTGGTGGTCGGGATGACAGCGCCAACGATACCGATCGGCTCGGCGACCTTGGTGATGCCGTAAGCGTCGTCGCGCTCGATGACACCGCAGGTCTTGGTGTTCTTGTAAGCGTTGTAGATGTACTCAGCGGCGTAGTGGTTCTTGATGACCTTGTCCTCGAGAACGCCACGGCCGGTCTCCTCGATGGCGAGCTTGGCCAAAGGAATACGAGCCTTGTTGGCGGCCATAGCAGCCTCGTAGAAGATCTTGTCTACCTGCTCCTGAGTGTACTCAGCGAATTTAGCCTGGGCCTCACGCATAGATTTGAGTTTGGCCTCAAGCGCCTCCACGTTGTCCACGATGGCGGGAGTAGTGTTTTCCGGTGACTTTTTCACCATTTGTGTCTCCTTGCGATCGGAGATTTACCCTACGCTTTGCATGATAGCAAGAAATTATTCGGCGAACGGTAAGATTCCCGTAAAAGGCACACTAAAACGCTTCAACTTAATGAACCGTTTCAACTAATGCTGCATCGCCCCGCTCATTGGGGACAGACTTACATGAGTGTTTTCACTCATTTGGGACAGACATCGTTTTGCCATTTTGTCGTTCTGGACCTGTTTTTGCCGCTCATTGGATATAAATAGGTTACAGGCTCAGCATTTCGCGTTCCTTCTCTCCTTTTAGGTGTTGCCTGTTTAGTTTTGAAAGGAGAGAATATGCCTCGATGCGCCCGCGCCGTTTCGCTCACCGGCTACTACCACGTTTTTGACCGTGGCAACTCCAAGCAGATTATTTTTGAAGATGACTCCGACCGCTATCGTTTCTTATCGGACATCGCGGACAGGTTTGCACGCCATGAAGTGGCGGTGTTGGCTTGGTGCCTTATGGATAACCACTTCCATTTGATGGTTGATGACCCATATGACAACCTTTCAAAGGCAATGCAGTGCGCATTGACGGCATATGCTAAATATTTCAATGGGAAAACGGGAAGAACGGGTCATCTGTTTGATAATCGCTATTCGCGGGTCGCGGTTGAGTCTGACACGCAGGCGGTGCAGCTGCTCGACTATATTCATCTCAATCCCGTGAAAGGCGCGCTCGACTCGCTCGAGGCGTACCGTTGGTCAAGCTATAAGGCATACCAGCTGGGCTACGATCCCTTTGACATCTGTGATGCGGCCCCCATGCTCGATATTGTCGGAGGCTCCCGTTGCTATTGTGAGCATCTCGAGGAAGTTGCCGGGCACATCTGGTCAGTGGAGGTTCTTCCACGCCGGCGGATCCCCGATGAGGACGCCCTTGCCGTCGCGCACGAAGTCCTGCCGAGCATAGATCCTGCGCTGCTCAAGGCCCTGCCGCGACCCGAGCGTGATGCCTGTCTGCTGAGGCTCAGGCGGGCGCATCTCACGGTCAAGCAAATTGCCCGTATCACCGGTATCGGCGCTACAAGCGTGACCAAGGCCACTGCAGGCTGGAAGGAGGCTGCGTGAGGCAGGGGCCGAATCGCTGCCGGCACGCGTCATGTCTGTCCCTAATGCGTGAAAGCACTCATGTATGTCTATCCCCAATGAGTGATGCCGAATGCGTGCAAACACTCATGTAAGTCTGTCCCCAATGAGTGCAAAAAGGCGCCCTCCACATGGGAGGGCGCCTTTGGTAAGTTCTATGTGAACGCGAGGTCTTTGACCCGGAGAGTCCGAGGTACTTGTTGGTAAGACCTTATTTAGGAGCGCGCAACCTTGCCGGACTTGAGGCAGGTGGAGCAAACGTTCATCTTGCGACGGTGACCATCGACGACGACGTAGACGCGCTGGATGTTGGGGCGGAACTTACGGTTGGTGACGCGGTGAGAGTGGCTGATGGAGCGACCGGCAACGGGGTGCTTACCGCAAACTTCGCAAACTTTGGACATAACTGACCCTCCTTGGGCGACAAACGAACATGTCGCGTTAACAAACAAGCTTGAACTATAGCACAGAAGCATGTCTCTGTGCGCAATCTACACAGAGATATTTCTCTTTTGGCGATAGTGCCCACGCCACGGCCCTGGACGTAGATCCGATTTGCGTGCAGCAGAGGAGATTATGCCAGCTCGCAACAAGGTTTTCAAGCGCGTCCCACAAATATATATAGGTTTATGGAGCTATTGGCTCCGTTTACGGATTGACTGGTATTTATGCTCGCATTTGAGCCCGAGGTTGGCTACACTATGCCTTGACCATTAAAGGGGTACGAGATACCCGCATGGAATTACATAGCTGTCAATGAGCAGTACTTCCTGTGGGTGTCTGGTCCGCTTTGAGCGGTCGGGCATCTATTTTTTTGACTGTGTCAGCAGTCAAGACATGTGAGGAAGGAGATCGATGGGCACGACTTCCCCCAAGGCGGTCATCATGGACGAGACCGCCGTCAATCGAGCGATGACCCGCATTGCGCACGAGATCCTCGAGCGCAACGAGGGCTGTGAAGACCTCGCTCTGGTTGGCATCGTCACGCGCGGCGACCTTCTGGCAAAGAAGCTCGCCGAGGCGATCAAGGAGATCGAGGGTGTCGACGTTCCGCTCGGCAGCCTGGACATCAGCTTCTATCGCGATGACTATGCGACCAATTTCGCTCCCGCGATCCACGCTACCAACATTCCCTTCAGCGTCGACGGCAAGCGCGTCGTGCTGGTGGACGACATCCTGTACACGGGTCGTACCATCCGCGCCGCTCTGGACGCCGTTATGGACCTGGGCCGTCCGAGCCGAGTCGAGCTGGCAGTTCTCGTTGACCGCGGTCACCGCGAGCTCCCTATCTCGCCGGACTTTGTCGGCAAGAACGTTCCCTCGTCGCACGAGGAGAACGTGCACCTATATATGACTGTCTCTTATACACATCTCCGAGCCC
>URCU01000089.1:0-8377 GCA_900546425.1 uncultured Collinsella sp. | reverse complement strand
TCGTCGGCAGCGTCAGATGTGTATAAGAGACAGTTGCTGCACAGGGTACTAGGGAGTTCCATATGGCTTCCAATCAAGATAATGGCAGGCATGCGGATGCTTAGATTCTATACGCGCGACGCAATACCGGGGAGCACAACGCGGTGGCATTAGGAGTCGTACTCCAGGGCGATCGGTTGCCAGACGAGGTCTTCGATGGCGCAGCTTAGGGTGTTTGCGAGCGCCAATGCAGAAGAGACCGAGGCGCGGCGCAAATCCAGCTGATTCTGTTCGTAGAGCTGTATAGCGCGAAGTTTAACCCCCGATTGGGCGGCCAGCTGTTTTTGCGTTAGGCCGGCCGCCTTTCGTGCCGCTTTGAGGCCCTTTTTGTCTGCCTGGACTTTGTTCCATTTATCGATGACTATCTCTGCGAATGTATCTTCCGACGCCTCGTGAAGCGGGGAATACGAACCGATAATCCAATCAAGCGGGGCGACTTCAAAGAGCTCGTTAAAGCTCAAGCTGCTCGCCCATTGCGAATAGGCCAAAACCCAGCCCGCCCAATACTGAGGCGAACGGTCGAACGGATAGGTCTCCCTGCATTCGACGGGACTCAGTCCCGCATGGGCGATAATATCGCGCGCAAGCTCGTCGCCCGCCATGCCGCAGACGACGCGAGGCATACCACGCTCAAACTGTTTCATCTCAAAAGCGTTCGACAGGATCGCCGTCAACTCGGCTGGACTCAGCCCTTGGTCCCAGAGGGCGAAATCGACTGCCTCGCCCAGCGTTCTCATGGCATCCTCGAGATACATCTCACTGTAGGCGTGGGTCATTTTCTGTCATCCCCTCTCGAACGATATCGACGACACGAATTCCCTCAAACGGGTTTTCGGTAAGCAATTCCCGATACTGCGCCCTTGCCAACTCATCTCGGTCCTTGGCCAATGGGGCATATAGAGCTTGTGGCGCACGTTCAAATCCAGCAAAACGAATGCTCTTGAACGCGCGCTCGCTTTTGAGCACAACCTGTTCTCCAAGGTTGCCGAGCCTCATCGCTCGACCGAGCTGGTCAATGGTGATCGTATTGTTTACAAACGCCCTGGCATAGCTGAAGTATGAGTCATCCGCACGCCACCCTCTAATCACATCGTAAGCGTTAGCATCAGGCAAAAAATGATCGCGAAGGTATTCGCATGCCCCCACAGCGACGGCGGTGTCCTTTCGGAATGAACGATGCTCTACAAGCAACGCTATCCAATGCAGAACTGAATATTGCGGCGATAGCAGGTCGAGTACCTTGAGATCGGCCATGTCGAGTTCATATCGATTTGCAAAGCCGTCTGCGTCCCTAGAGCACGCCCATTCCCTTGCAAGGTCGAGGTTCTCTGTGCAATAGAAACCCTGTCCATAGTCGTTATGGACTTTCCCCAGGCCAAGCTGGGGAATCTCAATGATTTTCTGAGAACCATGCCACAGTTCCACGCGAGTCTCCTAACAGGTATCGCCCCAGCGATAGTATAGCACACTATCGCTGGGGCGATACCTGTTATCAGGCGCATTCGACCGCCGCCCTTGCTCCAGGCTCTCCGGCAGAATAGATATCGCTTGGTATTAGAGGCGCCTCCAATCAATGCGATTGAAGGCGCCTTCTCCGCGAGCATTGTTTTGATTGCGTTGGTCGTGCTCTGCGACCAAGATCTTCTCGGTCGGCTTTCTTTTGATTCCGTTGGTCGCGCCTTACGACCAAATTCTGTGACAAGCATATAAATAAATGGAAAACGATGCGAGACGAGTCAAGAAGCCCTGCAATCGCACTCGTTAACCCAAGGCGGCAAGCCGTTCTAACTAACCCAAATGCAGCAAGCAATAGCAAGGCTTGTAGCTAGCGGGATAGTTCCGATGTCCGCAGACGTACAAAAATGGCGAGGTACGAACCTCGCCAGTCTGGCACTTCCGAGACAATCACCTCTTCGGTGATTGAAATCTCTCACACTTCAGGGGCTTTTAGAGCTGCATCGATTAGGTCGGCTGCGTTGTCGAAGCGACCGGGATTCCCCCTGGCAAAGGACGCATCGCTCTCGTGGATTGCCTCAAGGCTTTCCGTGTTGGGCTCGGCGTGCGGAATGAGCTGCGTGATGGTATCTGTAAGCTCCTTGTCACGTTTACTTCGCTTCATAGAGACGCACCTCATCCTGCTCAATGCTTTTGCGGAAGGCCGGGCGCATGTGCTCTGGTGGGTTGGTGACTATATCAACCTTTCGCCCCCGTTCCTTTTCGAGCTCAAGTGAAAGTTCATATAGCGTGCCAAACGTCATCGAGGCGCCGCAGACTAAACGCAAGTCGATATCACTATCGGGCGTTTGTTCGCCTCGGGCGAAGGAGCCAAATAAATATGCTTCGCTGACGTCGTATTGAGCCAGCACGCGGGAGGCCGCGATGGATATGTCGGAAGGCGAAATCATGGGCCATTTGCCGTTCAACAGCAGAATTTCAGCGGGCCAGCTCCGAAACCACCGGCCCGGCTTTTGGCGTTCGGCGAGTTCGAAGATAAGTGGGGCGTTTGATCTAACAAATATCTGTCAAGAAATTGAGGTCATCAGCGGTAAATCCTTCGACGTTGAACCATTTGACCGCAGGCAAGAAGCATTCCGCATGGTCAAAGCCAAAGTCAACCGGGCGCTCGACGGCTACGCGAACGGTTCCGTCTTCTCTTGTCTCTGAGTAGGCAAACTGGGTGCCATCATCAAGCTGAACGTAGCTCCATAACATGACTGCCTCCTTAGTGTTTATATCCGAGAATAAAGAGCAGACTAGATGTAACGCGGCGTGAATTGAATTATTCCTATAAGACACGAACTCTGGCAACAGGCCGTCTCCGAAAGTATGCGGCAAATCTCAGACTTGTTGACTACACCGGAAAGCGGCAACACTTCCACCTGCGGTTTCTTTACGTTAGAAGGGGGTTGTGGTCGGGGGTTCCGGAATTTGCCGCATACTTCTGTTATGCGATTCCGAAAGTGCGGGGAAACCCGAGATCTGCCGACCAGACCCCAGTTTCGAGCTTCCGCGACCTGCGGTTTTGTTTCTAAAAATCAGGTTGTGCTCGGCGGTTTTAAATTTTTACCCGCACTTCCGAAAATCGGGTCATTCAGCAACGATATGCGGTGCCCAAGAGTGCTATGCCAGGTAAGAAGAGCGTTAAGAAAATTGCGCCCGAGCCAGCCGACCCCCCCAGCCTTGCGTCCATTATGGCATCCGATAACCACAACGCGCCTGAACCAAGGTATTCACACTCAATTCCGTCGTCAATAATTTCCTGAAACCAGTGATTTACTTTTAGGCGGGTCGAATCTAAATTTTATACCTAGTTATCTTCTTCCATTCAGCTGGGAAACCCATGGCCTCAAGGAGGCGCTCCTCGCCGATGCTCTCATCTAATGACAAGTATCCGTTAACGCACTTGACCAGCTTGGCCTTGAATGTCTTGAACTCGTCGTCGCGAAGGAGGTATCGAAAAGTGATCACTGCCGAGAAAACGTCTACCTTGCCGCAAGCGTAATCCGGCCCAATCTTTTCGATGCCGAGCTTGGCGTGCAAGGCCGTGTCAGGAATCTCGACGTGACACCTGTGGGAGAAGAGACGCTCTCCATGCGCGCAGACGTTCCTGTAGAGGGCGAGTACGCGGATAAACGACGAGAGTTCCTTTGGGTTTCCGACTCCGAACCTCTTAGCAATCTTGGCCTTCTCGCTGTCCCTGAGCGCCGTGAGCATTTTTGAAGTCTGTCCGAAGGTCATGGCGTTCACGGCGACCCATAGCGGCACGTTCTTATATGCCCTGCGGTAGTAGGCAAGGTATTCGTGGCTGGTATCCTTGTTGGCGATATAGTCAAGCATGTTTAGCAGCTTTGGGAGAACACGCTTCGCGCCCTTCGACGTCGCGTAACAGCGGGCGTCTAGATACTTGTTCTGGGACTCGCCATATGCAGCGCAGAACTCGTAGGCCAGCGCCGACCTGATCTTCGCCTCGACCTTGAGCAGCGCATCGAGCATTATCTCCCTAAGCTCGACGTCGAACTCGTAAAGCGCTAGGATGTCTCCAAAAGTGGCACCTTCGCGGTATACCCGGGTACTCGGGTCGCGAAAAAACGACTGGTAACCGTTCACGACCGGGAAATAGCCGATGTCCGCAAGCACCCTTCGGCAAACCTCTTCGTCCTCGATTCTGAGGCCGGAGCTTCTGAGCTTCTCCATCTGCTGCTGGTAGGTAAGGAATTCTTTGGGCATCGTCGCTCTTCCCGAAAATAAAAGGGGAACCCGCAGGCTCCCCTCCGGTTCCAGGCATCGAAAGTTTCTGGACCCTAATCACTAGTTTGATACTATCTTCAAACTTGCGCCCCGTCAAGCACATGCACTAAGTAACCACCGGCACACATTACCAGCACGTCCGGCATTGCTCGCATGAAAAAGGCAACGCTCCATCAATGAAAGCGTTGCCTCTAAAGCGTCTGCAGAACTCCTACATTTAAGTCAGATGTTCCTCACCACATCAGCAACAATGTGAGGTGGTGAGGAACGCTGTGCCAAGCAGAAATAGCGTTAGGGACACGGCGATCCAATTTGTGTCGCTGGTTTTGGGGAGTGACGAGGAGGTCGCGGTGCTGGCCTTGGGCCTAGAGGTCTTGACGGCTGTGGTGTTGGTCACTGTGGTCGTGGTCACCGTCTTAGTCGCGGCCGCGGGCTTTTGTGTGGGATTCGTCGACGTATCCGCAGCTGGCTCACCGGTAGCGGGGTCAGTGTCAGGGGCGGACGGACCATCGCTCGGCACATCGGGCCTACCGGTCTCCCCCGCCGATGTCGTGGCA
Source organism: uncultured Collinsella sp. (assembly GCA_900546425.1). Classification (GTDB taxonomy): domain Bacteria; phylum Actinomycetota; class Coriobacteriia; order Coriobacteriales; family Coriobacteriaceae; genus Collinsella. The sequence goes on along the minus strand of URCU01000089.1, from coordinate 3,533 downwards.
TCCACGGGCTCGATCGTCGCATGCGCTGCCACGGACCCGTCAGCAGCTACCACGCCGCCCGCGCCAAAGGCCCCGCCCGCAGGCGCCACAAAGCGCGCGGATGCAAGCGACCCGCCCAGGCAGGCGACGCCGCCGCCGGTACCCGACGCATCCAGCCAGGACGCATCGACGGTAAGCTGCCCGGCCGCGCCACGGCCAGCAGACACACACCTTGGGCGCGCACGCCCGCCCCGGAGTCCGCGCCCGCGGCGACAACGCGCCCACCGCCGCGAACGGCAAGACCGTCCGCGATCACGCCGGCCACCCGCGCGTCCGCGATGCCGGCGCCGTCGGCCCGCGCGTCAACCATGCAGCCTTCCACCGCGAGCGTCCCCGACACGTAGATCCCGCATTGCGAGCCCGTGGCCACCAGCGACCCGGTGCCGCGGAGCGTCAGATCGCCCCACACCTCCATGCCGCAACGCGAGATGTCCACGTCGGGCGCGCTCGTCTCAACAACAGTGTTCTGCCCGGTCAGCGTCACCACCAGGTCGCCGTCGACGCCGATGGCCTCGCCCGTGTAGCCGTTAAGCTCCAGATGGTCGGCATCGGTCCAGGCCCATCCGGGGCCCGACGCGCCCGGCTCGTAGTACGTGGCGCCGGCGATGAACAGGCTCTCCGCGCCCGCGGCATAAGAAGGCCCGCCCAGCAAAACGCATAGGCAGGCCATGGCGGTAAACAGGATGTAGTGTCGGCTGGTGTGGAACGCGGTATCAAACATAACCGCTCCGATCTTCGCAAGAGCCAATGGAAACTGCGCCAGAAAACTACCTGGTAGCAGCAGTTATTAGTGTAGCGAGATCGGGCGAGCAGCGAACGAATTGCCTGTAAACGAACCCCGAAATTAGGTGTAAATCGTTTTGCCAGTCGGTGAATGGAGGGGCCTTGCTTCATGCACCATATGTGCCTTGCTTTTCACCACGCAACCAAGAGAATTACTCTTCACCTTTCAAGAACGAAACTGCTTTATCGATAACGGGTTTAAGGTTCCTGAAAATAACTCCGAGTTCCTCGTTTCCTTTCGAACAGATATATTCGCAGAACTCCATCTTCTTGAACTCTTGAACGCTTTTTACCTCGCCGTAATCTCCTTCAATTTCCTTCGACCTGTAGAAAGCGCTGGTATCAACCTCGTCAAGTACGAGAGCGTTTTCAATACCCTTCTTTATCTTTTTGGCATTTTCGAAGTGAGGGATGGAAAATGAGAGAACGTTACCTCTCCGCTCTTCCTTCCTCTTAGTATCGGAATCGAAGAGAAAGACACTTCTATTTGAAGAATCAAGGCCCGAGAGGAACTCATATGCGCTGTTGAGAGACGCGGCGCCCGTGCACCTTTCTTGTCCGTTGGCGTCCAGGTGACCGACCCACTTGAACCTTACAGACCCGCTGTACCCAAAAAGCTCAAGAGCCTTCGTAAAATACTTCTCATCAGTGCGTCCTTCGAGATAGACGGTTGGTTCATTCGAGGAGAAGTCTCGAATCGAGAAAGCATCCTTAACAGCGACCATGGAGTCGCACCAGTAATACTCCGGTTTGTCTTCGACCCTTAGTCCGCCGTCAGCAGTCCTTTTAAGAACAATGACCTTGTCATCCCTGCGACGGTCGTTATGGACGATAAACGGAGAGTGTGTCACGCAAAAGATCTGGGAAGTCTGTCGGCCCAGCGAGTCAGTGAACATAGCCTTGTAGTAGTCCATTACTTTCTGTTGCCACGTGGGGTGCAGACTTATCTCTGGTTCGTCAATAAAGACGAACGCACCCTTCGTGGCATTTGCGTCCTTGAGAAGGAAGCACCCGCGGTAGACAATCTGTTTCTCACCGGAGCTGAGGGCGCCGATGGGCACCTCTCTACCATGCTTCTTGAATACAATTTCTTTGTGGCCATCCCTGTTGTCTACCCGGTCATAGCGAAGGTCGTCGAACATCGTCTCAAAAGCATGGGTAAAGCGAGGCATGCGTTCCTCCACGCAAAGCTCGTCTAGGCACCGACCCGGATTGCTCCGAACCGCATAAGCAACATCAGCGTCGTCAAGGTCCTGCACGTCAATCAGGAGCTGGTTGATTTTAGTTGGCAAATCCCCGGATGACTTTCGGCTTTTAAATTCAGAATCGAGCGTCAGACTCGTTACGGTCGAAACCTGCCCGGCACTGAAATTGATATCAACATCAGAGTAGATAGCACTCATTGGATGAGCGGCTTTAAACTCGTCCGATCCAACCCATCGTTTTCTGTCCGAGCCCTCTTCTGCTGCGCGAACCATCGAATGGGTTCCTGATTTTTCAAAAGTAAACACCAATGTCGCAACAGCTTCCGCCTCTTCGAACTCGACCTTAACAGACGCAAACGGCAAAGCATCAGAATTCCCTGACACGAGGTCGTACAGCAATCCCATAATCGTGCTTTTTCCAGCGCCATTTTCCCCGGCGAGAATCACAGTATCGACCGCCCGGCCGTTTGGACCGCAGAAGTCTAAGTTCAAGTCTCCCAAAATGGGATGCCCATTAATATGAACCTTCCGAATCTTTGGCACTGAAAGTCTCCTTATCCCGTAATACTCTCGATACCACCTTGCGAACTAGCACAGCATGTCCACGATTAGGGTCGCCGGCTTGTAACCGAAATTACGCTCAAATGCGCTCGTATCCGCTTAGGTTACGGGCACATCACCAAGCTGCATAGGCACGAGCCGCTTGTGGGCCTCGAAGTCGTAATCGACGGGCAGTATGCCCACCTCCACGAGTTCGCGGTACACCTTCCACGATATCATCAATGTAAGTGAAGTCACATTCACAGTGGCCGGTAGTGTTAAGAAAGTTGGCGTTGCGCCTGAACCGAAGCGAGTCAGCCCGGCGTCCCAGAACCTGAAATACGGTTGATACCCCATGCCGTCTCGGCCCTGTCCGCACGCTCGAGAACGGACCTGAGCATCCTCCTGGCCTACGCCTCCAGCCGAGCCTCGTCGTAGACGACTCGTGGCTGGCCTTCCTGCGGACCGCCCACGCGCCCCTCGCGGCGGCGCTTGACGTAGGTCGCGTCAAGCCAAACGTAGGGCACGGGCGAGCCGCCGAGCAGCCTTCCGCACAGCTCCTCAATGTCGGCGTCCAGGCTCGAGGCGATGGCGCTCAGCTGGTCCTTGGAAAGCCTGGACACGCCCATCTTCTCCGCGACGCGCTGTATCTTGCGGGTGCTGGTGCCGGTGGCGTACATCTCGGCCACGGCGGCCACGCGGGCGCGGTCGACGCGCTGGTAGCGCTCGATCACGTCCTCCGGGAAGAAGCTGCCGGAGCGCAGCTTGGGGATGCGCAGCGTGAGCGGGCCGACGCAGGTGGCGAGCGACCTCTTGCGATAGCCGTTTCGGCTGTTCGCACCGCCGCCGCACAGCCGATCGGCCTCGGCGTCCGTCACGGCGTTCACGACCTGCTCGTCGAGGCGCCTGATCAGCTCCTGCATGTCGATGGCGCCGTCGTCGAAACGGGGCATGGCGAGCATGTCC
>URCU01000088.1:0-8383 GCA_900546425.1 uncultured Collinsella sp. | reverse complement strand
AGATTACTACGCGTCTCGTGGGCTCGGAGATGTGTATAAGAGACAGGGCGTGTTCGACGCCTTGGGTGCGCTCGATGCTCAAGCTATCGCCGATGCCAAGTCGGGCTACGTGATGCAACTCGAGCCGCGCAAGCATAAACTCGTTATGGACCTGGCGACACTCGTCGGCGCCCACTACGCACGTCGCTGGTTCTTGCCGACGCCTCTGCGTGCGGTGTTTGTCGTGGCCGGTTACATGGCATTTTTGCGCGCTGCCCTTCATGAGCTGGCGCAGCCGCGCCTGACCGTTCCTGTGCTCGACGCTTCGGCCATTGGCATTTCGTTCGTCAAGCGTGATGTCGACACCGCGGGCCAGACGATGTTCCTGCTCAACGTGGGCGAGCTGCTCGAGGACTACACCCGCGCCATGAGCGAAAACGAGCTCATCAACTCGCTGCTCGATGTGCCCGACAAGGCGCAGAAGGTCGTCGGCGACACCGAGGTAAGCGTTGCCGCGACCGAGCTTGAGCCCGGCGACCTGGTCGCCGTGCGCACCGGCATGTCCATCTGCATTGACGGTGTTGTCGAGCAGGGGAGCGCCATGGTCAACCAAGCGACCCTGACCGGCGAGCCGCTGGCCGTCGAGCGCAGCGTGGGCGACGACGTGTTCGCCGGCACCGTCGTGGAAGACGGCAGCATCTTGGTGCGCGTGCGCGCCAACACGGCGCAGACCAAGCTGCGCTCAATCGTCTCGCTCGTGCAGACGGCCGACTCGCTCAAGTCCGAGGGCCAGTCGCACATGGAGGACCTTGCCAACAAGATCGTCCCGTGGAACTTCCTGCTTGCGGGCCTTGTCGCGCTCACCACACGTAGCCTCATCAAGACCTCGGCGGCGCTAATGGTCGACTACTCGTGCGCACTCAAGCTCACGGGTTCCGTCGCCGTCATGACTGCCATGAGCGATGCTGCCAAGATGGGCGTCATGGTCAAGGGCGCGAAGTACTTTGAGTCGTTTGCCAAGGCCGATACCATTGTCTTTGACAAGACCGGCACGCTCACCGAGGCGCAGCCGCGCCTGGCTTGCGTGCTCACGACCGATGGCTGGAGCGAGGACGAGGTCCTGCGCCTTTCCGCTTGCTTGGAGGAGCATTTCCCGCATCCGGTGGCACGCGCCGTGGTCAACGCCGCCCGCGAGCGCGGGCTCGAGCACCGCGAGCGTCACGCTGCGGTCGAGTACATCGTGGCGCACGGCATCGCTTCGTCCATCGAAGGGCGTCGTGCCATCATCGGTTCCGCGCACTTTGTATTTGAGGACGAGGGCGCGCAGCTCGAGTCCGACATTAAGGAGCAGATCGAGTCCCAGATGCAGGGCTTGTCGCCGCTGTATCTGGCGGTCGATGGCACCGTTGTGGGCGTGCTCGGTATCGAGGACCCGCTTAAGCCCGGGGTCCGCGAGGCCATCGCCGACTTGCACGCGTTGGGCGTTAAGCACGTGGTCATGCTCACGGGCGACTCGGAGCGCACGGCCGAGCGCATTGCTCGCGAGGCAGGTGTCGACGAGTTTAAGGCCGAGCTGCTGCCCGAGGACAAGTACGCCTATGTGGAGCGCATTAAGAGCGAGGGGCGCCACGTTGCCATGGTGGGCGACGGCGTCAACGATTCGCCGGCGCTGGGCCTGGCCGATGTGGGTCTGGCCATGGGCGGCGGAAGCGACATCGCCAAGGAGGTCGCCGATATCATCCTGACCGATACGGATCTGGCTGCAATCGTGCGCCTGCGCCGCATGAGCCAGGGGCTTATCGACCGTCTGACGAGTTCGTATTCCAAGGTGATGCTCACCAACTCGGCGCTGTTGGCATTGGGTATTACCGGCATGATCACTCCGCAGGCGTCGTCGCTGCTGCACAACGGCTCGACGATCGCCTACAGCCTGAGCAACGCGAAGGCTTACCTGCGTTAGCAGACGTGTTCGCCCACGTTATCTGGCCTGCGCCCAGACGGCATCGGTGTCGTCCGGGCGCAGGCCTTTTGCATTTGATTATTTGCTAGCTTCTATATATAGTGTTGCTAGCGTTGCTAGCGTTGCTAGCAATTGAAGGGGGCGGGTCAACGTGGGTGCTGTTAGCGGCATGGCGCAGGTAAATGTTCGCGTAGATCGCTCGGTTAAAGAGCGCGCCGAGGAGGCGCTGCGACTTTCGGGCGGGTCGCTACCCGAGCTCATCAAAAAGGTGGTGGCCAAGGTCGCGCAGGGTGGCGGGCAGTGCGAGGAAGTGCTTGCGGCCGTTGATGGCCGGCAACAGACCGTCGCGCACGATACTCCGTTCGCCGCGTCGTGGGCAGCGGCAGACCGGCTTTATGCAGATTTGGGCATCGCTACGTCGCCCGTATCCGACGATCGCGATTGGGACGTAATCTATTCCGACGCCATGGATGAGCATTATCGCCAAAAGGGGATGATCCAGTGAGTGGGGCGCCTCTCAAGATTATGGTGGACGCCAACGTATGGGTTGATTCGTTTTGCGTCGACCATGCCGAGTCGCTTGCCGCGCGTGCGTTTATTGGGCAGGCGACGGAGACGGGGGCGTTGCTGTTCTTTCCGGTGCATATCGCTAAGGACGTACTGTACGTTGTCCAACACGAGCTGAAGCGTAGCGTTCTTGCCAGCGGGGGAGCACTCGACGAGGCGTCTGCCCGCGCGATTGGCGATGCGGCGTTGGCGTTTGTTCGGAACATGACCGAAAACGCCACGGCCGTGGGCGCTGATGCATCCGATCTGTGGCTAGCCGACAAATATCTGACGCTCCATCGCGATTACGAGGACAACTTGGTGCTCGCCGCGTGCAAGCGCGCACAGGTCGATTACTTGGTGACTAACGATCTCAAGCTGCTCGAACATGCCGATCTTGCAGCGAAGACCCCGCGCCAAATGATGCCGATTCTTGCTTTGGCCGAACGCGGCGGCGCGGCTATCGGTTGACGCGAACTGTTTGCGGGCCTCTTGGACGACGATGCGCCAAGGGGCCCGCGTCTGCTATTTACAAAAGCTCGGCCTTGATGGCGTGACTTTCTGCGAGCTGCTCGGCTGCCTTTTCGTCGGAATCGTTTAGTGCAGCCAGGCTGCGGTAGACCCACTCGTTGACCTGGGTGTTCTTGACGCCTGCGGTCTGCATAAGGGCGCCTACCTCGCGGATTGCTGCGAGCAGATCGGCTTTGGGGCCCGCGAGCTCGACCTCGATGCCGTGGTAGGCGGCCACGCCGCGGTTCTCGCTCACGTGGTCGATAAAGCCCTCGACGGTCTCAAGCTGCTGGGCGAGAGCTACATTATCGTCGGCGTCCAGCGCAACAAGGGCGTTCGATACCGTGAGGGCGGGATGTCCGCAGGGAACAAAGCCCTCGATGACATCCATAGCTTCGGTAATGGTTGAGCCCAGGCCTGCGAGGGCATTGACGAGTTGCTGCTTGGTATCCATAACGGTCCTTTCGACGGGTCAATTTTGCTTGGCGAAAATATACGTGACGCGATCGGTATCAAAAGTGCGAAGTGCAGTGCACATTAGGGTCTTCACAGCTCGTGCATAGAGCGGCTGTCTGCCTTTAGAACGTGGTAAGATAGCTATCCACGAGCGGGGTTCACCCCGCATGTTCCTTGAAAAATCGACGGTTATCGGGTGTTTGCAGACCCGATACCATCCAGACTTTCCCGACATTCGGGGGCGACTGGTTTCGACACGATAGCTCTGAGAGAGGAAGCAAGCCGAGGTCTCCTCGCCTCGTTAAACAGGGGTACCGTCAAATTGAATTGACAACAACTCTTCTTTTGAGCCTATGGCTCTCGCTGCTTAGTTTATAGCGGCGCGTCAACCCGGTGATTTCCCCGACACCGGCGCGACGTCATTTTAGGGGAATGCTCCTGCGCACGTAATCGGTATGACGCAGGCTAAGACCGAACCGGTTAGGACGCCGCGAGCGTGTCGCTGCGCGCAAAGCGTCCGAGACTAAACCAGCGACTGAGCTTGGAGATGCCAATCAGGGGGCTTTCGTGGACCGGAGTTCGATTCTCCGCGCCTCCACCATAAGTAACAGGCAGGTAGATACTTATATCTACCTGCCTTTTTATTTCTAGTCCGTACCGCGGAGAATCGAACTCTATGCAGGGCGCGGGCGTAAAGAAAACGCGTAAGCGTTTTTAGCTCGCGGGCGAGGACGGCGGCAGCCGGCCGAAGCCGGTGCGGATTTGCGAAGCAAATACGCGGATTCTCCGCGCAAAGCTCCAACCCAAAACAGATGCGATGTTTATCGAATCTCAGCTGGCCTCGCCCAGCATCAACGGATCCCCCAAACCGCGGAGAATCGAACTCTGCTCCAAAACCCGCGCCCTCCATCCCAAAACTGGGTAGAAGAAGGCTAAAACGCAATCGCAGGAGGTCAACATGACTGCAGAAGATAAGGCAAAGAACGCTGGCAAGGTCGCGCTCGTCCTGGAGGGCGGCAGCTTCCGCGGGCAGTTTACCGCGGGCGTGCTCGACGTCCTCATGGAGGCTGGCGTCGAGATTCCGGCTGTCTACGGTGTATCGGCCGGCGCCCTCAACGGCGTGAACTACAAGTCGCACCAGATCGGCCGTGCCAACCGCATCAACCTGGCTTTCTGCAACGACAGCCGCTTCATGGGCGCCGCATCGTTTGCGTCCACGGGCTCTATTGTGGGTTACGACTTTATCTTCAACGATGTCCAGGACCGCTTGGATCCCTTTGACAACGAGACGTTCGACGCGAGCCCCATCGAGATGTACGCCGTCGCGACGGACATGCTCTTTGGAACCGCCACGTACCTCCCGGTCAAAAGCGCCGTGCTCGACCTCGACGCCGTGCGTGCCTCGACCTCGCTGCCGCTGGTGACGCCGCCGGTCGAGATTGACGGGCACAAATACGTCGACGGTGGCGTAGCCGATTCGATCCCCATCGAGCACGTGCTGGAGGAGGCGGGCTTCGACCGTGCGGTCGTCATCGTCACGCAGGACCGCTCGTACGAGAAAAAGCCATACGAGTTTATGCCTGCCGCGCGTGCGCGTTATGCCGACTACCCCTATCTGCTCGAGGGAATCGAGACGCGCCACGACCGCTACAACATACAACGCATGCACCTTTGGAAGTATGAGCGCGAGGGCCGCGCGTTGGTCGTCGCTCCGCAAAAGCCGGTCGAGGTCGGTCATGTCGAGCACGATTCGGCAAAGCTTTTGGACCTGTATATCCAGGGCCGCCAGGAGGCAAAGCGCCTGCTAGCGGAAATCCAAGAGTTCGTTGAGCGCTAGCGACGGCGAACCCTCAAAAAATGACAACAGCTAAAGAGCTGGAAAATCACGGCTCGTGGATGACATGTGCAGAAACTCTGGTCGGAGCCAAAATACCTGTTGACTCGTACGGCGAGCGGGGTAATATGGACGGGTTACTTGCAGAGCCCCGTGAATCTCTGTAACAACACGTACTGTACATGGAGGAGTCTAAGTGATTTCGAAATCGACTCACTACGCCAAGCAGGGCGAGGTCCAGCGCAACTGGGTTCTCGTCGACGCCGATGGTGCTGTCCTGGGCCGTCTTGCCACCCAGATCGCAATGATCCTGCGCGGTAAGAACAAGCCCCAGTTCACGCCCAACAGCGACTGCGGCGACTTCGTTGTCGTCATCAACGCCGATAAGGTCCAGCTTACCGGTAACAAGGCCGACACGAAGACCTATTATCGCCACAGCGGCTACAACGGCGGCCTCAAGGCTGAGAGCTTCCGCCAGGCTATGGAGAAGCACCCGGAGAAGGTCATCGAGCGCGCCGTTCGCGGTATGCTGCCCAAGACCACCCTCGGCCGTGCCCAGATGACCAAGCTTAAGGTCTACGCTGGTGCCGAGCATCCGCATGCTGCCCAGAACCCCACGAAGATTGAGCTGGAGGCTTAAAGATGGCTGAGAACACCGTTGTCTACCAGGGTACCGGCCGTCGTAAGAACGCCGTCGCCCGCGTCCGTCTCGTCCCCGGCACCGGCAAGGTGACCATCAACAAGCGTGACGCCGAGCAGTATTTCGGCCGTCATCAGCTCGTTGAGAACGCCCTTGCTCCCTTCAAGGTGACCGACACCGCCGGTCAGTTCGACGTTATCGCTCTGTGCGATGGCGGCGGCATCTCCGGTCAGTCCGGCGCTCTGCGCCTGGGCATCGCTCGCGCTCTTCTGAACGCTGGCGACTACCGTGCTGACCTCAAGAAGGCCGGTTTCCTTACGCGCGATGCTCGCGTGGTCGAGCGCAAGAAGTACGGCCTCAAGAAGGCTCGCCGCGCTCCCCAGTTCTCCAAGCGCTAAGGTTTTATCTCCTTTCGAGATACAATGTACAAGCGGGGCCTGCCGATTCCTCGGCGGGTCCCGCTTTTCTTTTTCGACTAGGGTGGGCGGTTGCATATCGCCTGCTAGGGAAGGAGCGATCCTATGCCCCAGAACATCTTCGGTACCGACGGCGTCCGTGGCGTCGCTAACGCCGACCTCTCGTGCGACCTCGCGTTTCGCCTTGGCCGTGCGGCGACCAAGTTCCTTGGCCCGGACATCTGCATCGGCCGCGACACGCGTCTTTCGGGTACCATGCTCGAGAGTGCTCTGACCGCCGGCATTATGGCCGAGGGCGGCCGCCCACACTGCTGCGGCGTTATCCCCACGCCCGCCGTGGCGCTGCTCACTGTTCAAAACGAGCTCGATGGCGGCATCGTCATCTCCGCTTCGCACAATCCGCCGGAGTTCAACGGCATCAAGTTCTTTAGCCGCAAGGGCATGAAGCTTCCCGATGCTGTCGAGGAAGAGATCAGCGCCTGGGTCATGTCCGAGGAGGCCATGGCTGCCGACACGCTGCCGACCGGTGCCGGCGTGGGCCACATCATCAAGATGAAGGACGCCCGTAAGGCATATGTCGATCATGCCATCAGCACGCTCGACGGCCTTAAGCTCGACGGACTGGTTGTTGCCGTCGACTGCGGCCACGGCGCTTCGTGCCAGACCACGCCTGCCGCGCTGCAGCGCCTGGGCGCCACGGTCCATGCCATCAACACCGATTACTGCGGCACTGACATTAACGTCGAGTGCGGCTCCACGCACCTTGAGCCCCTGCGCGAGCTCGTGCTGCGCACCCACGCCGATATCGGTCTGGCTCACGACGGCGACGCCGACCGCGTGCTCTTTGTGGACAGCGAGGGCAACGAGATTGATGGCGACTACATTCTTGCCATCTGCGGCTCCGACCTTGCTGCTCGTGGCAAGCTCGCCAACTCCGAGATTGTCTCGACCGTTATGTGCAACCTCGGTTTCTCCATCGCCATGAAGGAGCAGGGCTTTGAGATGGTTCAGACCGCCGTGGGCGACCGCTATGTTCTTGAGCGCATGCTCGAGGACGGTGCCGTCATCGGCGGCGAGCAGTCCGGCCATATCATCTTCCTGGAGCACAACACCACCGGCGACGGCTTGGTGACGGCCCTGCAGCTTCTGGCCGTGCTCAAGCGCACCGGCCGCACCCTTACCGACCTTGCTGGCATCATGAAGAAGTACCCGCAGGTGCTCGTCAACGTGCATTCGGACAACAAGGCCGGCCTGGACGATTGCCAGCCCATCTGGGACGCCGTCGCTGCCGCCGAGAAGGAGCTCAACGGTCGCGGCCGCATCTTGGTGCGCCCGAGCGGTACCGAGCCGCTGGTTCGCGTTATGGCCGAGGCCGAGACGCACGAGCTGACCCAGCGCGTTGTTGACGATATCGTCGAGGTTGTCAAGCGCGAACTTCCCTAATGGCCAAATACGGGTGCCAAGTGGTAAACTGTTAAGGTTATTTTGATTGATTGGTATGTCCGAGGGGGAGCATGTTCACTAAAGTCCTAAGGTCTTTTGGTATGCGTGGTCGAGTCCTTACGCTGGATGCTCCCATCTCGGGCGACGTCATTCCGCTCTCCGAGGTAAACGATCAGACGTTTGCCACCGGCCTTTTGGGCCAGGGCGTGGCGATTCAGCCTACCGGCACGCGCGTGATTGCGCCGGCAGACGCCAAGGTCGAGGCCATTTTTCCCACGGGACACGCCGTTGCGCTTAACACGGTCGATGGTCTGGACGTGCTCATCCACGTTGGTTTGGACACTGTTCAGCTCGAGGGCAAGCACTTTACCGTACATGCGCAAGTGGGTGACATCGTCCATAAGGGCGATGTGCTCATCGAGTTCGATCGCGAGGCAATTGCTGCCGAGGGTTACGATGTGACGGTTCCTATCTTGGTGTGCAACTCCGTTGAGTTCTCGAGCATCAAGGGCTCCGTTGGCGAGCATGTCGAGGAGATGGACCAGCTCATCGTCTGTCTCTTATACACATCTCCGAGCCCACGAGACGCGTAGTAATCT
>URCU01000087.1:0-8440 GCA_900546425.1 uncultured Collinsella sp. | reverse complement strand
CTGGTGATCTCCGCCTTGAGAGGGCGGCGTCCTAAACCGCTAGACGAACGGGCCACATGTCATCTGCACTGCCGTGCTGCGAGGAAATATATTACGGGACAAAAAACGTCAGCGCAAGAAGAAATTCCAAATTGCCGAAAAATTGTCGGCAGGTTATGGAACACGCAGGTAAACTGGGTAGCTAATTCAAGTTGAGATGGACCAAAAGGGCTTCGCGCTCATTGGGAATGTTGTCTTCGATCACGGCATCAAGGGCGGAGTTGAGAAGCTGACCCAGTTCCGGCCCGGGCTTGACTCCGGCACGGATCAGGTCGCCGCCGTTGATGGCGAGCATCTTGAGCGTATAGGGCTCCTCTGCCTTCAGCAGCTCGTGCGCCATCGCGCGCATCTCCTCAATCGCCTCAACGTAATAGAAGCACGACGGGGCCTTGCCGAGCGTGTCAGCACGCTTAAGGTCCATGAGCTCGTCAATCAGACGGGCCGTGTCGACGCCCTCGCCAGAAAGCGCGCACATCATATTGAGCAGGCAGGATCGCTCGGGACGCAGCGGTTTGTCGTGATATTTGATGAGCAGGCAAACGTCGCGCACCAGGTCGTGCGAGAGTGCCAGGCGATCCATAATGACGCGCGCTTTCTTGGCGCCGAGCTCTGGATGACCGTAGAAGTGTCCGCTGCCGGCGTGATCGACCGTAAAGCACTCGGGCTTGGAGACATCGTGCAAAAACGCCGCCCACATAAGGCTCGACGATGGCGCGACGCCGTCGCACAGCGCCAGCTCCCCTGCCACTGTCAGCACACGGGCGATATGCTCGTAAACGTTAAACGCATGGTAGACACTTCGCTGATCAAACCCGCGACCCGCTGCCAACTCGGGCACAGCGGCACAGATGAGCTCGGGATAGCGAAGCATCGCGTCTCCCCCATGACCGGTCGAAAGAATGCCCTCGAGCTCAATACCCACACGCTCGCGCGCCACGGCATCGAGCAGCGGCGCGCACTCGGCAAGCGCACGCTTAGTCTCGGGCTCAATCATAAAGTCCAGACGGCAGGCAAAGCGCACCGCACGCAGCATGCGCAGGGCGTCCTCGTTAAAGCGACGCTTGGGATCACCGACAGCGCGAATCAGCTTGCGCTCCAGATCACCCTGGCCGTCGTAGCGGTCGACAAGCCCGCGCTCGGGATGCCAGGCCATGGCGTTGACGGTAAAGTCGCGGCGGGCCAGATCGTCCTCGAGCGAGGCGGCACGCTCGACACTCTCAGGATGGCGCCCATCGGTGTAAAAGCCATCCAGGCGGTACGTGGTGACCTCGATACGCTCGCCATCGGAAATAGCCGTGATTCCGCCAAATTTAATGCCCGACTCCACGACCGCGATATCAGCGGCCTCGAGCGCCGCCTTGGACTCCTGCCACAGGCCGCTGCAGCACATATCAACATCGTGGCTGGGGCATCCCATCAGGGCGTCGCGCACCCAACCGCCAACGTACCAAGCCTCAAGACCAGCCGCCTCAAGCGCGCGCAGGACGCGCAGGGAGGCATCGGACGGTTGCGTACCGTTGAGCGAAACATTGCACATGCCTGTGGCCTCCTGCGACTATCAAATTGGCTATCGATTGCGTCTGCAAGAAGTCTAGCAAGAAACAGCCTCCACTGCACACGCAAGTCCGATAAACAAAAACGCATCCGTCCTAGTCTAAGACGGATGCGAAATAATCAAACTAGTCAGGCAAGGTACAGGGACTAGCAGACCTGGCGAACCTCGATGTGCTTCTTATATTCGTCCACCTTGGCAAAATCGCCCAGACCGGGGCACTCGACCACGTTGGCGCCGGTGGCCATCGACAGGCGCAGGGCGTCCTCGACGCGCTCGGGGGCGTCGTGCCACACGGACAAGAAGGCAGCGAGCGAGGAATCGCCGGCGCACACCGTCGACAGCAGCTTGACGTCGAAGGTGCGGTTGGCAAACCAGATATGCTCGCCGTTGGAGAAGTACGCGCCGTCGCCACCGAGGGTCAGCAGCACGTTCTTGGCGCCCTTGGCGTGCAGCTCGGCCATCGCGCCCTTGACGGACTCGTCGTCGCCACCGCTCACCTTGATGCCAAAGATGTCGAGCAGCTCGTCATCATTGGGCTTGATCAGCAGCGGCTCCATGGCAATGAGGTCTGCCAGCTGATGGCTCGAGATGTCGAGGACAAACTCGGCCCCCTTGGCCTTGACACGGCGCAGGACCTCGGCCAGGAAGCCCTCGGAAGTGTTGGGAGGCAGCGAGCCGCTGATGACCAGGCAGGTCATGTCATCGAGCGAATCGATGAGCTCAAACATCTCCTGCTCGTTGGCCTCGTTGATGGCGGCACCGGCGTTGACCATGTTGTACTCGGTGTCGGGGCCGGCATTGAGGAACACGTTGACGCGCGTGATGCCGTCGGTCCACACGGGCTTGACGGGCACGCCCAGGGCCTCGGCGCCCTTGACGATAAACTCGCCCGAGAAGCCAGCGAAGAAGCCCAGGATCGTGGTGTCGACACCGTAGTGGTCAAGCGTAAACGAGACGTTGAGGCCCTTGCCGTTGGGCGTATAGACGGCGTTGCGAGTACGCGTGACGGTGTTGGCAGCAAGGCCGTCGCAGGCGATGTTGTAGTCAATGGCGGGATTTGCAGTGAGCGTGTAAATCATGAATGTTCCTTTCACGAAGCAACGTGTTAATGAAAGTATATTCCACGCATCGGTAAAAGGCTAGGACAACTCGGTGAACGGTGTGGAAGCGGTGAAGGGCGGCGCCAAGGTTCGGATGGGACAAAAAACGGCGCCCCGACCGAAGTCAGGGCGCCGCATGCGCACGAATTTGTCGCTTTTCGCTTACTTGCGGTCGAGCTTACGGACAGCAACGCGCTTGCTATACTCGTCAACGTGACCGAAGTCGCCAATGCCCACGGACTCGGCAACATTGGCGCCGGTGGCCATAGCGAGCTTCATGGCCTCCTCGACGTTGTCGCGATCCCTGTACCACTTGTGCAGGAACGCAGCGAGGGTGCAGTCGCCGGCGCAGACGGAAGAGACCAACTTGATGTTGAACTCACGCTTGGCATACCAGATGTCCTCGCCGTTGGAGAAGTAAGCGTCGCCGCGGCTACCACGGGTGAGCAGCACGTTCTGAACGCCGGCGTCGTGGGCGAGCTTCATGGCAACGCGGACCTCGTCGTCGGTGTCGACAGGCACGCCGAAGATGGCCTTCATCTCGTGATGGTTCGGCTTAATGAGCAGCGGCTTCTTGTGAGCGAGCTCCTTGAGCTTGTCGGAGGACAGGTCCAGGACGACGTCGGCGCCACGAGCCTGAGCGTGCTCCATAACCTGGGCCAGGAAGTCGGGCGTAGCTTTGGGAGGCACGGAGCCGGAGACAATCAGGCACTCAAGATCGCCCGCGGTGTCCAGGATGTTGTAGAGCTCCTTCTGGTGCTCCGGCGTAATCGGGGCGCCGGGGTTCAGGATGCCGTACTCGTGCTGGCCATCGTTGACGTAGGTATTGATACGCGTGATGCCGTCGGTCCAGACCGGGCGGCACAGGCAACCCAGGTTCATGACCTCCTCGACGATGAACTTGCCCGTGAAGCCGGCGAAGAAGCCGAGCGCGACGGTGTCGACGCCCATCTTCTTAAAGGCGAAGGACACGTCGAGGCCCTTGCCGTTAGCCGTGTAGCTGGCCGAACCGGTGCGGACGTTCTCGTCGGGCTCGAGCGGAGAGCTCGAAACCGTCATGTCGACAGCCGGATTAGCGGTTAGCGTGTAGAACATTTACAGTACCCCCTGTATATGTGAGGGCCGCGTGGCCGGCCCATTCCAACCACGCGGTTACCTCTGATACCAAATTAGCGAGCTGCGGACTCGAGCAGTGCCTTGACCTCGGCGGCGGTGTTGCAAGCGAGAGCCTTCTCGGCGAGTTCGTCGCACTCGGCCTTGGTCCACTGGCTGATGGTCTTGCGGGCGCGCAGGATCGACGGAGCGCTCATCGAGAACTCCTCCAGGCCCCAGCTGATCAGCAGCGGCTCGAGCAGCGGATCGGCAGCGGCCTCACCGCACATACCGACCATGATGCCGGCCTTCACGCCGCTCTCGATGATGTTCTTGAGTGAACGGAGCACGGCGGGATAGTACACCTGGTACAGGTTGGAGATGGTGTCGTTGCCACGGTCGGCGCACATGGTGTAGCCGATCAGGTCGTTGGTGCCGATGGAGAAGAAGTCGGCGACCTTGGCCAGGCGGTCAGCGAGCAGAGAGGCGGCAGGCGTCTCAACCATGATGCCGACCTCGATGTTCTCGTTGAACTTGCGACCCTCTTCGGTCAGCTCGGCCTTGCACTGCTCGACGAGCTCCTTGACAGCCACGACCTCCTCGACGCAGGTGACGAGCGGGATCATGATCTTGACATCGCCGAAGGCGCTGGCGCGCAGCAGAGCGCGGAGCTGGACCTTGTACTGGTCGGGATTGGCCAGGCAGTAACGCACGGCGCGGAAGCCCATGAAGGGGTTGTCTTCCTTGACCATGTGCAGATACGGAATCTCCTTGTCACCACCCACATCGAGCGTACGGATGATGACCGGAGCGCCCTTGAGCGCGCTGGCGGCCTTGCGGTAGGCGTTGAACTGCTCCTCCTCGGAAGGAAGCTCGGCGGAGTCCATGAACAGGAACTCGGAGCGGAACAGACCGATAGCCTCGGCGTCGTGATCGAGTGCATTGGGCACGTCATCGGGGTTACCGATGTTGCAGGCGATGATCTTCTTGATGCCATCGGCAGTCACGGACGGCTTGCCGCGGAAGGCCTCGAGGGCTGCCTTCTCGGCAGCGAAGGCCTCGGCCTTGGCGGTGTAGGCGGCGAGCGTCTCCTCGTCGGGATCGGCCTCGACGATGCCCTTGCCACCGTCGACGACAACGGTCATGCCGTTGCGCAGTGCGGTGCAGCTGTTGGAAACCGAAAGGACAGCCGGGATCTCGAGGGCGCGCGCGATAATCGCGGAGTGCGACGTACGGCCACCGGTCTCGGTAACGATACCGGCAACGTGGGCCTTATCGATCGTGGCGGTCATGGACGGCGTAAGGTCGTGCACGACAACGACGGTGTTCTCGGGCAGGACGGAAAGGTCGACGACCTCCTTGCCCAGCAGCTCGGCCAGAATACCGGTGCGGATGTCGGCGATATCGGCCGCGCGCAGACGGAACATCTCGTCGTCCATGGACAGGAACATGTTCTCGAACATGGTCGAGGTGTCCATGAGCGCCTGCTCGGCGCAGGTGCCGCCGTCAATGGCGGCGTTGATGGCGTCGGTCATGCCCGGGTCCTGAGCCAGGACGATGTGTCCGCTCATGATCTCGGCCTCGGCCTCGCCCACCGTCTCCTTCATGTGGTCGGCCTGAGCCTGGGTCTTCTCGCAGAAGACCGAAAGAGCGGACTGATAGCGCTCCTTCTCTGCTGCCGAATCAGCAACCTCGTGCGGCTCAAACGTCAAGTCGGGATCGACGGCGACCATGACGGTGCCGATACCGATGCCCTCGGAAGCGTTGACTCCCTGATACATTCCCATTCCTCTCTCCGTGTCATGTGATAAAGCGTTTTGCCATATCCATGACAAAAGAGCGCAGCTACCTTAAAACAGGTCACTGCGCCCCCAAATATGAACTTAGTTGTTCAACATGCGACCCGTTTGAGTTCTACTCGCCAAGACCGCTCTTGATGAGCTCGATGGCAGCAGCCAGAGCCTCGGCCTCGTCAGCGCCGTCGCACTTGACCTCGACCTCGGTGCCGCAGGGGATACCAGCAGCCATGAGGGCCATCGGGGACTTGCCGTTGACCTCCTTCTCGGGGGTGACGACCG
This sequence comes from uncultured Collinsella sp., assembly GCA_900546425.1. GTDB lineage: Bacteria > Actinomycetota > Coriobacteriia > Coriobacteriales > Coriobacteriaceae > Collinsella. The sequence goes on along the minus strand of URCU01000087.1, from coordinate 2,576 downwards.
TCACGTCGCAGGCGTACTTGCCCATGGTGGAGGCGAAGAGGCCAGCCGGACGCATGTGAAGACCCTGAGGATTAACGAGGGTAGCCTTCTCAGAAACCATAATTGACTCCTTTTTTGTGTTAACCCCTGTCAACCATGCGACAGGAGCCATATTCACGACGTTGTTTATATTAACTCACATCAAACTGTTTTTCATTGTGTTTCGCACGAATTATTGGACGGATGTCGTTGCTGGCCGCTTGCTCGCCCACAGAGGGCCGGTCCAGAGCAATATCGTGCGAACGGAATTCTGGCTGATGACCTGTTCGCGACAAAAAATCGACAGGCAGCTTCATCTATGCCCTTTTGTAAGTTGCGGTGAAATAGGGACTGAATTTGGGGTTGAATCGTTTAAACAGTCCCTATTTCACCGCAACTTGTGGGAGAGGTAGAAATAGGCGGAGGCCCTAGAGAGGGTCTCCGCCTTGTATGCAGGGAGCGATGTTTTACGCGTGCTGCGGGTTTAGACCAGGCGGGCGTTGATCGTCTTGGCGATCTCGGCAGCGTCGGAGGAACCCTTGACGGTGGCACGGAAGCCCTCATCCATGAGCGCCTCGGCGACCTTGGACAGGATCTTGAGGTGCGTGGTGCCAGCCTGGGCACCGGGGATGAGCAGGGCGATAGCCACGTTGACGGGAGCGCCGTCCATGGTGTCCCAACCAGTCACGCCAGAGTCGTCCTTGACGACAATGACGGCGGCCTCGGTAATGGCATCGGACTTGGCATGCGGAATAGCGAAGCCCTCCATCATGCCCGTGGTGCCCTCGGCCTCGCGGGCCAGGAAGGCGTTCATCACGGCATCGGCGTCGTCAGCGAGACCGGCCTTGACGGCCTGGTTGGAGACGAAGCTCAGGGCCTCGTCACGAGAAGCGAAATCCTCGGCGACAAAAACGTTCTCGACCTTCACGAAGTCGGCAGCCTCGGCCTTGGGGGCCTCGACGGCAGCGGCCTTGGGAGCCTCAACCGGCTTAGCGGGAGCGGCAGGAGCGGCCTTCTGGTTCTTCTCGAAATCATACTTCTTGAAAGCGACGAACAGGATGCCACCGACCACAGCGCCGATGAGGATCGCGAGGACCCACAGCGGACCGTTCTCGACAACAGGCAGGACCAGGAAGCCACCGTGGGGCGCCGGATCGTGGACGTTGAACATGATGGTCAGAATCGAGGCGATGGAGGAACCGAGCATCATGATGGGCATGACGGGCCAGATGTTCTTGGTCATGAACGGAATGGCGCCCTCGGTGATGTGGGTGCAGCCAAGGATGAGGTTGACGACACCGGCGTCATGATCCTCCTGGCTGAAGTACTTCTTGCCGACGATGACGGCAAAGGTGGTGATCAGCGGCGGAACGATGCAGGCAGCAGAGACGGCAGCCATGAAGTTGGTGCCGAAGTTGTAGGTGTCGGTGCCGACACCGGCAGCCAGGGCCTCGGTGAGCATGGCGGTACCGGTGACGTAAGCAGCCTTGTTGACCGGGCCGCCCATGTCAAAGGCGCACATGCAACCAATAGCAAGACCCAGGACAACAGCGCCAGAGGCAGACAGACCCTTGAGGAAGTCCATCATGGCGGTGTTGATGGCAGCCATGGGGCCGGAGATGCCGAGCATGACCAGACCGACGATAGCAGTCGAGAACAGCGGGTACAGGAAGATGGCCTTGAGGCCGTCCAGGTTCTTGGGCAGACCGGCAAAGACCTTCTCGAGCAGAAGGATGACATAGCCGGCGAGGAAGCCGCCGACAATGCCGCCCAAGAAGCCGAAGCCCACACCGGTGCCGCCAGCATCGATCATGTGTGTATCGGCGTTAACGGGCAGGCCCTGGATGGCGATCATACCGGCAACAAAGCCGGGGACAAGTGCCGGGCGCTTGCCGATGGACTCGGCGATGTAGGCGGAAAGCACGGGAACCATGAGGTTCATGGCAATGCCGCCGATGATCTTGAGCATCGCGGCAAAGGTGTTGTAGTCGGCAGCCGTCGAATCGAAGGACGTGATGCCCCACAGGAACGAAACAGCGGTCAGGACACCACCGGCAACGACGAAGACCAGCATGTGGCTGACGCCGTTCATGAGGTGCTTATAGATGATGTGACCGATGGACTCCTTCTCCTCGACCTCATCCTCGACATCGGCAGCAGCAGCAACCGTGTCGTCGCCCTTGGCGGCGAGTGCGCGGTCGATCAGCTTACCTGCAGCCTCGACGGACAGGGCCTTGGAAACACCAACGGAAACCATGGGCTTGCCGGCGAAACGCTCCGCCTGGACATCCTTGTCGGCTGCGACGACGACGGCCTTGGCACCAGCGATCTCACTCTTAGTGAGCTCGTTCTCGACACCGACCTGGCCATGGGTCTCGACCTTAATGGTCAGACCGCGCTCGGCAGCTGCCTTCTCCAGCGCCTCCTTCGCCATGAAGGTGTGCGCAATGCCGGTCGGGCAACCGGTGGCGGCGATGATGTCAAACTTAGCCATGTGTCCCTCCTTCTTGAGTACTGCGCCCGCGGGCGCTCCCCTACACGCTGTCTCTTATACACAT
>URCU01000086.1:0-8547 GCA_900546425.1 uncultured Collinsella sp. | reverse complement strand
CCAATCGCGTGCGTAGGGGAGTTCGGCCACCTCGTCCATCTCATCGGTAGTGAGCGTCGCCGATGGCGGGTTCTGCACCACATAGACGCTGTTGGGGTAGGGCTCTACCAGGCGGTGTCCGGTGATGGGGTCCATATTCTGCTGCTGCACATTGAAGCTGCGTGCGTAGTTGAGCTTGTCGGCGGTAAGGTCGTCCCAGCTGGGCAGCAGGTCGTAGTCGTAGACCTCGTCGAGCGAACCCGTGCGGTAGACGGTGCCGTTGATATAGGTGATCTGATCGACGGGCAGCCCCGCGTCGAGCGCGTCGGCAATCTCGACAATCGCGTGCTCGCCCATGCCGTAGATGAGGATGTCGGCGCCCGAGTCGAGCAGTACCGAGCGCTTGAGCTTGTCCTGCCAGTAGTCATAGTGGGCCAGACGGCGTAGGCTCGCCTCGATGCCGCCGATGATGATGGGGGCATCCTTGAACGTCTGGCGGATGAGGTTGCCGTAGACTGTGACGGCACGATTGGGGCGGTGACCTTCCTCGCCGCCGGGCGTGTAGGCATCGGTGTGGCGGCGGTGCTTGGTCACCGAATAGTGGTTGACCATGGAGTCCATGTTGCCGGCGCTGACCAAAAAGCCCAGGCGCGGCTCGCCGAGCACGGTGATGCTGGCGGGATCGGTCCAGTCGGGCTGGCAGATGATGCCCACCTTGTAGCCGTGTGCATCGAGTACGCGGCTGATGATGGCCATGCCAAAGCTGGGGTGGTCCACGTAGGCGTCGCCGCAGATGTAGACAAAGTCGCACTGATCCCAGCCGCGCGCATCCATGTCGGCGCGGCTGACGGGGAGGAACTTATCGCGGCCCGGGCGCCAGGGGCGCGTGGCCGCTGCTGGGGTATGCGTGGTGTGCCCACCCTGCGCCTTACCGCCGCGCTTTTGCTGCTGGACCTGTTTGCCCTGCTGACTGCGCTGGTTGTTCTGAGCGTGCTGAGGCTTTTTTGCCACGATCCCTCCCGGTGTTTGTATGCTGCATGTAATTGTAACCAGTCTTTTTGGGGCGGGGCTAAAAAGACTGGTGGAGTACACGAGCCGGCGGATCGGCGTGTCGATGCGGCTGTCGGCGCCGCGCCCGCCGTTTGTTTCCAGACTGTGTATCTGCGCGTTGGAGAACCCGTCTCGCGCGCACGCCATGTTGTCAATGGGTTACAGTATGAACGGCGGCTATGTTTCCGCCAACGCACGAGAGAGTCGTCAACAAGGAGGATGCACGACGATGCAGCGTGCTAAACAGATATCGGAGTCTATCGAACTGGGCATCATCTTGGCGCTCGCCGGTGGCTTTATGGACGTGTATTCGTACATTGGGCGTGACCATGTTTTCGCCAACGCGCAGACAGGCAACATCCTGCTCGTGGGCGTGAGCATCTCGGAGGGCAACTGGGCACTTGCGGGGCGCTACTTCTTCCCTGTGGTGTCGTTTGCCGTGGGTATTATGCTTGCCGATCTGGTACACGAGCGGTTTGGCAGCGTGATCCACTGGCGTCAGGTGACGGTGTTCTTTGAAGCCGTCATCTTGCTGGGCGTGAGCTTTATCCCCGGTGGCGGTTACAACCTGCTCGCCAACTGCCTCACCTCGTTTGCCTGCGGCATGCAGGTCGAGAGCTTCCGCAAGATCCACGGTCACGGCATCGCTACGACCATGTGCATCGGCAACTTGCGCAACGCGCTGCAAAACGTGGACGATTACATCATCACCCACAGGCGCGGCTTTTTGGAAAACGGCCTGCTGTACTTTGGCGTGATCTTTACCTTTGTGTTTGGCGCCGTGTTGGGCAACTGGTGTATTGAGCGCATGGGCCTGCACGCCATCGTCGTGGCGAGCTTGCTGCTGTTTGTCGCGTTTGCCATCATGTTCATCGACCGCGAACGCGACTTGCACAGGAAATGGGCCCGCATCATAGCTGACTGGCAGACCGCGAGTCTTAAGCGCTAAGGTGCATGTTCGTAACAACATCCAGGAGCCAGAAAAAACTATCCAGCTCCTGAATGTTGCTACGAACTGCTTTTTGCGATTTATTCGAGATGCTCTTCAATCCGAGCCCTAAGAAGGGCAATGGCTGTAGGTATTCCAATTGCGGCGGCTAATTCGGCTTTATCCAAAACCTGTATGCTAAAGCACGATTGTTTATCACATTGAAGGACGATAACTGAAGATAGTTTCACTTCCCGTTGGCTGAATATATCGTAATCTCCAAATAGGAAGTTACCTTTTATTGTGTAATTCGGTATGTTCGTTACGCACTTCATCTCAAGTCTGTTTAGGCCATAATCAAACACCGCAACTTCCTCGTGTTCGATGATGAGCGCAACCCTGGGCATGTTGCTAAAACCACCGTCGACGACAGTGAAGAGTTTTTCATTTGCATCGTCATAAACGGTATATTTAAGACTCAATAGCTGTCCTAGTGGACCCGTGAACCCATGTTTTTTGATGTTGAGGTTGTCTCCCGCTGGGTTGATGAGAGCCAGAGTATGCGGATAAGGGTTACCTTCAATTGAGATTTGATATTCGTTTGTAGCCGTCTTGCTCGATTTGGTACCACTAGCCACCATGTGTCATCGCCTCAATCGAATTGGAACCGTCTTCTGCTTCGTGCGGAGAATTACGCTGTACGTTGCAGTAGATGCAGCTGCAATAACCGCATGGGCAATTTCTAACAAAATGAATGACGTTATTTGCTGCATGCATGTTATTCATTACAAAGTATCTTTTTATAAACGTATTGTCAAACATATATTGCTAAAACAGAAACAATTTATAGACTGAGTCGGTCGTATTCTTTGGGCGATTGCTCCTATAATCTAGCCTTCGCTGCTGTCGGGAGGGAAGGACTAGGGCTCCGTTATTCTGTTGAAACGCTTTAACACTTTTGATGTTCTCACGCGTTTTTTGTTTCAAAAGCGTTAGGATGGGACTTATAGCGCGGGGCGTAATGGGTGCCTCGCACACGATGGGAGGCTATCAATGGCTAATCGTTTCGTTCTCAATACCATCTCTTATCATGGTTCCGGCGCCATCAAGGAGATCCCCGGCGAGCTCCAGCGTCGCGGCTACAAGAAGATCTTTGTCTGCTCCGATCCCGATCTGGTCAAGTTTGGCGTTACCGCCAAGGTGACCGACGAGCTCGACGCCGCTGGCATCGCCTGGAGCCTCTACTCCGAGATCAAGCCCAACCCCACGATTCAGAACGTCAAGGACGGCGTCGAGGCCTTCAAGGCCGCCGAGGCTGACGCTATCGTGACCATCGGTGGCGGCTCCTCCATGGACACCGCTAAGGCCATCGGCATCATCATCAACAACCCCGAGTTTGCCGATGTCCGCAGCCTCGAGGGCGTTGCTCCGACTAAGAACCACGCCGTGTTCACCATCGCTGTGCCGACGACCGCCGGTACCGCTGCTGAGGTGACCATCAACTACGTCATCACCGACCCCGAGAAGGTCCGCAAGTTCGTGTGCGTCGACACCAACGACGCCCCCGAGGTCGCCGTCGTCGACCCCGACATGATGGCTTCCATGCCCGCCGGCCTGACCGCTTCCACTGGCATGGACGCTCTGACCCACGCCATCGAGGGCTACACCACCAAGGGCGCTTGGGAGCTCTCCGATATGTTCCACTTTGAGGCCATTAAGCTGATCAGCGAGAACTTGCGCGACTCCGTCGCCGAGGCCAAGTCCGGTCAGCCCGGCTCCGGCCGCGAGGGCATGGCTCTTGGCCAGTATGTCGCCGGCATGGGCTTCTCCAACGTTGGCCTGGGCATCGACCACGCCATGGCTCACACCCTGTCCGCTCACTACGACACCCCGCACGGCGTCGCCTGCGCCATGCTGCTGCCGATTGCCATGGAGTTCAACAAGCCGGTTTGCGCCGAGCGCCTGGCCAAGGTCGCCGTCGCCATGGGCGTTGACACCACGGGCATGAGCACTGACGAGGCCGCCGACGCCGCCATCGCCGCCGTCAAGCAGCTTTCCGCCGACGTGAACATCCCGCACGTCTGCGAGGCTATGAAGGCTGACGAGATCGAGGTCCTGGCCAAGGACGCCATGGCCGACGCCTGCTTCCCGGGTAACCCGCGCGAGGCGACGCTCGACGACGTCATCGAGCTCTTCAAGAAGATCTGCCCGGCTGCCTAGCCTCGTTTGGTGTTCTTTCGCTTGTAGGCGTGCGGTCGCTTTTTGACTTGCCGCTGGCCCCGCCGCGCTACGCGCGGCGGGGCTTTTTGTGCTGCGTCGATGTCCCGAAACGGGCAAAACCAAGGCATACTGCCCGCTGCGGATAGGTGGTGCACTTCCCAGCGTGCATTTTTGGGAGTATTCAGCAGGCTCTGAAAAATGCATAACGTTTTGAATGGCCCGTAGTGGCCCGCAGGCGCCCATCGACAGCCATTGTGGGCGGGCTATCGATGAGTGGAGGGGGCTGTCGCCGCGTTTTTGGTTTGCGACGACCTGCAACACTGCTGTAACCGCGTCGTTTTGTCGTTCGCGATGGGGTCGTTGGGGCCCACGGTGCTGAATACTCCGTTTTTTGCACGGCCCAAGGTGGGGTACCCTGAGACGAAGCAAAAAGATTCCTCATTTCTATGCAGATAGCGATAGGATTTATGCAAGATTGGGATTGTAAGCCGTGCGCGTGCGTAAAATCGGCGGGAGGACGTCTGGAGGTGGCTCGGCTCCCAGAGCCTTGCGCGTGTAGAACGGTTAAAATCGGGACTCGGTCTTAGTTTTGCTTGGAAGGATGCACATGGCTTCTGTAATCGATGCTTCTCTAGAGGAGACGCTCTCCTATATCGCGGGACAGCTTAAGACGCTGACTTCTATCGCTTCGCCGACGGGCTATACCCGTGCGGCGACTGATTATCTGATGGAAACGTTGCGCGATATGGGCTTTGGGCCCGAGCGTTCTAACAAGGGCAATGTGCTCGTTGAGCTTGGTGGTGAGGGTGAGCCGCTCGTGTTGGCGAGCCATGTCGATACCCTGGGCGCCATGGTGCGTTCCATTAAGGACAATGGCCGCCTGCGTCCCACGACGCTTGGTGGGCACCAGTGGTCTACGGCCGATGGCGAGAACTGCACCGTCTACACGCGTGACGGTAATGTCTACACGGGTGTGGTCCTTAATACCGAGCCTTCGGCGCATGTGGCCGATGAGCCGGTCAAGACCATCGAGAAGAACATGGAAATCCTGCTCGACGAGAACGTTGACAGCAAGGACGATGTGCTCGAGCTGGGTATTCAGACCGGCGACATCATCGCTATGGACCCGCGCACCACGGTGACGGAGAGCGGCTACATCAAGAGTCGCTTCCTTGACGACAAGCTGTCCGCGTCGATTCTGCTGTGTTTGGCCCGCGCTGTCGCCGACGGCGAGTTGACCCTTTCGCGCAAGGTTTCGCTGCTCTTTACGGTGTACGAGGAGGTCGGCCACGGCGGTGCCTTTGTGCCGGCCGACACGCGCGAGATGATCAGCGTGGACATGGGCTGCGTGGGCGACGACCTGGGCTGCACCGAGCGCATGGTTTCGATTTGCGCTAAGGATTCGGGCGGTCCGTACAACTACGATCTGGTGACCACGCTGTCCAACATCGCGCGCGAGCTGGAGCTCGATTACGCCATCGATGTGTACCCGCACTACGGCTCCGACGTCGAGGCCACGCTCTCGGCCGGCTACGACATTCGCCATGGTCTGATCGGCCCCGGCGTGTACGCGAGCCACAACTACGAGCGCAGCCACATCGACGGTGTGCGTAATACCTTTGAGCTGGTTCGCGCCTACGTTCAGCGCTAGGGGAGCAGCTTGCGACTCGGCTGACCAATCGCTAAGGCCCGATTTCTCGGGCCTTTTTTCGCTTCATTCTGTTTAGTATTATACTGTATGTAACTAATTAACTTAACGTTTGGAATACTTAACGAGGTGATGCGGCATATGAATGCATCTGAGTACTTATCTATGGGTGATGCTGCCCGCCTCTTGGGCGTTACGAAAGCCCGCATATCGCAACTTGCCGCATCGGGGACGCTTGCGTGCGATATTGTGGGCGGCCGGAAGATGATCGAGTACAATTCTGTGGTCGCTTATCAAAAGGTCCGCAAACGTGGACGCCGTCCTGCGGCCGATGTGGGACGCAAGTTTACGCTGATGTCGGCCGACCGTGAGGTCGCGCATGTCTCATTTGATCCGACGCGCGAGTTTCCCTTCGAAATCGCCGAGGTCCTCGATGCACAGAGGATGCCGTTTGGCACGTGCTCGAGCTCTTCTCCAACGGTGAATAAACGGGAGCTCAACGTGTGGTGGGGCCATCGGTCGGTGCCTGACGTCCGCCCCGGGCTCGTCTCGCGCTATCGTGAACTGGGAATTGCCAGTGGTATCGAGGTGCCGGTTCGGTGCCTGGGCCTATCGCTTTCGGATTGTTATTGGCTGCGGCCGGCCGATTGCGACGAACTCAAATGGCAAAACATCAATTACTTTGAGAACGAATTTGAGCGATCGGCGCCCGAAGAGCGTTCGGGTTGGCTGGAAGGCATCGGTCTTAAAAATCCGGATAACACGTCCGAGGGCGAGCTTCCTAAATCGTGGATGATTCGCAACGGCGTTCGCGTTCTGGTCAAGGGATGCGGCATGGACGATCAACGTCCCTTTAACGAGGCGGTTGCAACGGCTCTACATCGTCGCTTGCTGTCGGAGGGCGAGTTTGTTCCTTATACGGTTGAGCGGATGTTCGATGGCCCTGTGTGTCTGTGCGACGACTTTCTAGACGGCCGCGAGGAATATGTTCCGGCTGTTTACGTTAAGAACGCCCTTGGCGGCCAGCGAGGAAGCTCGACGTACGACCGGTACTGCCGCTACCTCGGCAAGCATGGTGTCGATGAGGCCGCTGTGAGAAGGTCTATGTCGCAGATGATTGTCTGCGATGCCCTTTTGGCCAACAGCGACCGCCATTGGCGAAACTTCGGCATCATCCGCAATGTCGATACCCTGGAGATAAGGCCTGCTCCGCTGTTCGATAGCGGCAATTGCCTGTGGTACAACGTACCAACTGTCGTGCTCGCAGCTGGGGAGTTTGGGTTTTCCGCTAAGCCGTTTGGGCCCGACCCTTCCGTCCAGCTGGCGCTTGCGGACTCGCTCGATTGGTTCGATCCATCGCGGCTCAACGGATTTGTTGATGAGGCGATCGAGATTCTTTCGCAGAGCGAATGGGCGACGGCGGAGGGTCGACTCGAGGCCATTTGCCGCGGCCTCGAGCGTCGCGTAATCGAGGTTAGTGCCGCTGTTGAGGTGCTTCGACACGTGCAGCGATAAACCTGCGGCTACTTAAGTGCGCCGGTCACCGTACCGCCGCCGAGGACGATGTCGCCGCGGTAGACTACAACGGCTTGGCCGGGGGCGATGGCTCGTTGCGGCTCGTCAAAAGTTAGCAGCATCTGCCCGTTTGCGCCGCGCGTGAGCACTGCTGCCTGGTCTTTCTGACGGTAGCGGTACTTGGCACCTACGCGAATGCCGCCGGCGTCGAGCTCCGCCTCCATGCATGCGTCCGGCGCGCTCCAGATCCACTCATCGGCCGTGAGGGCAGCGGCGGTCAGGTCCTCGGCTTCGCCCAGATGCACGGTGTTGTTGGCGGCGTCGACGCCCGTCACATACACGGGATGCGCCATCGCGACGCCCAGGCCCTTGCGCTGGCCGATGGTGTAGCGCAGCGCGCCGTTGTGGCGCCCGACCACGCTGCCGTCGCGCCACACAATGTCGCCCGGTGCAGCGGCATGTCCGCAGCGGCGCTCGATATAGCCCGCGTAGTCACCGTCTGGAATAAAGCAGATATCCTCGCTTTCGGCCTTCTTGGCGTTGGTAAAGCCCTGCTCGGCGGCTATGCGGCGCACGTCGCGCTCTTTGTCTAGGCCTGCCAGCGGAAAAATCGTGTGCGCCAGGCGCTCCTGCGTAAGCGAATACAAAAAGTAACTCTGGTCCTTTTTGGGGTCCTCGCCGCGATGCAGCTGCCAGGTGCCGTCGGGCGTCTGGCTCGTTTTGGCATAGTGGCCCGTGGCGATGAAGTCACAGCCCATATCGAGTGCCGCATCGAGCAGCGCGCCAAACTTAATGTGGCGGTTGCAGATAATGCACGGATTGGGCGTCAGTCCTTCCTGGTAGGCGTTCACAAAGCGCTCGATCACGCTGCGGTCGAAGGTCTGCTGCAGGTCGAGCACATGGTGGGGTATCCCCAGACGCTCGGCGACGGCTTTTGCATCGGCGATGTCGCGGTCGACTTTGCTCATGCCCGTGGCAGGGTCGGGCGCGGGGCAGGTGAGGCGCATGGTGGCGCCGACGCATTCGTATCCCTGGCGCTTGAGCAGGTACGCGGTCACGCTGGAATCGACGCCGCCGCTCATGGCGACGAGCACGCGCTTGTTGTGCATGGGGAGGTTCTCCTTGGTGGCATGTGGCCAAAAAAGAAAAGCGGCGCGGGAGCTGTCTCTTATACACATCTGACGCTGCCGACGATCGCATAAGTGTA
>URCU01000085.1:0-8579 GCA_900546425.1 uncultured Collinsella sp. | reverse complement strand
GTCCTGGGCTCGCTCGGAAAGCACTTAATGTGCTTTCCGAGCGAGCCCAGGACCTGACCGAGCGAAAAACTTACCCGCCTCGCCCGGCCAGGTCCGACGAGCAACGTTACCGAGCCGCCAAGATGGCGTCGATGAGCGTCAGTACGCCCCCGTCGTTGTTGCTCGGAATGCGCCACTTGGCGTGCGCGTTCATGTGCTCCTCGGCATTGTCCACGATAAAGCTGTGGCCGACGCGCTCGAGCATGGGGATGTCGTTGTAGGTATCGCCCACGGCGGCGGCATCGGAAATATCGATGCCCAGGTGCTCGCACAGGTGCGCGACGCCGGCGCCCTTGTCGACACCCAGGTTCATAAAGTCGATCCACTCGCGCCCGGCGTTGGTGACGTAGAGCTTGTCCGAGAACTCGGGGCTATAGGTCTCGCGGAAAGCGGGCTCGGCGTCGTAGCCGGGGAAGAAGACCGAAATCTTGTTGGACTCGAAATCAATGCCCTCAAAGCTGTCGACGTAGTTGATTGTGTTGTAGTAGACGCTGATCTCGTCGTGGTACTGATGGTCGCGGGCAAGCACGTAGAACTCGTCGAAGCAGCACAGGACGGGGACAGCGCGCGGATCCTCCGAGGCGCGGCTCAGGACCTGCTGATACAGCTCCACGTCAATATTGCTCTTATAGATATAGCTGCCGCGATAGATCACGCACGCTCCGTTGTCGGGACAAAAAGCGAGGCGGTTCTTGATGCCCTCGAACATCTCTTCGAGCTTGGGGGCTGGACGTCCGCTGGCGGGGCAGAATACGATGCCGGCGTCGGCGAGCTTGTCCAAGCGCTCATCAAGACCCTGCGGCAACACGCGCTCGTCGGTCAGCAGCGTCTTGTCCATGTCGACGGCGATGAGCTTAATGTTTCCGATATTGGCGTCCGATTCGTAAGTTTGCATAAAAGCGAGCCTTTCGTTTCGAGATTGTTTCAGACGTTATAACCATCAACTCGTAGTCGGCCGTATTTTCGCAGGAACGGAGCGTATTTGCACCACGCTTCACAAACTAATGAAAAAACTTTTCAGAAATTTGAATTTGTCGCTTGTGCTGCGGGCACTTTAGCGTAATATAGCGAACATCGAAAACGGAGACGGAAAAACAACCGCTTACCGAGGAAAAGGTACCGTTTACGATATTAGAATTGCGCCCGGCGATACGTGAAAGGAGAGGCAGATGCAGTTCGTAAAGATCATCACCACTGCAGACAATGCCATCCGACGCCAGCGCGCAATTTCCCGACGACGATAACAATCGTCTCTGTCCGCATGGGGCGCAATGCCTCAACAGAGTCATTTTGAGGTCGTTGGGTTTTAGCACGACATAGCCGCATGTTTCTAGGGCATGCCTGTGATGCATTCTGCTGAATAACCTGATATTGCACGGTTTTTGACCTCAAGGTGACTTGCAACTGACCGATGTTCTAACTAGCTACCAAGGGCGAAAGGAAACAGCCATGAGCAAGGAAAAAGTCGTTCTCGCATATTCCGGTGGTCTTGATACATCCGTATGTGTCAAGTGGCTCCAGGACGAGAAGAATCTCGATGTCGTTTGTGTCTGCGGCAATGTGGGCCAGGAGGAGACCGGCCTGGACGCCAAGAAGCAGAAGGCGCTTGACCTGGGCGTTCTCGATTGCCAGGTGCTCGACCTGCGCGACGAGTTCTCCGATGAGTTCCTGACCAAGGCCATCGCCGCAAACTCCATGTACGAGAACAAGTACCCGCTGCTTTCCGCCCTGTCTCGCCCGCTGCTCGCCAAGAAGCTCGTCGAGGTCGCTCACGAGTTTGGCGCGACCTACGTCGCACACGGCTGCACCGGCAAGGGTAACGACCAGGTTCGTTTTGAGGCTGCCGTCAAGGCGCTCGACCCCGAGCTCAAGGTCATCGCCCCGGTTCGCGAGTGGGATCTGAAGTGCCGTCCCGACGAGGTTGCCTATGCCCACGCCCACAACGTGCCGGTTCCCGAGGGTGCCAACGACAACCCCTATTCCATCGACGACAACCTGTGGGGTCGTGCCATTGAGTGCGGCCACCTGGAGGATCCCTGGAACGAGCCGCTCGACGACGCCTGGGTTATGACCAAGAATCCTGAGGACACGCCCGACACCCCGACGTATACCGAGATTGAGTTTGAGGCCGGCAAGCCCGTCGCCGTCGACGGCAAGAAGATGAAGCTCTCCGAGATCGTCATCGCCCTCAACAAGATCTCCGGCGACAACGGCTTTGGCCGTCTCGATCTGGTCGAGGATCGTCTGGTGGGCCTCAAGAGCCGCGAGTGCTACGAGGTTCCCGGCGCCCTGACGCTTATTACCGCTCACAAGGCGCTCGAGGACATTTGCGTCGAGGGCGACCTGCTCAAGACTAAGATTAAGCTCGAGCAGGATTGGGCCACCGCCGTGTATAACGGCCAGTGGTACAGCCCGCTCAAGAACGCGCTCGACGCCTTTATGGCCGATACCCAGAAGTTCGTGACCGGCACCGTCCGTCTGAAGTTCTTTAAGGGCAACTGCCATGTCGTCGGCCGCAAGAGCCCCTTCAGCCTCTACGACTACGGTCTGGCTACCTACGACCGCGACACCACGTTTGACGAGAAGGCCAGCGCCGGCTTTATCGAGATCGATACGCTGTCGCTCAAGACGTGGGCCAAGGTCCAGGGTCCCAGCTCTGCCGCAGCCCAGGCTTAAGTCTTCCTTCCCTTGGTATCCGCGCGGCCCATCCGCGTGATACATAACGGGCGCATGGGGTCCCTACCTTTCGTTATGCTTGCTGACACTTCTTAACATCGGTGGCCCCTACGTTCCGCCCGCATATATGATGCCGCGACTGCGGCTGAGTCCGAGCCCCGCCGGGGTTGTCCGGCGGGGCTCCTTCTATCAATTTGGCGGCTCTGCGCCTATATATATGAGGAGTATCCATTATGTTCAATGCTTTCGCGCATGCTTTACTTGCCCTCGCGCCCGAGTTCGATGCTGCAAAGGTCGAGGACGTTCCTATGAGCCTGAAGGCCTGGATCGATGGTTCGCAGGGCAACATCCGGAGGGAGACGTTGGGCGCCAAGTGCATGGCGCGTCACTTCTTTGCAAATTAGCTACATGGCTCCGCACACGGTGGGGAATGTGTAAAACTAGCGGATGAAAAATCGCTTTAGCGATATGGCGCATTGCTTTGGGCGCTTGTTTTGGTATTTGGAGAAAGGGGACGGTTCCATGGCTCTTTGGGGCGGTCGTTTTGAGGCAGGCGTGGCCGAGGTCACGCAGGAGTTTGGCGCGTCGCTGCCGGTCGACAAACATCTCTATAAACAGGATATCGCAGGCTCTAAGGCGCATGCCAAAATGCTGGCGGCCCAGGGCATCATCAGTGCCGAGGACGAGCAGACGATTGCCAAGGGTCTGACCGGAATCGAACAGGATATCGATGCCGGCAACTTTACCTTCGACATCAACGACGAAGACATTCATATGTCCATCGAAAGCGAGCTGACGCGTCGTATCGGCGAGGCTGGCAAGCGCTTGCATACTGGGCGTTCGCGCAACGACCAGGTGGCGACCGACACGCGCCTGGGCGTCAAGGCGCTGGCCAAGGAGCTCATGGAGGCCAATCTTGAGCTGCGCCACGTGCTGGTGGATGCGGCCAAGAAGTACGACAAGGTGATTCTGCCGGGCTACACGCACATGCAGCACGCTCAGCCCGTGCTGCTGTCGCATCATCTGCTGGCGTATTCCTGGATGTTCGCGCGCGACTTTACGCGCCTGAAGGCCGCCTTTGATGCCGCCGACAACTGCCCGCTGGGTGCTGCCGCGCTTGCCGGTACGAGCTATCCGCTCGATCGCCAGATGACGGCTGCCGAACTTGGTTTTGCGGGCGTGATTCCCAACTCGCTCGATGCGGTTTCCGACCGTGATTTCCTGCTCGATCTGCATTACGCCGGCTCTGTCATGGCGATGCACCTGTCGCGTCTTTCCGAGGAGATCGTGCTGTGGTCGAGCTCCGAATTTGGCTTTATCACGCTTTCCGACTCCTACTCCACCGGCTCGTCCATCATGCCGCAGAAGAAGAACCCCGACTTTGCCGAGCTTATCCGCGGCAAGAGCGGCCGTGTCTATGGCAACCTGGTGCAGCTGCTCGTAACCATGAAGGGCCTGCCGCTCGCCTATAACAAGGACCTGCAGGAGGACAAGGAGGGCGCGCTCGATACCGCTCACACGCTCATGCAGTGCCTGTCGGTTATGGCCGGAATGATTTCGACTTGGACCGTCAACGAGGATGCCATGGCGCGCGAGTGCGGCGTGGGACACCTTGCCGCCACTGATGTTGCCGATTACCTGGCTAAGCGTGGCCTGCCGTTCCGCGAGGCACACGCCGTGGTGGGCCATCTGGTCCTGATGTGCGAGAAGCGCGGCTGCAATCTTGAGGACCTGCCGTTTGAGGTGTTCCAGGAGGCAAGCCCGCTCTTTGAGCGCGACATTACCGAGGCGCTCGACATCCCATCGATTGTCGCCGCGCGCACGACCGAGGGTGGTACCGCCCCTGCCGCCGTTGCCGTGCAGCTGCAGCGTGCCGAGTCGCAGCTTGCGGCCGACGAGGGCGTGTTTGGATCGCTGACTAAGGTCGTCGAGATGGGCCGCGGGGCAAAGTAGAGGTTTGGCTGAAGACGTATTGTCCATTTATTGATAAATCGTTTTCACTTTTCGGGCGCCTGCTGATGTAGGCGCCCGTATTTTGTTGCTATGGGGGGCTTGTCGAGAACTTCTGTAGGACCTTTGGGCAGGTTGTGAAGGGGATACGTTCGCGGGCGGCAACCGACCGCCTGCTCTGTTCGGTGCGGTTGATGAGCGGTCGGATGGTACTCTAATCGGGCTTCGAAACAGAAGTGACACATATGGAGCGCTTTAATAAATTGCAACGTTTCAATAAACAGCTTTTTGTTTAACTGCAGCTAAAACTCTGTTACGATGCAGTCCAGGCGGGTGCCGGAATGGGACTTGGGCACGCGCGAACCTACTTGAAAGGCTACTTTTATGGCTATCGAGAAGACCTTCATCATGATTAAGCCCGACGCCGTGCGCGATCGCAAGATCGGCGAGATTGTTGCTCGCATTGAGCGCAGCGGCCTTGTCATCGAGCGCATGGAGATGACCACGCTCGAGCGCGCTACCGTCGAGGAGCACTACGCCCATCTGGCCGACAAGCCCTTCTTTGGCGGTCTCTGCGACTTTATGACGAGCGGTCCGGTCGTCAAGATGGTCGTTTCCGGTCTCTCCGCTGTCTCCAAGATGCGCACCCTCATGGGCGCTACCAACCCGCTTGACGCTGCCCCCGGCACCATTCGCGGCGACTTCGCTGTCGATGTCAACGCCAACGTGATCCACGGCTCCGACTGCCTGGAGAACGCCGAGATCGAGATCAAGCGCTTCTTTGGCTAAACCAGCTTTGACTCCTTAAAGCTGTTAGCGTGTGGCTTTGGCGCCGCGGAATTCCATCCGCGGCGCCCTTTTTATTCCAAAATCTATGAAGGGGACCGCTCGGACATGTGTTCCGAGCGGGCCCCTGCTGTTAGCTTGTGGTACTGAGTGGTTTAAGCCTCGTCGACGACCTTGAGTCCACGGGTCTGGTCGATCTCGTTGAGAAGATTGACGCGACGCTCGTGGCGACCACCCTCAAACTCGGCGTCGAGCCACTCGTCGACGATCATCTTGGCGAGCTCGGAGCCCACGACACGGGCACCAAAGGCGAGCACGTTGGTGTTGTTGTGCATGCGCGAGAGCTTGGCGCTGAAGGGCTCGGAGCATACGACGGCGCGAACGCCCTCGACCTTATTGGCGGCCAGGCTGATGCCGACGCCGGTACCGCAGATCAGGATACCCAGGTCGACGTCACCGTTGGCCACGGCCTTACCCACCTTGTAGCCGGCGATGGGGTAATCGAAGCTCTCGGAGGTGTCGGTTCCAAAGTTCACGACCTCACAGCCGCGCTCCTTCAGGTGCTCGGAGATGATGTTCTTGAGCTCGACGGCGGCATGGTCGTTGCCGATACCAATCTTCATGAGTGGTTCCTCTCTGGTCCGTGCGGCGGAATTGCTAAAGGTTTTACCGCGTTCGACTGCATGATAGCGCGACTTTTGTGTAAACGCTCGGGCGTTTTTTGGTCAAACGCTTTAGCATGCAACAAGACTTGCTTCTCATGAATTAATGCCGTCAGTTTGCGCTTGAACGCCGTCCGCCGGAACTTGGGTTGCGGTTTTTGATGCATTATTATCAAATAAATAGAGTTAACTATTATTGAGAGCCCAGTCCGTTATGTAAGCAGGAGATACCTATGCCTACCGATTCCATTCGCGATGCCGCTTTTTGCGATGTCTTGAACCGCGAGCTTGTCTGCGCGCTCGGCTGCACCGAGCCCATTGCCGTTGCCTATGCAGCGGCGCTGGCGAGCCAGACGCTTGGCTGCGAGCCCGAGCATATGGATGTTGCCTGCTCGGGCAATATCATCAAGAACGTTAAGAGCGTGACTGTGCCCAACTCGGGCGGCATGCACGGTATTGAGGCGGCGGCCGTGCTGGGTGCCGTGGGCGGTGATGCCAAGAGCGCGCTCGAGGTGCTCGAGAGCGTTAACGACGAAGATCGTGCTCGCGTGGCCGAGCTTCTCACTGATGCCGGTTACTGCGATGTGTCGCTTGTCGAGGGGGTGCCCAACCTCTACATTAAGGTGACTGCCACGGCCGGGGGCCATACTGCGGTCGTCGAGATTACCGACCACCACACTAATGTCACGTGCCATACGCTCGACGGTATTCCGGTATGCGGCAAGTCGGCGGGGGAGTGTGCCGCCTGCGCCGAGCGCGTTGTGGCCGAGCGTGCGGCAGATAGCGCCGACACACCCATGTCGATTGAGTCCATCATCGACTTTATCGAGGACGGCGACATCGATGGTGCCCGCGCTGCCGTTGAGCGTCAGATTGAGCTGAATGGCGCGATCAGTGCCGAGGGCCTGGCGCACGCTTGGGGTGCCGAGGTGGGTCGTACGCTGTTGGGCGCTCGCGCCGATGACGTCGCCTGCCGTGCCCGTGCCCGTGCAGCCGCTGGGTCCGACGCCCGCATGAACGGCTGCGCGCTGCCGGTCGCCATCGTGTGCGGCTCGGGCAATCAGGGCATTACTTGCGCGCTGCCTGTTATGGAGTATGCCGAGTACCTGCGCTGCGACCATGAACGCCTGGTTCGTGCCGTGATGCTGTCCGATCTGATCGCCGTGCATATCAAGAGCTATATTGGTGCGCTCTCGGCGTTTTGTGGCGCTATTTGCGCTGCGTGCGGTGCCGGCGCCGCGATTACCTGGCTGTGCGGTGGCACGCACGAGCAGATTGGTGCGACGGTCTCGAACACGCTCGGTAACGTTGGCGGCATCGTGTGCGATGGCGCCAAGGCAAGCTGTGCCGCCAAGATTTCCGCCGCCGTCGATGCTGCGATTCTGGGCCACGATATGGCCATGCAGGGCCGCGGTTTCCGCGCCGGTGAGGGCCTGATCCAGGATACCGTCGAGCAGACAATCGCCAGCATGGGCTATGTAGGCCGTGTGGGCATGAAGGACACCGACGTCGAGATCCTAAACATCATGATCGGCAAAACCCAGGTCTGTTAAGACAGTACGTCGGCTACTTGGTGTTCGTAGAAGGCTTCTGCTACGGCGTTAAAGTCGCGGGCGAAGTCTTCCATGGTTCCGCGCCAGGTGGCTCGGCTGGGCTTGCCTTGGCCCACATAGGCAGTCTGAATGCCGCAGGCGGGGCTGGGGAAGTCGCGTTTGGGATCGTTGCCCACCATGAGGACCTCGTGCGGCTCGAGCCCCATCACCTGAAGCTGCTCTAGATAGTAGGTGGCATCGGGCTTGCAGCGGGTGGTGTTTCCCATGTGCGTGACGAGCTCAAAGGGGGCGTCGGCCAGATCGCCCCAAGCCATGCGGCACTCGATGGCCCCCTGCGGAAAGCTGGGGTTGGTGAAGAGCGCGCAGCGCAGTCCTGCGTCCTGTACGGCCTGAAGCGCGGCGTGTGCGCCCGGCATGGCGTGGGCGTTGATGACATCGTCGTTCTTGTACGGAAGAACTTCGCGGTCGTAGTAGGTAAACGCCTCGTAGATAAGTGGGTCCGAGAGGCAAATGCCGCACCGGCGCTCAACCTCTTCTTGGTAGAACTCCAGATTGGTGCGATTATCCGTGCCGCTTCGGCGATTGGCGTTGAGGTCGACCAAGATGGTGCCGAGGCGTGCCATCGTGCCACCGTGGCTGCGGCGACCGATATCCGCGAGCATCGACGAGACATCCTTAAAATAGCGAAGGATGAACGCGTTGAGGTTGATGCTAAGAAGCGTTTCGTCCATATCGAAAACGACTGCTTTGAGCACGCGGGCACCTTTCTCGATAAATCGTTCTAGAATCGTTGGCTCCGGATACTTTACCTCAAAGGCGTATGGGCAAACTGCTTATCGTCAAGTTGTGGAGACAGCTGTCCATAAGCTGTCTCTTATACACATCTGACGCTGCCGACGATCGCATAAGTGTA
>URCU01000084.1:0-8641 GCA_900546425.1 uncultured Collinsella sp. | reverse complement strand
GAGATTACTACGCGTCTCGTGGGCTCGGAGATGTGTATAAGAGACAGCTGCTGTCGATGCACAACATCTACTACCTGCTCAACCTTATGCAGCGTGCCCGCCAGGCCATTATCGAGGGCCGCTACGGCGCGTTTGTGAGCGACTGGATGAACAGTCCTGCGGCGGTGGACTACTAAGAGCGGCGCGGGCGCTTGCAGAGCGCGGGCAACGGCAAGGGGCGAGCGCCGGCCGGTCATCACGTTCGCTAACACCGTCTGCGCGACCGCTGACCGATAGCTTGCAAGCACTTGATGCATCGTGGGTACCATACCGAATAGTTGATGTTCGGGCGGGTGTTTGGCGCATGGCGTCGACCCCGCCCGTTTTTCTTTTTCTCGATAGGAGTACCCATGATTAAGAACGAGAATGTCGAGGGCGAGCCTGCCTACGACGAGACGTACCGCCGCGGCCCCGTGGTTATGCGCGGCCCCATGATTCCTAAGGACAATACATACGCCAACCTATTAGCGCCCGAGGACTCGACCGACTGGCTGCATGCCGACCCGTGGCGCGTGCTGCGCATTCAGGCCGAGTTTGTCGATGGCTTTGGCGCGCTTGCCGAGCTTGGCCCTGCGGTGACCATCTTCGGTAGCGCTCGCACGCCCAAGACCGATCCGCTCTACAAGGCGGCGCGTACCGTCGGGCGCAAGATCGCACAACGTGGCGTGGCGGTCATCACCGGTGGCGGCCCCGGCATCATGGAAGCGGCCAACAGGGGGCGGCGAGTGTCAACGGCAAGTCAGTTGGCCTGGGCATTGAATTGCCGCACGAGCATGGGCTCAACAAATACGTGAACCTCGGCATGGACTTCCGCTACTTCTTTGTGCGCAAGACCATGTTTGTCAAATACAGCTCGGGCGCTATTGTGTTTCCCGGTGGTTTTGGCACGCTCGACGAGATGTTCGAGGTACTCACGCTGGTGCAGACGCACAAGGTTAAGCGCATGCCGCTCGTTTTGGTAGGCACCGAGTACTGGCAGGGCCTGTTCGACTGGCTCAACGGCCCGGTGATGGACGCCGGTATGATCAGCCCGCTCGATCCGGAGCTGGTGCACATTACCGACGACCTCAACGAAGCCGTCGACATCGCCCTGAGCGGGCTGATGTAGGGTAGGTAAAATGGGACGAGGCTAAAAAGACTGGTCTGAAACGTTCGATACCAGTCTTTTTAGTCCCGTCCCAAATGAACTGCTTCTAAGTTGCGGTGGAATGGGGATTGATTGGCGGCTGATAAGCCAAAAACAGTCCCTATTTCACCGCAACTGATGTGGACGTCCCTAGCGAGTTGGCTGGTAGCGCGGGCAGTAGCTGATGGCGATGGCGTCGACGCCTACGTGGGTCGCGATGGTGCAGCCGATGGGGCCGGTGCCGGCGTCTACGTAGTCCTGGCCCGCGAGCGCCTGGTTGACGAGCTCTTGTTCCTCAGCGGCACCGGTTGTGAGCACGCGTACGCTTGAACCCGGGTGTTCTGCCAAAAATGCGAGGCAATCGGCCATGGTGTTGGCGACGATGCGCTTGGCACCGCGGCCCTTTTTGATGGCCTTGATCTCGCCCGATTTCCACTCCGGCGAAACGGCCAGGCGAATGTTGAGCATCTGCGTGAGCTGGCCGGCGAGTTTGGGCGCGCGGCCGTTCTTAACGAGGTTCTCGAGCGTGCGGGGAATCAGCAGCAGGTGGGCGTCGGGCAGCGTCGCGCGGATCTGCGCCTCGGTCTCGTCCAGGCTGCGGCCGTCCTCGCGCATGGCGAGCGCGTACTCCACCAGCAGGCCCTCGGCGCCCGAGCCGGTGCGCGAGTCGATGCAACGCACGTCGAGCTCGTGGGTATCGGCCACCTGGCACGCGTTGGCGTAGCAGGCAGACCACTCGCTGCACAGCGAGATAAAGATGGCGTTGTCGTGGCCGTCGGCACGCACGCGATCGAAGAGCTCCTTGAACTCACCGGCGCTCGGCTGCGAGGTGTGCGGCAGTTGCTCGGAGCCTGCCATGCGGGCGACGTATTCCTGGGCGGTGATCTGCACCTGGTCGAGCAGGTCCTCGCCCTCGATAATCACATGTAGCGGAATCACGTAAATGCCGAGCTCTTGGGCGCGGGCGGGGGAGATGTCCGACGTGGAGTCGGTTATGATGGCAAAAGACATAATTGCACCTTTCGTTGGGGCGCTTGCGCGCCGCCTTCTGAGAGCAAAGTGCGACAAGTATAGTGGAGTCGTTCCACATTGCCAGCTTTAATTGTTGAATAGTCAACAGTTTGAAGTGTAGGTGTGGAAATCATCAACTGGGGAAGAGGGATGCCGATGGAGGCGCTGGAGATATGCAGGCGGCCGGTCGTGCTGTTTGATTTCGATGGCACGGTGGCCGATACGGGTCGGGCGGTGATGACCTCGACGCGCAAGACACTGGCTGCGCGCGGGTTTTTAGAAGCGCAGATGGGCGACCTGCGCCGCATGATCGGGCCTCCCCTGTGGAAGAGCTTCCACGACTTCTACGGCTTTACGCGCGAGGAATCGCTCGTGGTGGCCGACGAGTACCGCGCCTTTTTTGATGAGCTGGGACCGGGGGAGTACCCCGTGTTCGATGGGATCCCCGAGCTGTTGGATGGGTTGGCCGCGCAGGGGCATCGCATGGCGGTCGCGACGTCTCGCATGGAGGCAAAGTGCATCGATATGGTGCATGAGCTGGGGCTTTGCCAGTTCGAAGCCGTGGTTGGCATGAATCCGACGCAGGGGCGCGAGACCAAAGCGGATTCGGTCCGCGATGCGCTGGCGGCCCTGGGCGCGACCGCGGACGAGGCCGTGATGATTGGCGACCGTTTTAACGACGTCGAGGGTGCGCACGTGATGGGCGTGCCGTGCATCGGCATCTATTCGGGCGCGGCGGCGCCGGGGGAGCACGAGGCCGCGGGCGCCGATGCGGTGGTGCACTCGGTGGCCGAGCTTGCTAAACTTTTCGCAATATAAGTATGTGATGTGAGGGGCGGGCACGCTCGCCGCTCATTGGTAAGGAGGTCGTCCATGAATCAGGTGGAGCAGAGCGTTGCTGAGTACGTCGACGAGGTCTGGGAGGATGTCGTCGCCGATATCGAGCAGCTGGTGAGTTATCCGTCCGTGGCAGTTTCTGCCGATGCGGAGCCCGGCGCGCCGTTTGGCCGCCCGGTCCGTGACGCGCTCGATTGCGCGCTCGGCATCGCGCAGAAGCTCGGCTACCAGACGAGCGACGACGAGGGCTATGTGGGCATTGCCGATATCCCCGGTCGCGGCGATAAGCAGCTTGCGACCATCTGCCATGTGGACGTGGTTCCCGCCGGCCCTGGCTGGAACACCGACCCGTTCGCCATGGAGCGCCGCGAGGGCTGGCTACTCGGCCGCGGCGTGATCGACGACAAGGGTCCGGCCGTGCTGTCGCTCTACGCCGGCGCCTATCTGCTCAAGCACGGCATTACCCCGCGCTATACCTTCCGCGCCCTGCTGGGCTGCGATGAGGAAGTGGGCATGTCCGACGTTCACCATTATCTGGAGAACCACGCGAACCCCGACTTTCTGTTTACGCCCGATGCCGAGTTCCCGGTCTGCAATGCCGAGAAGGGCCAGTTTGGGGCGACGTTTGTGAGCTCTAGGATCGATGGCGGGCGTATTGTGTCGTGGAGCGGTGCCGAGGCGAGCAACGCCATTCCGTCGCAGTCTACCTGCGAGCTTGCGATTGCCGCCGATGAGCTGCCGGCGCCCGTTGAGAACGCCGACCGCCTGGAGATTACGGCACTCGATAACGGGCATGCGCAGATTTTCGCCCACGGCATTGGCGGTCATGCCTCGATGCCCGAGGGAACGATCAATGCCGTCGGCCTGATCGTGACGTACCTGCGCGAGGCCGAGGACGCGTTTGGTGCGCGCGACGAGCGCCTGCTGACGCCTGCCGAGCACGAGTTTGTCAAGTTTCTGGCCTTTGTGCATGCGGACGCCTATGGCCGCGGCCTGGGTATCGACGCGACGAGCCCCGCGTTTGGCCCGCTCACCTGCAACCCCGGCGTCATCCGCGTGGCGGATGGCCACATTGAGCAGGTCATCGACGTGCGTTTCCCCGACAGCACGAGCGCCGATACCATCTGCGAGCAGCTCGAGCCGCTCGTGGGCCGCTTTGGTGTGACGTATCGCGTGGGTCGTACCAAGGTGCCGTTCTCGGTCTCTGCTGACGATCCGGCCGTGAAGGCGCTGATTGACACTTATAACGAGTTTACGGGTAAGCACGCCGAGCCCTTCGCCATGGGCGGTGGCACGTACGCACGCAACTTTGCCCGCGCCGTCTCATTTGGCCCCGAGGAAACCGGCCTGGAGCTGCCCGCATGGGGCGGCCAGATGCACGGCCCCAACGAGTGCGCCAACGAGGAACAGCTCAAGCAAGCGCTCAAGATCTATATCGTGGCAATCCTCCGTTTGAATGAATTAGAGCTTTAAGGTTTCGCGGTTTCCCAATCTAAGTTGCGGTGGAATAGTTCCTAGAATGGGCCATTTTATGGCCAAACAGGAACTATTTCACCGCAACTTTGTTTTTATTGGTGTAAAAGGCGCGCCATGCTTGGGTGGGGATTGTTATTCGTTTGTAAAGCCGAGCCGCGCTTGCGGTAAGGGTCTATCAGATGCCTGTAAGAAACCGCAGTTGGCGCGGACGTTGCCCGGTCGGGGCCGTATCTTTCCAAACAGCAAAGCGGGCGGGGTGCCCGCGAGTCGCATGTACGAAAGGAAGATCATGCTCGATCAGGCTTATTCTCGTCGTCAGTTCCTCGGCCTCGCTGGTGGTCTTGCCAGCATCGTCGGCCTCGGTCTCGTTGGTTGCGGTGGCGCAGGCGCTTCCAACGCTGCCGACAAGGGTAGCGCCGCTGCTGCCGAGTCCGTCTCCGGTGAGGTGACCTACGACGGTGCCTCCTCGTTCCAGGCTCTCGTCGAGGCTGCTGCCGAGAAGTTCATGGACGCCAACCCCGACGTCTCCGTCTCCGGCTCGGGTAACGGTTCGGGCAAGGGCCTGACCGCTGTCGCCGCCGGCACCGTCACCATCGGTAACTCCGACGTCTTCGCCGAGTCCAAGCTCGAGGCCGACCAGGTCAAGAACCTCGTCGACCACGAGGTCGCCGTTGTGGGCATGGGCCCCGTCGTCTCCAAGAACGTGACGGTCGACGATCTGTCCTTCGAGCAGCTCAAGGGCATCTTCTCCGGCCAGATCACCAACTGGAAGGAGGTCGGCGGCGACGACGCCACCATCGTCGTCCTCAACCGCAAGGCCGGCTCCGGTACCCGCGCTACCTTTGAGGCCGCCGTCTTTGGCGACGAGGCCGTCGACTTTAAGGGCGACGCCGAGCTCGACAAGTCCGGCGATGTCCAGACTCAGATGGCCAGCACCGACAACGCCATCTCCTACCTGGACTTCTCGCACTTCGATGACTCCAAGTTCAACGCCATCAAGGTCGAGGGCGTCGAGCCCAAGAGCAAGAATGTCACCGACGACTCCTTCAAGATCTGGGCGACCGAGCACATGTACTGCTCCAAGGACGCCGACGAGGCTACCAAGGCCTTCCTGGAGTTCATGCTTTCCGACGACGTCCAGGGCAAGCTCGTCGAGGAGCAGGGCTTTATTCCCGTCTCTGCCATGAAGGTCGTCAAGGACGCCAGCGGCAAGGTCTCTGCTAAATAAGTAATCGCCCCCGGAAAGGTTTGCAATGGCAAAACAGCTGCCAAAGCGCGACCTTGAGAACGTGGGCCTGGGCGTCACGGGCGCGTGCGTAGCGCTCGTGACGCTTGTCGTTGCCGCGCTCATCTTTATGGTCGCCCAAAAGGGCCTCTCGGCTTTTCTCAAGGACGGCGTTTCGGTCGTCGAGTTCTTCACCGGCACCAAGTGGGACCTGGCCAACACAGCCGAAAACGGCCTGCCCTATACCGGCGCCCTGCCCCTGATCGTCACCTCGTTTGCGGTCATGGTGCTCTCCACGCTCATCGCATTGCCCATCGCCATCGGCTCTGCCATCTTTGCGGTCGAGATCCAGCCTAAGTTTGGCTCCAAGGTCTTTCAGCCGCTTATTGAGCTTTTGACCGGCATTCCCTCGGTCGTCTTTGGCCTGATCGGTTTTCACGTGGTCGTCGGCCTTATGAAGAGCGTTTTCCACGTGAGTACGGGTCTGGGCATCTTGCCCGGCGCCATCGTGCTGGCCGTCATGATCCTGCCGACTATGACCACGCTTTCGGTCGATGGCCTGCGTGCCGTGCCCGACAGCTACCGTCAGGGCTCGCTCGCGCTGGGCTACACCCGCTGGCAGACCATCTGGCACGTGGTGCTCAAGTCCGCCATGCCGTCGCTCATGACTGCGGTCATCCTTGGCATGACGCGCGCCTTTGGCGAGACGCTCGCCGTGCGCATGGTCATCGGCGGTATTGAGGCTATGCCGACGTCGCTGCTGTCGCCGGCCTCGACCATCACCACCACGCTCACCACGTCCATGGCGGTCTATGCCGAGGGTTCGGCCCAGGACGATGTTCTGTGGGCGCTCGGTCTGCTGCTGATGGGTATGAGCCTCATTTTCATCCTGATCATCCACATTATCGGCCGCAAGGGGGCGAAGGCTCGTGGCTAGCACGCGCATCCATATCGACGAGGCGAGACTCGGGCGCGTCCAAAAGCAGGATCGCATCGCCACGGGCGTGCTGACGGCAATCATCGCCATCGTCATGCTCATCGTCGTCTCCATGGTGGCCTATATCCTGTTCGAGGGCATCTCGACGCTGTTTCAGCCGGGTTTTCTCACGCAGCCGTCGCGCGCCAACGGAACTCAGGGCGGCGTACTCTACCAGCTGTTCGACTCGTTCTATCTGCTGCTGATCACCCTGATCATCTCGGTGCCCATCAGCCTGGGCGGCGCGGTCTTTTTGGTTGAGTACGCGCCGGACGGTCCCATCCGCGACATCGCTTCCACCGCCATCGAGACGCTGTCCTCGCTGCCTTCCATCGTTGTCGGCATGTTCGGTTTCCTGGTGTTCTCGGTGCAGCTGGGCTGGAAGTACTCCATCATCTCCGGCGCCGTCGCGCTCACCATGTTCAACATTCCCATCCTGGTGCGCGTGATCCAGCAGGCGCTCGAGGACGTGCCGCAGGCCCAGCGCGATGCGTGCCTGGCCATGGGCCTTACCCGCTGGGAGGCCACGCTGCACATCCTGATCCCCGAGGCCATGCCTGCCATCGTGACCGGCATCGTGCTTTCGGCCGGCCGCGTGTTTGGCGAGGCCGCGGCACTGCTCTTTACCTCGGGCATGAGCTCGCCGGTGCGTTTGAACTTCTTGAGCTTTAACCTGTCGAGCCCCACCTGCGCTTGGAACGTGTTCCGCCCCGGTGAGTCGCTCGCCGTGCACATCTACAAGATTTACGGCGAGGGCAGCCCCGAGGCCCAGCAGATCGTTTGGGGCACCGCTGCACTGCTGATGATCTGCGTGCTGCTGTTTAACGTAGTCGCCCGTATCGTGGGCAAGCAGCTGGCAAGGAGGATGACGGCCGAATGAGCGAGATGAATGCAATGCCCGCAACCGAAGCGACATCGTCCGAGACCCAGGACTTCCTGTCGAGCGTGGGGGAGAGCGAGAAGCGCGTGCGCGTGAGCGGCAAGGCCGTGAGCGACGAGGTCGTGCTCTCCACCAAGGACGTCAACGTGTATTATGGCGACCACCATGCGCTACACGACACGTCGCTCGACTTTCATAAGGGCGAGATCACGGCGCTCATCGGGCCTTCGGGCTGCGGCAAGTCGACCTTTTTGCGCAGCCTCAACCTGATGAATCGCGAGATTCGCGGCTGCCGCGTGGAGGGCGAGATCAACTACCGCGGGCGCAACGTGAACACCAAGACCGAGAACACGTACGAGCTGCGTCGCTCCATCGGCATGGTGTTCCAGCAGCCCAACCCGTTCCGCAAGTCCATTCGCGACAACATCACGTTTGCGCCCAAGCGCCATGGCATCACCGACCGCGACGAGCTCGACCGCATGGTCGAGGAGAGTCTGCGCGGCGCGGCGCTGTGGGACGAGGTCAAGGACAAGCTCGACAAGAGCGCCTATGCGCTTTCGGGCGGACAGCAGCAGCGCCTGTGCATCGCGCGCACGCTGGCGCTCAACCCCGACGTAATCCTGTTTGACGAGCCTTGCTCGGCGCTCGACCCCATCTCGACGCTGGCGATCGAGGACCTCATGTCATCGATCGTGGCCGACCGCGCCATCGTTATCGTGACGCACAACATGGAGCAGGCGTCGCGCGTGTCCAACCGCACGGCGTTCTTCTACATGGGCGATATGGTCGAGTACGACGAGACTGACGAGATTTTCCAACGGCCCAAGGATAAGCGGCTGAATGATTACCTCACCGGCATGTTCTCCTAGTCCGGGACATGCTTGAGGCCCGCGGTGGCCACGGTCGCCACGGGACTGATTGGAGGGGCGGGTCATCTCTTGCGGGAGATGGCCCGCCTTTTTGTGTCGTGTGCGGCCGTCGACCTGCCAAAAAGGGACAGGTTTATTTTGGCAGGTGGGACTGCGGACAAAAAGTTGGACCATCAGGTCCGGTTTGGAGTCCGCATGACAT
>URCU01000083.1:0-8645 GCA_900546425.1 uncultured Collinsella sp. | reverse complement strand
TGCGATCGTCGGCAGCGTCAGATGTGTATAAGAGACAGGCACTAAGGAGTTCTACGGTGACTTTTTGGTAAACGCCCAGGGCGAGGATGTCGTCGCCGGCATCCGCAACACCGAGCCCATTGCCGACCTCAAGGCCACCCCGGGCCTCGAGTCCGCAGGTGAGGAGCTCGAGCGCGTGTTCCTGACGCTCGAGGACCATTACCGCGATATGTGCGATATCGAGTTCACCATCGAGCAGGGCAAGCTCTGGATGCTCCAGACACGCGTGGGTAAACGCACTGGCACCGCCGCCCTGCGCATCGCCATCGAAATGGTCGAGGAAGGCCTGATCACCCGCGAAGAGGCCGTGAGCCGTATCGATCCCGCGCAGCTCGACCAGCTCCTGCACCCGCAGTTTGACGCCTCCAAGAAGTACGAGGCGCTGGCCTGCGGTCTTAACGCCAGCCCCGGTGCCGCCGTGGGCGAGGTCGTGTTCTCGAGCGACGACGCCGTCGCGCGCGCCAACGAGGGCCACAAGGTCATTCTGGTTCGTTGGGAGACCAACCCCGACGACCTGAAGGGCATGGTCGCCGCCGAGGGCATTCTGACCAGCCACGGTGGCAAGACGAGCCATGCCGCCGTTATCGCCCGCGGCATGGGTACGCCCTGCGTCTGCGGCGTTGAGCGCTTCCATATCGACGCCGCCGAGAAGGTCGTGCGCATCGAGGGCAGTGACCGCGTGCTGCGCGAGGGCGATGTCATCTCCATCGACGGCACCCAGGGTATCGTCGTCGACGGCGCCGTTGACCTGGTCTCCGCCGAGCTCACCGGCGATCTGGACACCATCCTATCCTGGGCCGACGAGATTCGCCTGGACGAGACCGGTGGCCATGCCAACCATGTGCGCGTTAATGCCGACAACCCCGAGGATGCCGCGCTCGCGCTCGAGTTTGGCGCCGAGGCCATCGGCCTGTGCCGCACCGAGCACATGTTCCTGGGTGACCGCAAGAACATCATCCAGAGCTTTATCCTGTCTGACGATGAGGCCGTGAAGCAGCAGGCCCTGGCCGACCTGCTCAAGGTTCAGACCGAGGACTTCCTGGCGATGTTCAAGACCATGTCCGGTCGCGATGTGGTCGTCCGCCTGCTCGATCCGCCGCTTCATGAGTTCCTGGATAATCCTCGCGAGCTCGAGGTCGCCATCACCAAGAAGGAAGCCGCCGGCGCCAGCGAAGAAGAGCTTGCAGCCCTGCGCGCCCGCCTGCGTCGTATCGACGGCATGGTCGAGTCGAACCCCATGCTCGGCCTGCGCGGCGTTCGCCTGTCCGTCGTCTTTAGCGATCTGCCGCTCATGCAGGTTCGCGCCGTCGCCACGGCCGCTGCCCGCCTTATCAAGGAGGGCGTCGACCCGCATCCCGAGATCATGGTTCCGCTCGTTTCCATTACGGCCGAGCATGTCCAGACCCGCGAGGTCATCGAGCGCGTGATCGCCGAGGTTTCCGCCGAAGAGGGCGTCGAGCTCAATATTCCCGTGGGCACGATGCTCGAGCTGCCACGCGCCTGCATGGTCGCTGACGAGATCGCCCATCATGCCGACTTCTTCTGCTTTGGCACCAACGACCTCACGCAGACGACCTTCGGCTTCTCTCGCGACGATGCCGAGGCCAAGTTCATCCCGCTGTACATGCATAAGAAGATTCTGAAGGACAACCCCTTCGAGACCATCGACGCGGCGGTGCTCGAGCTGGTGCGCATGGCTGTCGAGAAGGGTCGCGCCACCAACCCCGACATGCACTTTGGCGTGTGCGGCGAGCACGGCGGCGACCCCAAGTCCATCAAGGGCCTGTTTAACGTGGCCGACGTGGATTACGTGTCCTGTTCGCCCTATCGCGTACCCCTCGCACGCCTGGCTGCCGCCCAGGCCAAGCTCGAGACCAAGCGTTCCGCCTAACGTTTTGGGTTTAGACGCCTAGCGTAGCCCCCCTTCACGCCGTCCGTCTCATTCGTGAGGCGGGCGGTTATCATGTGCGGGTTTTGTCTTTTTGTCTGCGTAAAAAATTGTTCTTGCAGCAGAAACCCGCGCGTGTATACTCGAATACGTTTGTTCAACTACGTGCCGGCCAAGGTGGTACGGCACCTCTAGAAGAGTAAGGAATTGCACATGGATTACATCCGCGCAATCGAGCGTCAGCAGATCCGCGAGGACATTCCTCAGGTTCGCGTCGCCGACAACGTCAAGGTTCACTACCGCATTAAGGAAGGCGACCGCGAGCGCATCCAGGTCTTCCAGGGCGACGTCATCCGCATGGCCGGCGCCGGTGCCCGCGAGACCTTCACCGTCCGCAAGATGTCCTTCGGTGTCGGTGTTGAGCGTACCTTCCCGCTTCACAGCCCCAAGATCGCCAAGCTCGAGGTCGTTCGTCATGGTCGCGTCCGTCGCGCCAAGCTGTACTACCTCCGCGATAAGGTGGGCAAGGCTGCTCGTATCCCCGAGAAGCGCTAAGAAGATCGCAGCGTCTGTCCACTCGTTTGGACGTAAGGGTCACCTTCGGGTGGCCCTTCTTTTTATCTGATTTGCATGCAAGGAGGGCCTGGTATGGCCAATATGACGAGCTCGGTTTCGGCATCGCAGGTTGCCGGCGAGCTGGTGAGCGCCACGTTCGAGGAGATTCCCGCCCTCGTGGAGCATTATCGCGAGGATCCGCGCCAGCAGGTGATCAAGGCTTGCGAGCGTGCCCTTAAGCGCCATGCCAAGGAACTTGCCGAGCGCGAGCGCGTCGACGGCATGTACGAGCTGATGCACGAGCTCGGTGGGGATGGCGTGGTCGTGGGCGTCGACGAGGTGGGTCGCGGATCGGTGGCCGGTCCCCTGACGGTGTGTGCCGTGTGCCTTCCCATGGAGCCGCGCGTCTGGGGCATCAACGATTCCAAAAAGCTCACGCCGGCGCGCCGCGAGTTGCTCTCAGTGAAGATTGCCGAGGTGGCGACGGCGATCGGTTTTTGCCATATCGCGCCTAAGGATATCGATGAGATGGGCATGGCCCGTGCTATCCGTACCGCCGTTGCGGGCGCCGTGGCCGATACGGGGCTCGAGCCCGACTGCGTCCTCATGGATGGCAACCCCTTGGGCGCTGTTCCCAACGAGCGCGACGTGGTGAAGGGCGATGCCAAAATTGCCTGCATCGCAGCGGCGTCCATTATGGCCAAGGTCACGCGTGACGAGATGATGGTCGAGTACGACGCCGAGTACCCCGAGTACCATCTGGCCGAGTCGAAGGGCTATGCAAGCCCCGAGCACATCGAGGCGATTCGCAAACATGGACTTTGTCCGCTGCATCGTGTGAGCTTTTGCGGAAACTTTCTGCAGACTGAGCGCCTTTTCTAGGCCAATTGTGGAGACAGGGACCTCTGGCGTTTTATAAACCTGCTGGTAGCGGGCCGTGTGCAACGTGATTGTTGCGTACGGCCCGTTTTTTGTCGGCATTTGGTCAGCTTTTGGTTTGCTTCCGGTACTTACCCGCATGAAAGGTGCCCTCATCATCGGGGCAATGCAGTGTGCGGGAAAGGAGACCCCATGTGTGCCGCAAGCAAAAAGAGCAAGACGCAGCAACTCAAGGAGCGCTGGGAAGACGGCGAGCTCGACTGCGGGGCGATTACGCCCGAGTTTATCAAGGGGCTCAGTCCCCGCGAGCTCGGCATGCTGGGCGAGCTGATCACCATCGATTACTTTAACGAGCGTGGATACACCTTGTTGGAGCAGGGTTATCGTTGCATTGAGGGCGAAGCCGATCTGGTGCTGCTCGATGAGCTCGACGATGTCGTGGTGATGGCCGAGGTCAAGACGAGACGCGTCGCTCTGGATTGCACCACGCGGGTCTTTCCCGAGGAGGCAGTGGACGCCCAAAAGCAGCGTCGGTATCGACGTATCGCAAGTTGCTATCTCATGGAGCACTATCCGCTCAGGTCGATTCGCTTCGATGCCGTGGGCGTCACCATCCGCGGCGGGCATATCGCCGAGATCGAGCATCAGTACAATGCGTTCGATTGGCAGGTGTCGTGATGGCGTTCGAGACGTTTGCCGTACACGCGGCCTGCATCCGCGGCGTCGAGGCAATTCCCGTCACCGTCGAGGTCTCGCTTGCCGGTGGCGTTCCGGGCATCCAGATGCTTGGCATTCCGAGTATGGAGGTGATGGAGTCGCGCGGGCGTATTCGGTGCGCCATGCGCTCGGCCGGCTTCGAGATCCCGCGCTCCGGCATTACCGTCAACCTGGCACCCGGCGATATCCGTAAAACTGGCAGCGGTTTTGACCTGCCGATTGCCATCGCTGTTCTGGCGGCCGATGGGCAGATTCCCCGTGACAACCTCGATCGCTGCCTTATCGCAGGTGAGCTTGGTCTAGACGGCGCGGTGCTGCCCGTCAAGGGCGAGGTGGCGTTTCAGCTATTGGCTCGCGACATGGGGCTGTCTTTTATTGCCGGCAGGTCCGACCAGCATGTGCCACTCGCGGGCGTGGATTGCGGCTTTATCGACCATCTGTCTCAGCTTGCTCACGGCATGGGCGATGCCGCGCGGCGCTACTTGGATTCCGAGGGTGTCGAGGCGACCTTTGAGCCCGAGCTCGACTATGCCGACGTGCTGGGGCAGGAAGTCGCTAAACGCGGCATGGCGCTTGCGGCGGCAGGAGAACTCGGCTTGCTCATGATCGGGTCTCCGGGATCGGGCAAGACGATGCTCGCACGCCGTATGACCGGCATCCTGCCCGAGCTTTCCGTTGAGGATCAGCAGGAGGCACTGTGCATCCATTCGGTTTTGGGTGAGAACATTGATGGCTTGTTGGCGGGGCACCGCCCCTTCCGCAGTCCCCACCACAGTATTTCGACCGCAGGCCTTATCGGCGGCGGGCGCCCGGTGCACCCGGGTGAGATCAGCCTTGCTCATGGCGGCGTGCTCTTTTTGGACGAGCTTGCCGAGTTTCCCACTGGCGTGCTGCAGACGCTGCGTCAGCCCATCGAGCGCGGCTACGTGAGGATCGTACGCGTCGACGGGGCCTTTACCTTCCCGTCGCGCTTTCAGCTGCTGGCTGCGAGCAATCCCTGCCCCTGCGGCTTTTTGGGCGATCGCGAGGTGCCGTGTCGCTGCTCGGCGGCGATGGTCGAGCGCTATCGGTCTAAACTGCGCGGTCCTTTGGCCGACCGTATCGACATGATGATCGATGTGACCCGTCCCGACCCTCAAGTGATTATCGAGGGTGCGGAGGGCATGTCGTCGGCCGAGTTATGTGACTACGTTGTGCGCGGTCGCGCCTTTCGCGCTTGGCGCGAATCCCGCATGGACGATGCGGATGCCGAGGCCGAGGATGACGAGACACGGTCCATTGACGGCGTCGTTTCGACCTTTGAGCTCGATGATGCGGCGGAGAAGTGTGTGCTCGGCCTGTCGAAGCGCACGCATCTCACAGGGCGTGGCATCGTGCGCCTTGTTCGCATTGCGCGCACGATCGCAGATGTCGCCGAGAGCGAGCAGGTGACGCAGGACCACGTGCTCGAGGCGGCGATGTACCAGGGAAGGAGGGACCAATGATGGCTGAGGGGACCTTCGAGCTGCATCCAGGTGACGCGTTGTATCCCGAGACCGTTTTGGAGCTTTCTGATGTACCTCAGACGCTCTATGTGCGCGGCAACCCCGAGGCGCTTTCGACGCCCGCGCTCTCCATCATCGGTGCGCGAAAGGCCTCGCCGTATGGTCTTGCCGTGGCAGAGCTTGCGGCGAAGGTGGCGGTTGAGGCGGGAGTGACGGTAGTTTCGGGCGGTGCGGTCGGTTGTGACCAGGCCTCGGGTTGGGCTGCGGTCAACGCCGGCGGCAAACACGTTGTGGTGCTGGGGACGGGCGCCGACGTGGTCTACCCGCGTTCGAGCGCGGGGCTGATTACGCGCACGCTTGATACGGGTGGCGCGGTCGTGTCGATCTCTCCGTGGGGCATGGGTCCGCGCAAGTTCGCCTTTCCGCGCCGCAATCGCGTAATCGCGGCCCTGTCGCAAGCCCTCTTTGTATCCGAGGCGGGTATGCCTTCTGGGACGTTTTCCACAGCCGAGGCTGCTATGGATTTGGGGCGCGAACTTCTTGCCGTGCCGGGGTCGATCCTATCGCCCGAGTCGCGTGGCACGAATTACCTCATTGCGAACGGTGCCTGCTGCATCGTCGACGAGGAATCTATCGAGATGGCTATCTCACGCATCTACGGAACCCTGCGCTACTCGCGCCCCGATGCTCCCGGCATTGCCGACCTGGATCCAACGCAGCAGACCGTGATGCATGCGCTCATCGCCTCTCCGCTCAAGGTCGACGACATCGCGGCGCTCGTCTCGCTCGATGCTGTCGGCGTACTCAAACTCTTGGGTTCGCTTGAACTCGAGGGTCTTATCGAGCGCATGATGGATGGAAGGTATGCGCCCTCCAAGTTTGCCCTTCACGCCCAGACACCCTTCGGTCACAATGGAAAACGTGTCAATTAGAAAGGTGTTTGCAGATGCAGTTCGATCAGGTGACAGTTATCGGTGGCGGTCTGGCGGGTTCGGAGTGCGCGATCCAGCTGGCAGATCGCGGTTTTGCCGTAAAGCTGTGCGAGATGCGCCCCCAGGTGAGCTCCCCGGCTCACCATACCGATCACCTGGCAGAGCTCGTCTGCTCGAATTCGTTTAAGTCGACCCGTCCGGATTCCGCGGCTGGTTTGCTGAAGGCCGAGCTTGAGCGCATGGGTTCAGTCCTGCTCGATTGCGCCCATCGCGCGGCTGTTCCCGCCGGCGGTGCCCTGGCGGTCGACCGCGTCAAGTTTTCCGAGCTTGTCGAGGCCGAGGTTGCCGCTCGTCCCAATATCGAGGTCGTGCACGGCGAGGTCACGCAGATTCCCGAGGGTCACGTGGTCATTGCCGCGGGCCCGCTGTGTTCACCGGCGCTGAGCGAAGAGGTCATGAAGCTCGTCGGTGGCGACGCCCTTGCGTTCTTCGATGCCGCGGCGCCGATCGTCGATGCCTCCACGCTCGATATGGACGTGCTGTTCTCGCAGTCGCGCTACGAGGAGCAGGGGAGCGGCGACTATCTCAACGCTCCGCTCAACAAGGAGGAGTACGAGGCCTTTATCGAGGCGCTTACCACGGCCGACCGCGTGGTGCTCAAAGACTTTGAGGGCGGCGATCTGTTCCAGGCCTGCCAGCCTGCCGAGGAAGTTGCGCGCACCGGCAAGGACGCCATTCGCTTTGGCGCCATGAAGCCCGTCGGCCTCACCGACCCGCGTACCGGACGTCGCCCCTGGGCGGCGATTCAGCTGCGTGCCGAGAACAAGGAGAAGACCGCCTATAACCTGGTGGGCTTCCAGACCAACTTGACCTTTGGCGAGCAGAAGCGCGTCTTCCATATGGTGCCGGGCCTGGAGAACGCTGAGTTCTTCCGCTACGGTGTCATGCACCGCAATACCTTTGTCGATGCCCCGCATGTGCTCGATGGCACCTTTGCCGTGCCCGGTACCGGTGTGCGCCTGGCCGGTCAGATCACCGGCACCGAGGGGTACATGGAAGCCGTGGCGACAGGTCTGCTCGCGGCGCTCAACACCTATGCCGAGGCTATCGGTGCCGCGGGCGTCGAGTTGCCGCGTGTGGGCGCCCTGGGTGCGCTAGTGGGCTATGCGACCGATCCTGCCACCGTGGGCTATCAGCCCATGCATGTCAACTTTGGCCTGGTGCCGCCGCTCGAGGACGGTAAGCGCCGCAGCAAGCGCGACCGCTATCAGGCCTATGCGGACCGTGCGCTCGAGGCCCTCGATGCCTACTTGGCCACGCGTTCCGACTTGTTTGGAGGCGACCGGTCATAGCCTTTGACCTGTACGACACCGTCGACTCTTTTATCGCCTATATCGCACGCGTTGAGGGGCTTTCTCCCAACACGGTGACGGCCTATGGCTCGAGGCTGGAGCGCTTTGCTGCTTGTTGCGAGCGCGAGGGCATCGACGCTCGCGCCGCCGACGTACGGACCGTTCGTTCCTATTTGGCCGAGCTGTCGCGTGGCCAGGCGGCGGTTCGGACCCTTGCGGCACACCTGTCTGCCATTCGCTCACTCTATCGCTGGATGGCTGCCGAGGGGATTGTCGAGGGCGATGCGGTCTCGGCGATCGCATCGCCCAAGCTGCCGCGTGACCTGCCGGGCGTCCTTACGACCCAGCAGGTTGAGGCGCTGCTCAAGACGCCTGATACCTCGACGCCCGCGGGACTGCGCGATGCGGCGATGCTTGAGTTGCTCTATGCCTCCGGCGCGCGAATCTCGGAGCTCGCGGCGCTCAACGTGGAGTCTATTGGTTGGTCCGAGCGAACGCTGCGACTTTGGGGCAAGGGGAGCAAGGAGCGTATCGTCCCTCTGTATCGTCGTGCGCTCGAGGCGACGCGTCTCTATATTGAGGAGGGGAGGCCGGAGTTGCTCGCTCAGGCAAAGCGCCGTGACCCCGCTACCGGGCCGCATCCGCTGCTTATATCGGCGCGCGGCAATCGCATGAGCGCCGCGATGCTCCGGCGGCGGTTCCATACGCTGGCGACGCTCGCCGGCATTCCGGCTGACATCGCCCCGCATGCGATGCGCCATACCTTTGCGACCGACTTGCTCGCTGTCTCTTATACACA
>URCU01000082.1:0-8812 GCA_900546425.1 uncultured Collinsella sp. | reverse complement strand
GATTCAATCTCGAAAACAGCATTGCCCAGTTGACAAAACTATAGGAACACCCCCCAGCATCGGCATCCAATCATTCAGATCTTCAGCCTCAGCTCGTAGCCAAGCCGCCGTCCACTCCAGATGCCCCGATTGCCACGTGGCGGCAGGGACCCTACAGGGTAAAGCTCTGAAAACTTTCCGCAGGACGGAGGAAGCCCCCGCCGCACGTAGTGCGCAGCGGGGGCTTCCGACATGTCCGAGGACGTTTTCAGAGCTTTACCCTGTAGGGTCCCGAGGGGATATGTACGCTACTCAGCCATCTGAGCCTGGACGGCGGTGATGGCCACGACACCCACGATGTCGTCGGCAGAGCAGCCGCGCGAAAGGTCGTTGACCGGCTTGGCGATGCCCTGCAGGATGGGGCCGTAGGCGTCAGCGCCGGCGAAGCGCTGGACCAGCTTGTAGCCGATGTTGCCGGCCTCGAGGTCGGGGAACACGAGCACGTTGGCCTTACCGGCAACGGAGGAACCGGGAGCCTTGAGCTGGGCGACGGTGGGGACGATAGCGGCGTCGAGCTGCAGGTCGCCGTCGATGGCGAGCTCGGGAGCCTTCTCCTTGCAGAACTTCACAGCCTCCTGGACCTTCTTGGCGACCTCGCCACCGGCGGAGCCCATGGTGGAGTAGGAGAGCATGGCCACGTGCGGCTCAACATTGCCCATGAAAGTGGACCAAGAGTGAGCGGAGGCGATGGCGATCTCGGAGAGCTCGTCAGAGGACGGGTTGATGTTGAGGCCGCAGTCGGCGAAGATCAGTGTGCCGTCGGTGCCGAACTGCGGGGTGTCGGTGCACATCACGAAGAAGGCCGAGACCAGCTTGGTGCCCGGGGCGGTCTTGAGAATCTGCAGCGCGGGGCGCAGGGTGTCGGCGGTGGAGTGGCAGGCGCCGGAGACCAGGCCGTCGGCGTCGCCCATCTTGACCATCATGGTGCCAAAGTAGGTGGCGTCCATCACCTGGGCGCGAGCCTGCTCGATGGTAACGCCCTTCTTGGCGCGGAGCTCGGCAAACTTCTGCGCGTACTCCTCGTGCTTCTCAGCATTGCGCGGGTCGATGACGGTGGCGCCGGGAACATCGATCTCGTCGGGGTTGCCCAGGATGACGAGCTTTGCCAGGCCCTCCTCGATGATTTTGTTTGCCGCGACGATGGTGCGCGGGTCCTCGCCCTCGGGCAGGACGATCGTCTTAAGGTCGGCCTTGGCGGCTGACTTCATACGGTTAAGGAAATCGCTCATGTTACTCCTTACAAGCGTTTCACTAAGCTCCAGGCGCCCGGCGCTTCACGAATAAACCCGCTGCTAGCGGGTTTACCTTTCAATAATGTACGCCGCGGTGCTTGAGCTTTCCTTGTGTGGCAAGCTCATTATAGGACGCATTAGCGCTATAATCGCTCTGATAAATATGTCTCGACGTATGTTCGAGAAAAAGCCCAGTTAAAAAGCGTGTGGCTTTTGACAAGGAGTATCGATGCAGATTACCTCAGGCCTGCCTGAAGGCTTTAATGCCGGTGCGTACGACATGATTGTTGTCGGCGCCGGTTATGCCGGTGCCGTTTGCGCCCGCCGTCTTGCCGAAACTATCGGCTATCGTGTTGCCGTTTTGGAGCGCCGTAGCCACATTGCGGGCAATGCCTTCGACTGCACTGACGAGGCGGGAATCCTGGTCCACGAGTATGGTCCGCACATCTACCATACCTTTAACGAGCGCGTCCACAATTTCCTGTCGCGCTTTACCAAGTGGACGGACTACCAGCACAAGGTGCTCGCCAACATCAACGGTACCCTTATGCCCGTGCCCTTCAACCATGCGAGTCTTAAGCTCGCCTTTGGTGACGAGCGCGGCGAGGAGCTGTATCAGAAGCTCGTGGAGACCTTTGGCAAGGACGTCAAGGTGCCCATTATGGAGCTGCGTAAGAAGAACGACCCGGATCTTGCCGAGGTCGCCGATTACGTCTACGAGAACGTCTTTTTGCATTACACCATGAAGCAGTGGGGCCAGACGCCCGATCAGATCGACCCCTCGATCACCGGCCGCGTTCCCGTCTTTGTGGGCGATGACGATCGCTACTTCCCGCAGGCTCCTTTCCAGGGCATGCCGCAGGATGGCTATACCGCGCTGTTCGAGCATATGCTCGATCACGACCTGATTGACGTATTCTGTGACGTAGACGCCCGTGACCTCTTTGAGATCGACGAGACTACCGTCAAGATCGACGGTAAGGTCTATGGTGGCGAGATCGTCTATACCGGTCCACTCGATGAGCTGTTCAACCTCGACCTGGGCGCGCTGCCGTACCGCACGCTCGACATGAAGTTCGAGACGCTCGATATGGATCAGTTCCAGCCCGTGGGCACCGTCAACTACACCACGAGCGAGGACTATACACGTATTACCGAGTTCAAGAACATGACCGGTCAGGTTTTGCCCGGCAAGACCACCATCATGAAGGAGTACTCCAAGGCGTATACGCCCGGTTCGGGCGAGACGCCGTACTACGCTATCCTGGAGCCCGAGAACCGTGAGCTCTATGAGCGCTATCTAGAGCGCGTCCAGAACCTGACGAACTTCCACCCGGTGGGTCGTCTGGCCGAGTATCGTTACTACGATATGGACGCCGTGACCAATTCCGCCCTCGATCTTTCGGATGAGATTATCGCCTGCCATGCATAAAGTCATAACATTCGGTATTCCCTCATATAACGCCGCCAAGGACATGGACCATTGCATCACCTCCATCTTGGAAGGGAGCAATTACGCCACCGATATCGAGATTATCGTGGTGGACGACGGCTCCAAGGACGAGACGGCCGCCAAGGCCGATGAGTGGGAGGCCCGTTATCCTGGAATCATCCGCGCGGTGCACCAGGAGAATGGCGGCCACGGTATTGCCGTCCTCTCGGGCCTGCGCGAGGCGCAGGGCACCTACTACAAGGTCGTTGACTCGGACGACTGGCTCGACGGTGCGGCGCTTTCGACCATGCTGTCGATTCTGCGTGGCTTTGAGGAGCGCGACCAGCGCGTCGACCTGTTTATCTCGAACTACGTGTACGAGAAGGTTTACGAGGGCACACATACCGCTATTGGCTACAAGTTTGCCCTGCCGCGCAAAAAGATTTTCTCTTGGGACCAGATCGGACACTTCCGTCCCGATCAGAACCTGCTCATGCACAGCCTGTGCTATCGCACCGATGTACTGCGCGAGTCCAATCTACCTATGCCGGCACACACGTTCTACGTGGACAATATCTACGCATACGTGCCGCTGCCGCGCTGCAAGACCATGTACTACGCCGACATCGACCTCTATCGCTACTTTATCGGTCGCGAGGGCCAAAGCGTCAATGAGGCCACGATGGTCAAGCGCCTGGGTCAGCAGTTCCGCGTAACGCGCATCATGATGGAATCGTTCCACCTGTACCAGGACGTTGAGTCCTCGCGTCTGCGTTCGTACATGATGGGCTACTTCACCATGATGATGGCGATTTGCTCGGTGCTCACCAAGCTTTCCGAGGAAGATTGTGCCGATGAGCGCCTGAAGACGCTGTGGAAGGACCTGAAGGAGTACGACGAGCGCATGTATCGTCGCGCTCGCTACGGCGTGGTCGGATTCTTTACCAACCTGCATGGACGGGCCGGGGACAAAACCACACTCGGCCTATACCATCTGGCCTCAAAGATCTTCAAATTCAACTAACTGTTGAGCAATCGCTGCTGATAGGTTGACTGGGCCCCTTGGCCTTTAGTTTGCTACTGCAAACAGTCCTGCTCGCACGGAAAGCACATTAAGTGCTTTCCGGCTCGTGCGGAACTTGTATCAAACTAAAGGCCAAGGGGCCTCTGCTATAAATCGATTGTCAGATAGGTGAATTTGAAGATCTTCGACGCGCGGTACACAGGGGCCTGGGCTGAAAAGAATTTGGTTGGTAGTCGGTCGGAGACGGGCGGGCGTTACGTTTGTCGCGAGTTCCGCATGCAAAGAAGGCCACTTAATGTGGCCTTCGTCTTGCATAGGACTGTAGAGCAGCAAACGTAACGCCCGCCCGTCTCCGACCGACGGTCGAGTGGATTACTTCGCGGCGCCGGGGATGCCGTGGGAGGTTTTGGCGGTTTTGGCTCCGTTTACGATGGCGGTCTGCAGGGCCCTTACGGCGAGCATGCCCAACAGGTCCAAGGGAACGGCGGCGCTTGTCTGAGCGTCTAGTTTGCCGCTGGCGAGGGTGTAGATGGTGTCGCCGTCGTTGGTGGTGTGCGTGGGGCGGATGGCGTGCGCATAGGCGTCTGCGGCCATCTGGGAGACCTTGGTGGCCTGAGCCTTGGTGAGCTCAACGTTGGTGACGATGCAGCTGATGGTGGTGTTGGTGCGGTCGAGCGGCATTTGCATGGAGCCGGCGGCGGCAAAGGCTGCGAGCTCCATGTCGACGACCTGGTCGCTATCTGCTGCGGCGCGCATACCAGCGACCCATTCACCGGTGAAGGGGTCGACGACATTGCCGCAGGCGTTGACCGAGACCACGGCGCCCACCTTAACAGGGCCGAGTGCCACGGCGGCGGCTCCAAGGCCGGCCTTCATGCAGGTGGCGGGGCCCATGAGCTTGCCCACGGTGGCACCGGTGCCGGCACCTACATTGCCCTGCTCGAGCGTGGTGGGGGTGCTGTCGAGCGCCTCGCGCACGGCGGAGATGCCAGCCTCAATGTCGGGGCGTACGGTGGGGTCGCCAAAGGCGAGGTCGAAGATGCAGCTAGAGCAAACGATGGGCACCTGCGTGGGGCCGACAGGAAGGCCGATGCCGCGGCTCTCGAGCTCGCGGGCGACGCCGCTTGCGGCCTCCAGACCAAAGGCCGATCCACCCGAAAGGCAGACGGCATGGACCTTGTCCACGGTGTTCTCGGGACGCAGCAGGTCGGTCTCGCGCGATGCCGGTGCACCGCCGCGAACGTCAACACCGCCGGTGGCGCCCTCGGGTGCCACGATTACGGTGCAACCGGTGCCGGCCTCCTCGTCCGTATAGTTGCCAAAACAAAAGCCATCGACATCGCAAACGTCAATGGCCTCAAGCAGTGTATCCATGTTTTACTCCTATCGGTTTTCCGCCGGGCCTTATGCCCGGTCGGGATCCGTACGGTACGCCGAAATTGTAGGCGCTGGGGGATACCCAGCGCCAGATGCAATTACGATAGTTTTTGAATCGCACGCGCGACGCGAGCGATGGGCAGGCCCACCACGTTGTAGAAGTCGCCCGAAATATCATGCACGAGCATGCGTCCGCCTGTGCCCTGAATGCCGTAGGCGCCTGCCTTGTCCATGGGCTCGCCTGAGGCGACGTAGCGCTCAATCTGCTCGTCGGTGAGCTCATAGAACGTCACGTCGGTCACATCGACAAACGACAGGCTCTCGGCGGCGTGCGGGGCTGTGACGTCTCCGGCTCTAACGATGCAGACGCCGGTTGCGACCTGGTGCGTGCGCCCCGAGAGCTCGTGGAGCATGGTGCGGGCTTCGTCCTCGTTTGCCGGCTTACCTAAAATCTTGCCATCGAAGGTGACGATGGTGTCGGCCGCGATGGTCAGCTCACTGGGATCGGCGTGCTCGGAGGCAACGGCGGCAGCCTTGGCGCGAGCTAAGCGCTCGACAAGCGTAAGCGGGGCCTCGTCATCAAAAGGGGTCTCGTCGATGTCGGCGGGAATGACGCGGATATCGTAGCCCGCTTCGCGCATCAACTCGATGCGGCGCGGTGATTGCGAAGCCAAAATCATAGCTGAATGCCCTCGGCAACCTTCTCGACAGCCTTGTCGCCGGCGAGCGTACGCAGCAGCTCAAGCGCAAAGGGGAGCGACTGGGCCATGCCGCTGGCGGTGATGATGTTGCCGTCGTGCGTGACCTTGTCGCCGGTATAGGCGCCCTCGGGGAAGCTCTTCTCAAAGCCGGGGAAGCACGTGGCGTGGCGTCCCTCGAGCAGGTCAAGCTCGCCCAGGATAAACGGGGCGGCGCAGATGGCGGCAACATGCTTGGTCGCGGCGAACTCGCAGACTACGTCGCAGACGCGCTGGTCGGCGCGCAGGTTGGTGGCGCCGGGCAGACCGCCGGGTAGGACGACGCAGTCATACTCGTCAAAGTTAATCTCGTCAAAGAGTGCGTCGCAGGTTACGGGAATCTGCAGCGAGCTTACGACCTCGCGCGTGGGCATGATCGAGACGAGCGTGGCACGCACGCCGCCGCGACGCATGACATCAACCATGGTCAGGCATTCAATCGTTTCAAAGCCATCGGCGGCAAGAACGGCAACGCTGGGCATAAGGGTTCCTTTCATAGGGCGGCATACAATTAGCCGTCTTATACCCCGAAGGCATACGCTTGCCACGCACCAATCTCAAAAAGACTGGTCGTGCCCGGGTGTTGCGCACTAGGAGGGGCTTGCGGCGCGGCGATAAAATCTCGGCATCCGTCATCTTTCGCTACATGAGGAGCTGATGTGCGATGATAGGCCTTAGTGTATTCGATCTTCTCGTTTTGCTAGTTGTATTTGGTGGTGTCGCGGCTGTTGCCTTTGCTGTTATCTTGAACAAGGAATCGTCGAATAAGCCTCAGCCTCCGCAGTCCAATCCGTACCAGCAAATGCCTCCCGTGCAGCAGGTTCCACCGCTTCAGCAGACGCCGACCGCGGTCGATGATGCTCAGCCAGTTGAGTCCGCTCATTTTTGCGCACAGTGCGGCTCAATGTTGGAAGCAAACGCATCCTTCTGCCAAAACTGCGGAGCTCCCGTCAACCATCAGTGATTTTTCTGGGACGGGGATTAAATAATCATTGTGTACCGAATGATTATTTAATCCCCGTCCCATTTTCATCAGGCGTTACTGACTTTTTTACTCGCCGGGAATTGTTGCGCAACAGATTTTGCTTTTTCGGGCTTAGCGTATTCTCAGGTCTTACTCACCTCTCGATCGAAAGGGGCAACCATGCCAAGAACAAGAAAAATGAAATGGGGGATGCTCCTTACGGCCGGCCTTGCGCTGGCTGCCAGTCTTGTCGTGGCGCCGCTCGGTGCCTATGCTGCCGACGTTCCCACGCCCGAGCTCAAGGATACGTATGAGCTTGAGAATTCGATATATGTAAACCGTTCGCCTTCTGGAAGGTATGTGCTGTACGGGGATGCATCTGAAGAAAAGTTCTATTTACTAGACACCGAGGATTGGTCTCGCACCATAGTGGATATTGATCCCGAGAGTGATGACTATAAAAATGCATACTGCTTTTCAGCCGACGAAGAGACCTTTTACTGTTTCAATAGAGCGAACGATTCCGTAAT
Organism: uncultured Collinsella sp.; assembly: GCA_900546425.1. Taxonomy (GTDB): domain Bacteria; phylum Actinomycetota; class Coriobacteriia; order Coriobacteriales; family Coriobacteriaceae; genus Collinsella. Next base: position 1,477 of record URCU01000082.1, on the reverse strand, counting down.
TGCATATGATCTGTCCAATGACAAGTCAGAAGAATATCCGCTGGGCTCCGCGGTTCCATCTGACGTGCTTGATGACGATGATGGCGACGTCAGGCTTCAAATATCTAAGGACAATAAATCGCTTTTTATAACATCCCTAGTATATGATTCGCGTTCAGAGGATTATTACGCGGTTTTTAGCGTAGTTGATTTTAAGAACAGCAATACAACGACTAAATACGAATTTACGTCATCCGATGACTACTCTTTGGATGGCCCTGCTTGGATTTCAAATGACGGCAAATACGGCTATGTTATAAGGGATTATTGCGGTGACGATTACGATTCACATTCGTACTACGACGTGGTAACGCTCGACCTGAAGGATAAGGAAGCCGTCAACACGTCTGAATTTGACAGGGCGGGCAATACGGTTGTCGTTAACGATGACGGCTCCGCCATCGGCCCCTGCCTCCATGTCTCAAAAAAGGGTGACGCAACCTGCACCTACTACAGCAATCTGGAATACAACACGCTTAATCAGGACGGATCGCTCGTTCTTGGCTTGTATAACGAAAACAGTGATGGACTCGGCTCCAGCTCTTCTGAGCTGGAAAGCCTTGAAATGATTATCGTCGATAACAAGACAGGCGAAACAAAATGGAGGACTAAGTACCCTAATGATCTCCCCTTTATGAGTGAAGGTGGATATGGCGCTCTATCGAATGACGGTAGGTTTGCATTGGCCAATGGTTCGGACGATAACGATAACAATCTGTTGTATCTGATTGATACAAAGACGGGTGCACATTCTCAGATTAATTTGAGGGGTTCGCTGGAATACGACCGCGTAGGCGACGACGGCTACATGGGGTCTGCGTGGTTCTCGAAGGACTGCTCATTGATTTACGCCGTTCAAGATAATAAGGATGACGGTTTTAGGATCGATGTCTACAAGAGCGGCATCTCCCAGCAATCCCTTTTGGCCGATTCGCAAAAGGACGACAGCTCATCCTCGTTCAATCCCATTCTCATCGTCGTTATTGTTGCGATTCTCATCGCGGCGGGCGTTGGCGGCTTCTTTGTCATTCGCATGCGCAAACACTCTAAGACATATGCGGCAGTTGCGAATAACACCGCATATACAGCGCCTCAGCAGACGATGCCGCAGAATTTCGTCGGACAGCAGGCTCAGGCCCAGCCGCAGCAGGCTCCTGCGCCCTCGGATGCGCCGCGATTCTGTAGCTCGTGCGGAAGCCCGCTTACGCCCGATTCTCAATTCTGCCCACATTGCGGCGCGCCGGTAAAGCACTAAGCGCATGCCGGTGGAGCGATTAAAACAGAATCGCGACATGCTGATGTTCGCGGGCATCTTGGCGATGCTCGCGACCATCGCGGATATGTTTCGCGATACCGTGGGATTCTCTTGCAACCCTATCTACTTGGTCCATGTCCTGTCTCTTATACACATCTGACGCTGCCGACGATCGCATAAGTG
>URCU01000081.1:0-8931 GCA_900546425.1 uncultured Collinsella sp. | reverse complement strand
TCCGCGCCGCGCTGGGAAGGGCCGCGTAACGGTCCAAGAAATCGTCCGCAGTCCCTAGTCATTGGGGACGTTCTTAAACGACTAGTCGTTGGGGACACTCATTGGGGACGTACTTAAATGAGTGGCAGCTGGGGACACTCCATGCCGAATGTGGCGGCTGCCGCTCGCTATGCCACGGTCACGGCGACCTGGGCGTAGCGGCTGCAGGGGCGCTCGGTGCGCGTCTGCACGGTAAGGGTGAGTACGAAGCGGTCGCCGGGCTGCGCGTCGGCGGGCACGACAAAAGCGGTGCTTACCGTGCATTCCTGCCACAGCGAAAGATCCTGCGTGCCTGCATAGCTCGACGGGTCCACGGCGACATCCCAATGTGCATCAAAGCCCTTGCCGTCGGGATCGATGATGGTCGCCGCAAGGGTGACGCACTCGCCGGCTGTAGCGCTGCGGTCGGCCGTGACCTCGACAACATGTGCCGGATGCGAGCAGGCCGCCGGATCATGGGCGCACCATTGCGCGCGGGCGGCAAAGTCTTCCTGATAGGCGCGTAGATAGGGATTGGGATTGTTGCCTGCGGGCGTGCCGATGGCGGCAAAACCGGCGGGTGCGTCCGCATCAGGATGCCCATCAAGAAACATGCGGCCGAGCAGCGTGTCGAAGCCGCGGTCATCGATACCGCGCAGGCCAAACGGCAGCAGCGGAATATAGGTCATGCTGTCGCCTTCGGCCATAAAGTCGCCGTGCTCAAACTGCATCGCGGGCATGCCTTCTAGGCCCCAATCCAGACGGGCGTGCTTACCAAACTGAAAGCGCTCGGGCTCGTTTTCGTAGACCTTACCGTCGCCATAGAGCATATAGCGCGCCATGAGGGGGCCGTTGCCCTTCGTGAGGTTCTGCTCGGGCCAAGGAGCCTTAAACAGGGGCAGCGTATCGGGCTGAGCCATCTTGGCGTCGACATAGCCGCCATACATATAGGGCACGCACCAAAAGATGAGCTCGGGAAAGAGCTCGCGTCCGTGGTCAAGCCATGAGTTGTCCTGCCCTATGCCATCGGCAACGCCCATCACGCGCACCTTCTGATAGACCCGCTGCTGCACGGCGGGCCATTCGGGCGTGGCGCGATAACGCTCGGCAATGCTCATGAGGGCGCGAACGATGGTGTTCATGCCGCCCCAGCTGAGCAGCCATAACGTACGCGGATCATCATCTAAAAGTGCCTGCGCAATTACGCGAGACCCGTCAGTTTCCTCAGTCACATCACCCTCAAAGGCAACGTTTCCCACAAAGGTGCGCTCGATCATCTGGGCAGGCGTGGGAAACGGCGGCTCACCGGCAGCGCCCGCATTCGCCTGCAACTGCGGCCAAGCCTGGGCATATTCATTACTCCAGAGACTCTCAATCCAATGCTCGGGAAACGGACGATACTCACGAAGCTCCCCGGCCAGCGGATCGGGCTCATGAGGCACAACAGCCCACTCGTAAGAGCGACGCCCCTTAGTCCGCCAATGCGAATTCACCTCGCCGAGCGTATGGACGCCATCGCCAAGAAAGTGATACTGCGAAGCCGTATACACCACAGCCTGAACATCAAGCACATTAAGATACAGAGCCAAATGAACGAGCGAGTTCATATCATCGACTTCCATATCAGTGGTAACAATCACCCGAGTCAACTCTTGGGACATGGGAAAAGCTCCAATCAAAATCAATTCAGCCAGTTACGCGCAAGGCAAGACGGGGCCCACGCCCCCATCGCCACCGACCCGGCGTGCCGCCGGAAGCGGCCGGCCAGGGCCAACGACAATGGCAACGCAGCGGGGACCGGGGCTTAGTTTTGCAAACATTCCGCAGGGGGCATGGGCCGGCGCAGCGCGAAGCGCAAGGCGCCGGCCCATGCATGCCCGAGGACGTTTGCAAAACTAAGCCCCGGTCCCCGCGATGGGAGGGCTTAGCGGTCGACCCTGGCCGACCACTCCCAGCAGCCCACCGGCTCGCCGTCGATGAGTACGTTGCCCCCGTCGAAGTCTTGATAACACAGGTCGTTGAATTGGTGGATCCACACGCCGTGGTTGAACGTCTTCTTAGGCGAGCCATCGGCCTCGCGATAGCGCCCGGTCAGGTCCTCGACATGACTAAAGTAGGTAAGGTGCACGTTGGCCCCGGCGTCACGCAGGCGTGCCGTGAGCGGCAGCACGGTCTGCTGCGGCGACACGAGCTCGTCGCCCTTGGAGTGCGTAAACCACAGCGGCGTCTTGGCGAGCGCGGCTACGTCCTCGTCCGTGGCGTTGTACCACGGGGCACAGCAGGGAAGGCCGGCGGCGAAGAAATCGGGGTAGTCGGCGCACAGGCGCAGGGTCATAAAGCCGCCGTTGGAAAGGCCGGCGACCACGATGCGGTCGGTGTCGATGCGCTCGGCATGTTCGGCGACAAACTCGTCGATGAGCGCCTTGAGCACGGGGGAGTAGATGCTCTGGTTGGAGCGGCCGAGCTGCTCGACGCCGTTGTCCATCCAAAACGTGGGAGATTGCGGCACGAGCACCCAGGCAAAGCCGCCAAAGTAGCGCTGGATTTGCGCCTGGCTAATGGCAGTCACACGGTTGCCGATATAGGCGCGCGCGGGGCCCTCGCCCTGCGTGGAACCCTTGCCTTCGCCGGCGCCGTGCAGGTACACCACGAGCGGGGCCTTTTGGGGCACGACCGTGTCCCCAGGCGCGAAGGGATTGAAGCAGGCCGAGTCCTCGGCTTTAAAGCTGGGCTCAAAGAAGCCGTACTCGAGCGCAATACCATTGACGGCGGTCTTTTGTACGGCATTGCTCCAGCCCTTGATCGCGGGGCAGATGTCGCCGCGACTGGTATCGAAGACCAGGCCGCAGGTGGGGTCGTCGCCGTCGTTGCCGGGAAGAGCCGCGAGCTGCGTGATTCGCAGCTGGTCATCGAGCATGCGCGAGCCCATGACGCCGCCTTCGATCTTTTTGGTCAGGCGCTGCTCGGCGACCTCGAGTGCCACATGGGTGCCCACGGCGAGCTTGCGGCCGTTTTCGTCGCTCGGATACGCGGCGAGAACGTCAATGTAACCCACGGAGGGCGCGGCATGGTCGGCGCCGTGCTCCTTGCGCATCAGGACCTCGCCCGTGCGCTCGTGACGCTCTGCATATATATGGAAAGTGTTCGCATCGATATCGTTGGCGCGCACGGTGCAGGGCAGGTCGAGAACGACCTTGCTGATCCAGGGGCCAAAGTCGCCCAAGGTGGTGACGGTTGCGTAGGTACACGATTTGAGTTCCATGAGCTGCCTCCTTTGTGCCGCAAATACTAAACAATCGCGGCAATACAATCTAAACATGTTTAGTGTAAAGCAGAATTAGAGAATAAGCAGATGAACTCGGTAAACGGTCAAATCAAACACTCAATGAACTACTAAACACTCGTTTACTACTATCTAGCAGGGCTTTTGTTGATGAGTCAACAAGGAATTTGGGTGACAGATTATATAAAATCCCACGTAGACGGCCATTTATAAATAAACGGCACTATATGTAATGCCTTGGCATTCAATTACGTTCACCCCCGATTTCCTACCGTTCACCGGACTGCAAACGGCAAAACTGCCACAAATTCAACGCTGCGTGTAAACTAAGCGCTGTAAACGTTCAGTAAACAGATTGTTTACGACAGCGTATCCAAGGGTCCGGCACCGTAAGGGGTTATAGTCGCCGGGCCAAAGGCGTGCCTAAGCCCAAAGGGGCTGGCACACGAAGATATGGGGAGGGGTCCCATGGCAGTAGATAACAAGCAGATTGCCACCGATGTCCTCGAGCTCGTGGGCGGTGCGGAGAATGTTTCCGTCGCCACCAACTGCATGACGCGCCTGCGTCTGACGCTCAAGGACAACAACAAGGCCGACGTGGAGAAGATCAAGAAGGTCAAGGGTGTTCTGGGATGCCAGTTCGCCGGCAGCCAGCTCCAGGTCATCATCGGCCAGAACGTGCCCAAGGTGCTCGCCGAGTTCGTCGCCATCTCCGGCGTCAAGCAGGGTGCCGCCGTCGACGAGAACCTCGATGCTTCCAAGCAGAAGTTCGAGCTCAAGAACCTGCCGAACATCATCCTTGACTATCTGTCGGGCTCCATGACCCAGCTCATCCCGCTGCTCATGGCCGGCGGTCTGTTCCGTACCATCGCGGCCGTCCTCGGCCCCACCATGCTCGGTGTGCTCTCGGCCGACGACCCGACCTATACGTTCCTCTACACCACCCTGTACGAGGCCACGTTTACCTTTATCCCCATCTACCTGGGCTATGCCGCCGCTAAGAAACTCGGCGCCACCCCGGTGCTCGGCATGCTCCTCGGCGGCGTCCTCATGGCCCCGTCTGTCGTGAGCGTCGCTACCCAGGAGGGCGGCGGAATCATTTCCGTCTACGGCATCCAGATCGCTGCTGCCAACTACCAGCAGTCCGTCCTGCCGATCATCCTTTCGGTGCCGGTCCTCTACTTCATCGAGAAGTTCTTTAAGAAGGTCATGCCCGACGTGCTGTCCACGGTCTTCACGCCGTTCTGCACCATGATTGTCACGATCCCCATCGCCTTCATCGTCCTTGCCCCGATCGGCAACGAGCTCGGCAACGTCATCGCCAATGCCCTCTTTGGTCTTGCCGACCTTGGCGGTATCGGTATCCTGATCGTTATGGCCATCCTCGGCGCCTTCTGGCAGCTCTTCGTGGTCTGCGGCATGCACATGCCCGTCATCCTGCTCGCTCAGGTCCAGATCATCGCCGCCGGCTACGATCCCTTCGTCTTCGTTTCCACCAACTGCGCTATGGCCGCCGTCTGGGGCTGCGCCTTCGGTGCCTTCCTCAAGATGAAGAACCCCGACGAGAAGGGTCTTGCCCTGGGCTACGTCATCTCCGCCATCGCCGGCGGCGTCACCGAGCCCGCGCTCTTCGGTATCCTCATGCGCTTCCGTCGCACCATGCTCGGTATGTTCATCGGCGGTGCCATCGGCGCTGTGTTCTCCGGCCTCATGGGTGTTACCTACTACCTGGCCGGCGGTGCCTCCAACTTCCTGGTCTTCACTAACTACCTGCAGGGTGGCCAGATGAACACCGTCTGGGCTATCGTCGGTATGGCGATCTCCTTTGTCATCGCAGCCGCCGTCGTCTTTGCCACTGGCTTCTCCAAGGAGGAGCTCGCCGAGATGGAGGCCTAAGGCCAAGCCATTCGGTCACATACGACCTTACCTACACGACAGGGCCCCGTCAGGCGCAAGCCCGGCGGGGCCCTTCTTACAAGGTAGACTGATTGGGATGGGAGATGCCCGCCCGCAAGGGCTTGCTAAACGACGGAGGCTTTCGCGCGGGGTTACCGCGAAAGAATCTGCCGGTTCGCAACTCCTTTATCAAACGAAAGGACATGCAGATGAGTTTGGGAAAGCTGACTGTCAACGGTCGCCGGGATGGCTTTTTGTGCGACGGCAAGCCATTCTTTTGGTTTGCCGATACGTGCTGGAGCGCGTTTACGAGCATTACCGAGACCGATTGGGACTACTATCTGACCCGTCGCGCCGAGCAGGGCATGAACGTGCTGCAGATCAACACGCTGCCGCAGTGGGATCGCTGCTGCCCCGATCTGGGCATTTGGCCCTATGCCAGCGAGGACGGCGTGCATTTTGATTGGTCCCGTCCCAACCAGGCGTACTGGGACCGCGCTGCTGCCATGTGTCGCGCTGCCGTCGAGCATGGCATTCGTCCGGCGCTCGTACTTATGTGGTGCAACTACGTGCCCGGTACCTGGGGCGCCAAGATTGCAGAGCTTTGCGGTGCCGAGACTATGCCGCGCGAGGAGGTCCGCGCCCACGTTGCCCGCGTCGTCGAGAACCTGGGCGAGTTCGACCCCGTCTACGTGGTGACGGGCGATACCGACTTTACCAGCGACGAGGCGATCGCCTATTACGAGGATGCCCTCGACGAAGTCGTCAAGCGCGCGCCCGAGGCGTTGCGTACCATGCATATCAACCGCGGCAATCGCACCATTCCGTCACAGTACCTGGAGCGTCTGGACTTTTACATGTTCCAGCCCGGTCATAACTACGAGGGACAGCCCGAGGCATGGCACCTGCCGCAGGACTTTATCGCCAACTATCCTAAAAAGCCGATGGTCAACTCCGAGCCCTGTTACGAGCAGATGGGTGCGTCGCGTAACGTGTACTGGCGCTTCACCGCACAGGACTGCCGCGCGAGCGTGTGGTCGTCTATCCTTGCCGGCGCCAGCGCGGGTGTGACCTATGGCGCGCACGGCGTTTGGAACTGGCAGACCAGCAAGAGCCAGGGCTCGGTGCTGGGCGAGGGTTTCGATATGCCGTTCCGCTGGCAAGAGTGCCTGCAGTTTGCGGGCGTTTGGGACTTTGGCGTGATCGAGCATGTGCTTGCCGGCCTGGGCGCTACGGCTGGCGACGACGCGCTTGCCGTGGTTCCGGCGCAGGAGCTGCTCGATGATGCGCGCGAGGCCATTCGCGTGGCGCGCGTTGGCGATCGTGTCGTCACCTACCTGCCGCGCACCACGGCGCTCAAGTTTAAGCTCGACGGCACGCGCGGCTGGGCGGCGACAGTTCTCGACATGGAGGACAAGCGCATCGCCAAGCTGCCCGTCCGCGACAACGGTGACGGCACCGTGCGCGTGGCTCAGCATCCCTTTGAGCACGACGCCCTGGTGATCCTGACCCCCAGGCGCTAACGGCTCCTCTCCAACACTTACAACCCAGTCCCTTTCATTCCGCCGCACTCATTGGGGACAGACTTAAATGAGTGGTCATGGGGGACGTTCTTTGGGAGGGCAGTTTGCGTGGCGGTTATGTGGCCCACGGCGAGACCTACGTCGGCGATATGTTGCTTCGTCTGACCAAAGCAGAGGCGTAAAACAGAGAGATAATTGGCACCGTGCGCGATTTACCGCATGACCATCATAAGGGGACAGCCCCTGTGGTGGTCGCGGCGATGCGCGTCCGGGGCCATGGCGCGTGAGGGGCGAATATGCAGGAGTTCTTTGGAATCGATGTGGGCGGTACGGCCGTTAAATGGGCTGTGCTGGGCGAGGATTTTTCCGTCCGCGAGCGCGGGAGCCTGCCGACGGGCTTTACCACGGCTGAGGAGACGGTTTCGGCGCTGATCGGGCTCGTCGAGCCGTACCGTGAGCGCGTGAGCGCCGTAGGCGTGAGCGCACCCGGTGGTATCTACGAGGGAGACGTCACGGGGACGATCTATCGCGGCGGTGCGCTCACGTTTATGGACGGCTGCCCACTGGGAAAGCTCATGCGCGAGGCGCTGGGGGTGCCGGTTGCCGTCAATAACGACGGTAAGTGCTGTGCACTCGGTGAGTATGCGGCTGGCGCTCTGCGCGGGACGCGTTTTGGCGTGGTGCTCGCTATCGGCACGGGCATCGGCGGCGGTATCGTCATCGACGGCAAGGTCCTGCGCGGCGCGCACTGCTTTGCAGGCGAGTTCAGCTTCTTGCGCAACGATGTCACGACTGCCGCGGACATGGAAAACTCCTTTGCGGGTTCGGGCGGTTGGCGCGCGCTTCGCGATGCTGCCGTTGCCGAGAAGGGCCTGCCTGCGGGTTCTCCGGTGGACGGCCGCCGCGTCTTTGAGTGGATCGCGGATGGCGACAAGGCGGCACAGCGCGCGCTCGACCGCTACGCTCGTGCCTTTGACGGACAGCTCATCAACCTGCAGGCCGTGCTCGACCCCGAGGTCTTTGTGATCGCAGGCGGCATCTCGTGCCATCCCGAGCTCGTCGATGCCCTGCGTGCGCAGATGCCGCTGGCCCTCGCGGGCTACGAAGGGACCCTTGCCGGCATTCCCGTGCCGCAGATTAAGGTGGCCGAGCTCGGCAACGACGCCAACCTTTACGGTGCTGTCCAGGAGGCCATGCGCCTGATGTAGCGCGAGCCAAACGAGGCTGTCAAAAAAAGATAAAGGCCGGCGTTAACCCCATTGTTCGGAAAACCATTGATCCCGAAAAGCCTTTACAGAATGCCGCGGCCTCAAAGCGCGCCCGCACCGACGCTTCGCCTGCGCTAAACTGGAGAGCACGTACGCGATTACGAGAGGAGCCCGCATGGAGGCTTACAAGCAAGAGTTCATCAAGTTTATGGTCGAGTCCGACGTCCTTAAGTTCGGCAGCTTTACGCTCAAGAGCGGCCGTCAGTCCCCGTTCTTTATGAACGCCGGCGCTTACGTGACGGGCTACCAGCTCAAGAAGCTGGGCGAGTATTACGCCCAGGCCATCCACGATAACTTTGGCGACGACTTTGACGTGCTGTTTGGGCCGGCCTACAAGGGCATTCCCCTGGCCGTCGTGACCGCGATTGCCTACCACGAGCTGTACGGCAAGGAGGTCAAGTACTGCTGCGACCGCAAGGAGGCCAAGGACCACGGTGCCGACAAGGGCAACCTGCTGGGCTACGAGCCCCAGGACGGCGACCGCGTGGTCATGGTCGAGGATGTCACCACCAGCGGCAAGTCCATCGACGAGACCTATCCCAAGGTCAAGGCTGCTGCCGACGTCGAGATCAAGGGCCTCATCGTGTCCCTCAACCGCATGGAGGTCGGCAAGGGTGGCGTGACCACCGCGCAGAAGGAGATCGAGGCCAAGTACGGTTTCCCCGTCGCGAGCATCGTTTCCATGGCCGAGGTCGTCGAGACCCTCTACAACCACGAGATCGACGGCAAGGTCGTCATCGATGACGAGCTCAAGGCTGCCATCGACGCCTACTACGAGCAGTACGGAGCCCGTTAGTTACGGCGTTTTACCAAACGCCGTAACCGGCCGACGCTGCGCGCCGCCCAGGGCGACAATTTGTCATTCAAAAGGCGAGGCATGACCAGAAGGTCAATGCCTGTCTCTTATACACATCTGACGCTGCCGACGATCGCATAAGTGTAG